>WFQO01000130.1 GCA_015486995.1 Nitratifractor sp. | reverse complement strand
TTGCTTCACAGATCCTCCCGTTTGGCTCGAACATTTTTTCAACCTCAACCGCTCCAGCTTCCGCTTCGGCCAGGCCAGGGCGATGGTGACTGCCGCAACGGTGACGGCGACATAGACCCAGTTGGGGATCGGAACCGGTTCGCCGGTGGCGTAGGAGTGCATCCCGCTGAGATAGAAGTTGACCCCGAAGTAGGTCATGATGACCGAAGCGAAGGCCAGAAAAGAGGCGGTGGCCAGGATGAAGGGGCGGTCCCATTTCGCGACCAGGCGCAGATGCAGAACGATGGTGTAGACGACGATGCTCACGTAAGCCCAGGTCTCCTTGGGGTCCCACCCCCAGTAGCGGCCCCAGGATTCGTCGGCCCAGACCCCGCCGATGAAGTTGCCCACCGTCAGCATCGAGAGGCCGATGATCAGTGCCGCCTCGTCCACGGCCACCAGCCGATGGATCGCTCGGTCGATCCGGGGACGTCGCGTCGGATGACGAAAGATGAAGAGCCAGAGCACGATGAAGCCGATGAGCGCCCCCAACCCCAGAAAGCCGTAGCTGGCGGTGATCACCGAGACGTGGATCGTCAGCCAGTAAGATTTGAGCACCGGGACCAGATTGGTGATCTGGGGGTTGATATTGCTCAGGTGGGCGGTGAAGAGGAAGATCCCCGCCACCATGACCGTCGCTCCCAGCACCAGCAGCGAGTGACGGAAAAAGATCAATCCCGCCAGCATCGCCGACCAGGCGATATAGAGGAGTGACTCGTAGGCGTCGCTCCAGGGAGCGTGCCCGGCGATGTACCAGCGCAGTCCCAATCCGAAAGTGTGCAGCGCAAAAAGCAGAATCAAAACTACACCCGCCCCCAGACGGATCCGGCCAAACCAGGGACCGGGCCGCTCCCGCAGGATCTCGGCGAAGCCCGCCAGGATCAGCACCAATCCCAACAGGAGATAGATCCCCACCAGACGGGGAAAGAGATGGAGCCGGTTGTAGAAGAGCTCCGCCTCGACCTTCTCTTTGGGAGGGATCAGCTCGGCACCGTAGCGCCGCTGATAGTGTCGGATCTGGGCGATCATCCCCCGGGCAGACGGCCACTCTCCCGCAGCGGCGGCATCGATGAAGTGCCGGGTCAGCGCCTCCACCGTCGCCCGCTCTTTGCCGGCGAACTTCTGCATCGCATCGCGGGGGTTGTACCAGGTATGGTGGGGATCGCCCGGCATCGGGAAGATCCGGTAGAGGTTGCCGTAGAAGACCATGTAGATGACGTTGAGCTTCTCGTCCAGAGCGATCACCTCCCGCTCGAAGGTCCCCCGCTCTCCCGGTTTGATCCGGTTGGCCGCTTCGACATACTTTTTGAGCTTGTAGTTGTTTTTCCCCTCGAAAGCGTCGGCGAAAGCGGCGAACTTCTCCCCTTTAGGGAGTCCCAGAACTTTCCGAAGCTTGGGGGATTTGACCCGGATCAGGCGGGCATAACGCCAGAGCTCGGGGCGGCTCAACATCCCCAGCAGCACCTGATCCTGATCCATCCCCCGCCAGGAGAGAGAGCCGTGGAGTTTGTAGAGCAGCTGGGTGTCGAGAGAGTTGACCGGCTCCATCCGACCCATGGGGGACTGGACGATGAGGCGCCCGAAATCCTCCGCCGCGGCCTTGGAACCCTGGGCATAGGCCGGAAGATACTTTTCGAAGTCGGCCGGAGTCGCCGCCTGCGGGGTCACGGTGAAGAGAGCGAAAAGGAGCGGGAGTATCCCCAGCGGCGCCGTGGCTTTCAGGTATCGCACCAGCTTCCCGAAACGCGACGTCGGATCGAAGAGGTTCCAGAGCAACCCCAACGCCAGGAGGATATAGCCCAGATAGGTGGGCCATTTGCCCGGATCATCGTTGACGCTGAGGATCGTTCCCCGCTCATCCTGATCGTAGGAGCTCTGGAAAAATTTGTATCCCCGATGCTCCAAAGTGTGGTTCATATAGATCCGATAATCAAAATTCCCCGATTGAGGATCGATCACCGTCACTTCGCTGGCATAGGAGCTGGGAGCCATGGAGCCGGGATAGCGCTCCAGCTGAAAATCCCGCAGCTTCAGGGCGAAGGGGAGCTTCACCACTTTGCTGCCGAACTCCACCGTTACCTTCACCTCGCCGAAATCCAGGGTCCTGGCGAAACCCTTGGCCCCCCGTTTGCCTACCAGTCGGGTCTGGCGGCACTTTCCGGCATAGCAGACCTTCACCGTCAGCAGCCCCATCGTCGCCCGCCCCTTTTTAGCGAATTTGTAGTCGACGAACTCTACCGAGAGCTCTTTGCCTCCGTCGAAGAGGATGACCTCTTTGAAGTCGTTGTTTCCGATGGCGGAAAAGTCTTTCTGAAACTCCTGATACCAGGCCCCTTTGGACGTGCGGATCGTCACCTGCAGGTAAGGCTCGGCGGTAAGCATCCGGTTCTCGCTCGATCCCTCCCGGATGTGCAAGACTCCCTCCTGGCCGAAATAGTGGGTCGTCGCCGCCCCGATCCCGATGAGTAGAAAGGCGCTGTGAAAGAGAAAACGGGGCGGATGCCTCCACATCCGGTAGCGCCGGATAATCCCGGCCAGGTTAATCCCCGCCAGAAAAAGCGTCCCGATGTACCACCAGCTGTAGTAGACCAGTACCCGTGCCGTGGAAGTGCCGTAGTCGTTTTCCAGAAAGGTCGCCACCGCCGCCCCGATGCCGAGGATCGACAGCAGGAGGAGCGTGGTTTTGATGGAGAAGAGAAGATCGATAATACGTTTCATGAATATACTGCTTGAATTTTTGTGTATTGGTTATTGGTATATTTGTACATTGGGGTTGATCATCTATTCTCTCCTAATATACCAATAACAACGGGCTCCGCCCGTCAAATGATCCCATTTTTCTTCAGATACTCTTTCCATTCCTCTTTTTTATAGGTCCCTTTGTCGACTCCCTGGACAAATTCCATAATTTTGCCCAAAACATAGGGTTTGACGTAGCCGGGGAGTTGCCAGATCTTTTCGCCTTTGGAATTCAAAAGTACAACATACGGGGTGACTTTGACGCGATAAAGCATCTGAAGATTTTGCGTCGTGGTGGGATTTCCGAGAATCGTATAGCGTTTGTAGTCGTCGCGGGGAATGCGGTAAATGTCGAAGCCCCGGGCGACTTTGTGGAGGGAGGGATTGCTTTCGAGCTCTTTTTTCATCCGAGCACAGTAAGGGCAGCTTTTCGAATCGAAAAGGAGCATAATCGGCTTGCCGCTGTAGGGAATCGTCTGACTGAATTTGACCATCGATCCGCTGAAAAGCACTACCGAAAAAATCGCCAGGACTGCAAACATTTTTTTTATCATTTCTTGCCTCCTATTGCGATCCCGTGTGCTTTGAAATAGGATTTCAACGCCTCTTCCACCTCACCGTTTTCCCGGTTTTTACCTCGCCATAGACCTTCGTGAATGAAACGGAGAACTGGCTCGAATTTTTTGGGCGGCAGATAGCTGGGAATACTAAAGATCGTTTTGCCCTTTTCGTCGGTGAAGATCAGCGTCGGCGTCGCGTCGATATGATAGATGGAGACCAGCGTTTTCGTATCCACGTCCATCGCTTCCCCGTTATGGAAAAACTTGTGCCGTTTGTTGCTCGTCGCATCGATATAGATAGGAGTGACGTCCTTTTCGAGGGCCGCGGCCAACTCCGCATTCTTGGCGACATCCTGCTGAAGCTTTTGCGTGTAAGGGTCCTGGGGCTGGCCGAAGACCAGCAGCATCGGTTTCCCGCGGGGATCGATGTCGGCTCCGTCCTTAAAAACTCGGTAGAAAGCCGAAAGTCTCAGCGTACTCCGCGACGTTTTGCTCCCGATCGCACGCAGGGCTTTGCCTGTGGATCCCTCGGATTTTTGGGGAGGAACCGCTGCAGTGGAACCCGTTGATTTTGCTTGTTCCGACGCAGACGATTCGATCTTTTTCGCTTCGCTTTTATGCTCCCCGCACCCCGCTATCAATGCCGCCGAGAGGGCCAAAATCCATCCGATTTTTTTCATAGTCATCCTTTTCTTCTCCAGCAAAATCGTTGTGCAATCGCTCGACGCCGATTCCGAAAAAATCCGAGTCAGCGTCCAACGATCTCCCTGCCCCTCGAGGCGGGAAGATATGCGTCTATTTCAAACCGCTTTTCGCACCGGCATGCAGCAGTTTGTCCATCACTTCCTGATGCTGTTTGTCGCTCAAAATTCCGGGAGTCCTGTTGACCTTGGACCAGAGCTTTTCCTTGGTCATATTTTTGTGACATCCCATACAGACCCCGGTCCGCTCCATCTTGTCGCGCATCTCTTTGTCTAGGGCGCGGGAGGCGGGCCAGTGGGATCCGACGTTGACGATCTGCTTGCCGGTTTTGCGGTCAACCACCTTGGACCAGTCGAAGTTCATACCCGGGATCGCCTTGATCTGGATCGTGGTGTGTTTCGAGGCGAATTTGCCGGTGGCCAGATCCTGAAGATCCACTTTGAGATCTTTGTCCTGATCGGTGAGGAACTGTCCGTCGGCGATGCCGTAACCCAGTGCCTTGGGATTACTATGGCAGCTCTCGCAGCTGCGAGCCTTTTTGCCCGTGGTATGGGGCTGCACCGGCGACATATCGATGGCATCGACCTTCAGACCGTTGTCCATGACCCGTGCTTGTTTGTTGAGTACCACCGTCTGCCCGTCGGGACCGATGATGGTATAGGTCACCTGACATCCGGGGATGATCGGGGTCACGAGACCTTCACCGTTGATGCCAAGGATCGGATCCTCCCAGCGCAGATAGCTGCGGGTCTCATGCGCTTTACCTATCTGTTTTTTGCCGTGGGTGCCCAGGACCGATTCGCTGGTCTCACCGTTGGCGAAGTGGGTACTGCCGCTGGCGATCCAGTCGATTTTGCTTTTGCCTTTGGTGTAGTCGACTTTGACGTGACAGCCGTAGCACTGAGGTGCCCAGTCGCTGTGGCAGCTGTAGCACTCCAATTTATCCATATGCGCCTTGACCTGATGCATCGCCACCTCTCCCGCTTCGGAGAGCTGCTTTTTCTTCTCTTTGTTTTTGAGCAGCGGTACCTCAAGATCCTTGCCGCTGGCCAGATGGACGATGACCTTGTTGCCCTTTTTGACCACGTTGCCGAAGGGGTTGCCCCGGGTGGTGAGCAGGTAACCGTCCATCGGCTTGTAGACGGTGCCTTGCTGCATCCAGGCGGGGAGCTTTTTGCTCAGACCGCGGGGGCCTTTGGGGGCGCCCATCGCGAACTCTTTCTCCCCGTAGCCCATCCGAAGCTCCCAAGGGTATTTGCGGGTCGTTCCGTGACAGTCGCTGCACTCGATCTCCACCTGCCCCAGAGTCGAACCGTAGAGCGTACCGTCGCCGTGCATATCGATGGAGGTGTGACAATCCTGGCAGGTCATGCCGGCTTTGAAATGCAGATCTTCCTTGATGTGCTTGTAGCGTTTGCCGTGGGTCTTGAGCTGGGCCTTGCCGCCGGGCATGAGCGGTGAGCTGTAGGGCTGCTCCATCAGACCCATGTAGCTGACACCGATCCGCTTACCCCGGTTGTGGCAGGAGTTGCAAGTTTCGGGATGGATTCCGCTGAAGGTTACCCCGGTACTGGGGACATGGACCTTGGCCTCCCGGCTCGCTTGCATTTCATGCACCAGCAGATGGCCGTGCTCTTTCTTGTCGATCGTCGGATCACCCCCTTCATAAAAGCCCTCGTTCCCGTAGGGAATATGGCAAGCGGAGCATCCCATCCCTCGCCAGTCTCCTCGTCCCTTACGTCCGCGCACACCGATGTGGCAGCGCTGACAATCACTGCGCTGATAGGTGATCGACGCATGGTAGGCGACTCTGGCTTGATAGGCGGCCTCGCTCTCCCCGGGTTTCTTCTCCAGCTGCGCATCACTTTTGGGCGGGGGCGGCAGCTGCTTGAGCTCGGTCGGGAATTGATCGGGAAATTTGTGGATCATCGCCAGCATATATTTTTTATAGGTATCGGTCCCCCAGGCGGGCTTGGCTCCGTCTTCGTCTTTGATGTCATAGTTGGCAAATTTGACTTTCATCGTAGGCTCCGTGCCCCACGTATGAAGATTGCCCTGGATTTTGCCCGCCTCGGTAGCCATCAATGCTTTTTTCATATTGGCGACGGTGTCGGCGTGGCAGAGACCGCAGGTCTTGTCCATAATCCAGTAGCTCCCCGGATCCCGGACGAAGGCGGTGAGACCGCCCGGATGGGCTTTGGGGGCACCCTTGTGAGCCTCTTCGGCGGTACCGGCTTTGGGGTTTCCTCCGTGGCAGACCACGCAACCGCCGCTGTCGCCCATTCCTTTGCCCATAGCGACGATCTGTTTCATCATATCCGATTTGGGATCACGGATCGACTCGATCCCCTTGTGACACTTCACACAGCTGTCTCCGCCCGAGACACTCTTGGGGACCACGGTCGATCCCTTCTCGTGCATCGCGGCGGAGAGCATCATCGTCGTTCCGGCGATCACAGTGATCGCGCCGATTTTCAACTTTCCAACCATCTTTTCCTCCTTCTAGGCTCCGAGGAGAGTCTCCTCTACCTGCAATGATAGAGGCAAAAAGTGCCCCCAAAGTGCCGTTTGCGACGTACCCGAATTTAAATGACTTTTCTTTACAATGCAAAGACGAAGCGCAAGGGGTGTCCGATGATTACCGTACCGACGAAGGAGTCAACGAATGAAAAAATGGAAAAGATTACTCCCGCTGATTTGCCTGTGGGCAATCGGACTGCACGCCGCCTCTTTGCCCTGGATGCAGAATCTCGAAGATGCCGAAGAATTGGCACTGAAAGAGAAAAAACCGATCGTTCTTTTTCTCCACTCCCGCCGCTGTTTCTATTGTCCAAAAATGATCGAAGAGGTCTTTCCCGATCCCAAACTACAGCGCTTTTTCACAAAGAACTTTGTGCTGCTGACCCTGGATGTCTCCACCGGCAGCGACAGTATCGAGGAGGAGACCGCCGATCAGGCACCCGAGCGTTTTATCGTCAATATGACCCCCGCTTTTGTCTTTATGGGGCCTCGGGAAGAGAAACTTTATCGCAAAGGCACAAAGCATATGATCATTTACGGGTACTGGAAAGCCGACGAGTTGATCCGTTGGGGTCGAGAAGCCCTCAAACGTTTCGATCGGCTCTACGGTACCAAATATGGAAGGAGACACGACCATGCCCACTGAATCCCGTTCCCCGATTACACGCTTTTTCGCCGCGGGAATCCTTTTGACCCTCTGTATCGCCGGCATCGAAGCCCGCCCCCGGGGACAACACGTCGTCAAGGAAAAGCTCGGACAGCAATACTACTTGCACGCCTGTTCCTCCTGCCACGGTTCGGGCAAACTCGGCGGGAATATGGCGACACAGTCGGAATGGAAATATCTGCTCGATCGCCACGGCAAAGCGCTGATCGACCTCCACAAAGGTGAAGAAAACACAACGCGAGTCATCGCTTATCTCAAAAGTCCCCGCTTCGCTCGAGAACACGACCGTCTACTCAAATTTCTCCAGGAGTTCGCCAACGACTCCGAGAGCATCCCGACCTGTTTTTGAGCGAAATGAAACAGTCTCGACGCCGCTTCGTGTTGGGCCTTTTCCTCTTGATAGGTATGCGGGGGAATGCAGCGTCGATCTGTCCGGACGACTACCCTCCCCGCTCTTTTCCCGAGGCGGAGGATGAGCTTGCTTCCTTTCTCGACGAGTATTTTCCCGAGGCGGGACTCTCCCTCCCTCCGACACCGGACCAGCTCCGCCGACACGGTCTGCGACCCGTCTTGGACGGTTGGGCACTCCCCGATGCGCTGCATCGTGTCGGAAAGCGGAGCTACCCTCTACACCCCGGCCTCTGGCGCGTCAGTTATCCCGGCAGGGGGTTGGTCGTTTTGCATATCCTCGTGCGAGACCCCGCTTCCTTGAGCGAGAGCGAAGCGTTCAACACTTACAACGATCTACTCGGAGATCTCTTCGCCGACTACGACGATCCCGCCTACGGGATGACACTTCTTCCCGAAGGGGTCCGGCGCCGATGGCGGGGGCATTACCTGGGTATTACCGTGCGCATCTACGGGGTACGCGATGACGCCACAGGGCTGAAGAGAAGCGTCGGTGATGTGATCCTCACCGATTACAGCCCCTGGGTACACCGCTATCTCGACTGTGGAGGAGACGATGAAACTGCTGCTGCTGGAAGATGACCCCGTCATCTCTGAACAGATCAAAAACTATTTCGAACTCTTCGACCACCTGGTCGATCTCTACGACAACGGCGAGACTCTGATCCAAGAGGCCAATCCCGCCCACTACGACGTGATGCTTCTGGACATCAACACGCCGGGACTCAGCGGTCTGGAGGTCCTGCGAACCTTTCGGGAACTTTCGCTCGAGACTCCCGCGATTTTCATCACCGCGATGAGCGACCTCGAAACCCTCAAAGAGGCCTACCGCAGCGGCTGCAACGATTATGTCCGCAAACCTTTCGACCTGGAGGAGCTGGAGGTGCGTATCGAACACCTGGTCAAAGGTCACGGTGAGCGCAGCCTCCCTCTCGGTGAACGCTATCGCTTCGATATGAAAAACGAACGCCTCTACGAAGGCGACAACGAAGTCCCTCTCGGGCGCAAAGAGCGGCGTCTGCTCTATCTGCTCCTCAAACACCGGGGGCACACCGTCAGCAAAGAGAGCCTCAAGACTTATCTCTGGGATGACCGAGAGGTCTGCGACAATACCCTGCGCACCACGATGAAAAAGCTCCGGGACAAGCTGCAAGAAAACGTCATCGAAAATCTGCGGGGCGAAGGCTACCGGATCCCTCATGCCTAAGCTTCGCCCGCTGAACCGACGCCGTTTCTCGACGATCCTCGCGTTGAGTTTCTTCACCTATGGGATCGTTTTGATGTTGAGTTTTTACTTTTTTACCCATTGGCTCATCGACAAAAAAGAGCGGGAAAAGTTCCGCTCCGAAGTGACCCTCGAAGCCGCCAACAAAGAGCGTTTTCTCAATCTCTACCTCGACGATCTCTCCCGCAGCCTTCTCGCCATCGCCCACAACCCCTACTTCGTCGGCTACGTGGCGAACCCGCAGACACACAATGCGGCGGAATTTCTCTTTTTGACGATCATGCTCGAACACAACGACTATATGCAGCTGCGCTATCTCGGGCCCGACGGCCGGGAACGCCTCCGCTTCGACCGGGATCGCCCCGAAGGCTACCCCTACAAAGCGGCGAAACTCCAGGACAAATCCGGCCGGTACTATTTCAAAGAAAGCGCCAAACTCCCCGAGGGGGCGATTCATACCTCCAAGATCGATTACAACATCGAACACGGCCGAGTGGTCCGCCCCGTCGTCCCCGTCTTCCGCCTCTCCACCCCGATCTATTTCCACGGCAAATTCCGGGGGGTTCTGACCATCAATACCTTCGCCAAAAAGATTATCCAAATTTTCGGAAGTTCTCCCGTTTTCCAAACGACGATCTTCGACCGAGACGGGTACATCGTCTACGCCGGAGGAAAGTTCTATGACCGCGACTTCCGCCCGCTCAAAGTCACGGAGCTCCTCCCTCTTCCCGCCGACCGTCTACCGCGTAAGGCGGGCGATGAATATCTCCGGGCCGATCAACGCCTCTACGTCAAAGCGATGCCGATGGGGACCCGCCTGCTCTACGTCGCCTACACCCTCCGACCCGGAACCGCACTGACGCTCGAGCGGGCGGATTATCAGGCGGCGGGGTTTATGCTGCTTTTGATGATCCTCCTGGCTCTGCCCCTCTCCTGGCTGCTGGCCCGTCCGACGGAGCGGATGTTCGAACTCGTCGCACGACAACGCCAAGAACTCGAAGAGTTCGCCCATACCCTCGAGACAAGGGTCCGGGAAAAGACGCTCGAAAACGCCCGAAAAGACCGTCTCCTGATCCACCAGGCCCGACTGGCCGAACTCGGCGAAATGATCGGCAACATCGCTCACCAGTGGCGTCACCCCCTGACCCGCCTAAGCCTGATCCTCCAAAACATCAAGGCGCTGGGGCGTACCGGCCGTCTCGACTATGCCCGGCTCGAGACGATGCTCTCCGGGGCTAAAGAACAGATTTTCTTCATGTCCGAGACGATCGACACTTTCCGTAACTTCTACAGACCGGCGACCGAAACGGAGGATTTCACCGTCCGACAGGCTTACGAAAAGGTGATGGAGATCGTCGGATACGATCTGCGCCACAAAAACATCGCCGTCGACTACCGCGAAGAAGCCCCGGTGGAACTGCACGGAATGCACAACCAGTTCGCCCAAATCTTCCTCAATCTCATTCTCAATGCCCGCGACGCTCTTACGGAGCGCCACGTATCCGATCCCCGTATCCGTATCGATGTCCGTCGGGAAAAAGATGCAATCCGTATCCGTGTCTGCGACAATGCCGGAGGGATTCCCCCAAATCATCTTGAAAAAATTTTCGAACCCTATTTCAGTACAAAAACCGAACGAGGAACCGGTGTGGGGCTCTACATGGTCAGAACAATCATCGAAGAGAAATTCGGAGGAAGTGTTACGGTAGAAAACGGTAAAGAGGGGGCAATTTTCACTCTCCTTCTTCCCGACAATCACGGAGACTTAGTGCGGTAATATTACGTCCCTTATGCTACACTCACGTCAAATCTATCGACCAAGCCAGGAGAAATAATGTCCGACAAAAACATCGATCCGAATGGAAGTTTACTGACCGTCAGTGCCGAAATCATCTCCCAAGAGCCCGAGGGGTTCATCATCCGGGTCAAAAACGATGAAACAGGGGAAACCGTCGAAGCGCAGAGCGTTCGGGAATATGCGGAATTTTTGATCGAAAGCGTCAACCGATCCGCCCGCGACAATTTTGTCGCCACCTGGCTCCCCTCTCCACGGGCTCGCAAGCGCGATATCGACCTCATCGGAATGCAATTGGGAATGATGGATCGCTGGATGCAAGAAGAGTTGCGCCAGGCAGAAGCGCCCGAAGACGACGGCGGATTGATGGAAGCACTTGACGAAGAACACGTCGAAACGGAAACTCCGGAGTCGAGCGACGATGCGAAGAAATGATCCGCTTCGGGCCGCAACTCTCCTCACTTTGATTGTCGTGCTGAACGGATGCGGACCCGCGCCCCAAAGCGATTGCCTCCGCTGCAAAAGCACCATCGCCCCTCCCCCCGGGGACCAGTCGGTATCGACAAGCTTCAAGCCGACGGAAGGGGCCCCTAGACCATGATTTATGCCGACGAGGAGATCACCCTGGAGTGGGAGCCTAGCACCATTCCCTGGCTCAAACTCTTCACGGTAGAGCCCTATCGTGAAATGAGTGACTTGCCCGAACCCCTACGCCGCAGGATCTTCGAACTGCTTACAGTGATCGAAGAGGAGATGCGCGACTATTTTCACCCGCATAAAATCAATCTTGCCAGTTTCGGCAATTACTGTCCTCACGTCCATTGGCACATTATGGCCCGTTATGAAAACGACAGCCACTTCCCCGAACCGATGTGGGGAGAACGGCGCAGAGAAGGAAATCTCGAACTCCCGGACTTCACAGCCTTCGAAAGGATCCTGCGCTCCAGACTCTCCACACTGCGCTAACGAAGATACTCTTCGAGTATTTCGGCGATCTTTCGACTCCCTTCCCGGGGTGTAAACTCCATCAAACCTTTGCTCAAAAGGGAGAGATCCTGTTTCATCAGATCCAGGACCTTTCCCTCTTCCAGATCGGACTCCCGCATGACCCAGGCGAGGCGACGCTGCGCCAGATACTCGGCGTTGCGATACTGATGGTCACCGGCCGCGTAAGGATAGGGAAGGAAGAGGGTCGGCAGGCCGTTGGCCGCCAACTCCCAGAGTGTCGACGCTCCCGCCCGGGCCACAGCGAAATCGGCTCGCTGCATATACGTGGGAATCCGATCGCTGAAGCCGAAAACCTCCGCATCGATCCCCATCTCTTCGTAGACACTCCGAACCTTGTCGAGATGTCGTTCTCCTGCCTGGTGAAAAATTTCGATACCCCGAGCCTTCAGAGCCGGAGCCAGTTCCAGTGCGAGGCGGTTGATCGCCGCCGCTCCCTGGGATCCGCCGAGGAAAAGTACGCTCCTCAATTCCTGCCGCACCCGGGCTTTTTCGAAAAAAATTTTGTCGATGGGATACGCCCGAACGGGACTCTCCTCCTCGAAGGCACTTAGGTAGACGGCGGCAAAGGGTTTGAGTAGGCGATTGAGCGCTCCGGGGACGGCGTTTTGTTCGTGAATGACCAGCGGAATTCCCAACATTTTGGCCGCCAATGCCGTCGGAGCCGCCGAATATCCGCCGACCGAGAAAACCACGGCGGCCTCCTGCTCCCGCAAAATTCCCATACTTTTTTTTACCGCGCCGGCAAGCATCCCAAGGGATCGGATCTTCCCGCCGAAGCCCTGATTGACCACGCCGCGTGTTTCGAGGAAATATTTCGTGCCGAAGGCTTCGTCTTTACCGAACCAGCGACGATCCTGCCCGGATGTGGATCCCACATACACCAGAGGCCGCCCTTCGAGCTCCCTCTTGACCGCCCGGACAATCGCCAGATGCCCCCCGGTCCCCCCTCCCGTCATGACAATACTTTTCATCGCTTCTCTCCTCTCTTTTTCGTTTCGATCTTTTTCGAAACCATCAGGACCATTCCTACCGCGATCGAGGAAGCGAGGATCTGCGAACCGCCGTAACTGAGAAAGGGGACCGCAATCCCTTTGACCGGGGTGATGCCCGAGATACCGTAGCTGTTGACGATGAAGGCGAAAAGAATCAGCAGTGCCACACCTACCGTATAGAGATAGTAAGCCGGTTCCCGAAGGCGTGAAGCGATCTGCAGCAGGCGAAAAACGACGAAAAGCATCAGGAGGGAGACTCCCACCAAGGCGACATATCCCAACTCTTCGCTCAACCCTGAAAGAATGAAGTCGGTATGTACTTCGCTCAGATAGCCCAGTTTGAACTGTCCGTTTCCAAGCCCTTGTCCGAACCAATGGCCGTTGTAGATGGCATTGAGAGAGTTGGAGATTTGGTAAGGTTCGCTCACCTCGGGAACACGCAGCTTCTCCACCATGCTCTGAGGGAAAAAACTCAGAAAATTGTCCTGTACCGTCGACCACCAGCTAAGAATCCGATGCATCCGATGCGGCGCGATAAGAATCAATCCCACGATGCCGAAAAACCCCAAGAGCACAAAAAGCACGAAAAGTTTCAGGCTTCGTCCCGCCATCACGAAAAGTACCATGAAGGTCGCCGCTAACACCACCACCTGCCCCAGGTCTTTCTGAAAAATGGCGATCAGGACGACCGCAAGAGCAAAAACGAGAAGGTAAGGAAGAAGGATTCGAATCTCCTGAAAAAGCGAGAGCTTTCCTTTGTGAGCGAGTTTTCTGGCGAAACTCCAGGCAATGAAAAAGACAAATCCGACCTTGAAAAACTCCACCGGAGCCAAGGAGATCGGCCCCAGACGGATCCAGCGTTTGGCTCCGAGGACTGTTTTGACCAACGTTTCGGGCAAAAAGGGCATCGCCAGCATCGCCAACAAGGAGAGGATGAAAATGGCAAATCCCAGCGGAACGAACCATCGATCGGGATCGAGCCAACTCAATCCGTAAAGAATCGCGATCCCCAACAGCACCGCAATCGCTTGTCGGATAAAAAAATGCAAACTGTCGTATCCGAAATAGAGCGTCGCGAAAGTGGAGAGAGAATAGATCATCACCAACGAAAGAGTAAAAAGGGCGACGACGGCATAAAAAAGAGGACGATCCGACATTGGCTTTCCCGAGATTCCCAAAATTTTTATTAAATAGTATCAATCTGGGGAATTATAGTCAAACCGAAGAGAGATTTGACTAAAATAACTTCCTATTTTCTTTCGGAATA
This sequence comes from Nitratifractor sp., assembly GCA_015486995.1. Taxonomy (GTDB): domain Bacteria; phylum Campylobacterota; class Campylobacteria; order Campylobacterales; family Sulfurovaceae; genus Nitratifractor. Next base: position 17,471 of record WFQO01000130.1, on the reverse strand, counting down.
TAGCAATCAGCTGAGACGGGAGTCTTATGAACTCGAATTCTACGCGCACAGTGAAATTATCGCTATCGGCGATCGACAGTCATCCCGGTTACTGTGATTATCTGACAAATCTTTCATTGATTAAGTTGGGATGAAGAACAATCAAATCCTCAGCAATCGGAGCATCAAACTGCTCGTGCTCTTTGGAGGAATGGTCCTACTGGTATTGATCTTCCTGGGAAGCGTCTACCGGATCATCACCTCACAGCGGCATCTTCCCCCGGCAACCGCCGTGATCCATAATCGGGCTTTGCGAGGAGCCATCGTCTCCGACGACAACTTTACCCTCAGCCGATCAAACAAAAGCTACCTTGCCACCGTCTATGCCCCCAGCATCGTACCGGAAAAACGTGAACTCTTTTTCCGGCTCTTTTCGATATACAGCGGCCTCGATGAAGCACAGATCAAAAAAACCTTTTACGATAAAAAAGGGCATCCCCGTCGCGGATATATCACCCTCAGCAAAACCGTCGATGCCTCCACCGCCGTATACCTCAAAGATCTGGCCCGTAAGCTCCGTCGCCTGGGTGTCTTCCGCAGTGTCGTCGATCGGCGGGGAGTGGCGCACCTTTACGGACTCGACATTGTCGAAAACGGTGAAATCCGAGAATTCCCCCTGCACGATACTTTGACCCCGGCTCTGGGATACGTTCGGGCGAAGAATGTCGGGCGCTACAGTGAAATCTTCGGCGTCAAAGGGCTTGAAAAACGTTACGGAAAATATCTCGCCATGAGCCGCGACGGTTTGATTCGCGGAAAACGGGACGTCGGCGGCGCGGTGATTCGGGATAAGCACAGTGTGCGCATCACCCGTAAAGACGGCTACAACCTCCACCTGACGATTTCACTCGCCCTACAAAAACGTGTCGAAGTCACTCTCGACCGAATGAAGGAAGAGACCGGGGCCAAAGAGATCATCGCCGCCGTGATGGAGAGCCGCACCGGACGCCTCTTGGCTTTGGCCAGCAGCGAACGGTACGATCCCGCCCACATCACCGCCGCCGACATCCCCAAGCTCAACGCCAAATTTACCGAATATCTTTACGAACCGGGCTCGGTCATCAAGCCGCTCACCCTGGCCATCGCCCTCGATCACGGCCGAGTCACACCGGACACCTGGTTCAAAACCTACAACGGAGGCCCCTTCTACATCAGTAAACGTCAGAAAATCACCGACGATGAAGCCTTCGATTCGCTTACTGCCACGGACATCATTGTCCACTCCTCCAACATCGGTATTTCCCAGATCGCCTGGCGTCTTACCGGCCGGGAGTTTCACGACGGCCTTCGCCGTTTCGGCCTCGGGGAAAAAAGCGGGATCGATCTCTCCCGTGATCTTCCCGGACGGATCAAATCGGCACGCCTTCTCTCCAAAAAACCTCACGAAGCCAACCAGGCTTACGGCTACGGAATGCTGGTAACTTTCATGCAACTCTTCAAAGCGCACAATACATTCAATAACGAAGGGATCCTCGTCACTCCCCACATGATCGACCACCTGGAATCCGCCGACGGACGCTGTTTCCGCATCGATCCGACCACCTTTCCAAGCCGTCGGGCGATCAAAACCGAAACCGCCCGCCAAATCAAAACGATTCTCAAAAAGGTCGTTCGGGAAGGAACCGGTGTCGCCGCGCAGTATCCCGGATTGGAGATCGGAGGAAAGACCGGGACCGCCCACATCGCCGCCCACGGCCATTATGTCAAACGCTACAACAGCTCTTTCTTCGGCTTCGCCGACGACGATCAGGGCCATCGTTACGAAATCGGAGTGCTAGTCATCGAAGCAAGCAAATACCACAAATATTTCGCCTCCCAGTCCGCCGTCCCCACCTTCCGCAGGATCGTCGACAGCCTGGTGGAGTTGGGATACCTCCACCCCAATCTCAGCCCCGAGCAACGGGAAGAGATGTTGGCTCAGGAGCGCAAACGCCGTGCCGCCGCCCGTCGAAAGCAGCAAAAGCGCACCCGCCAGATCAAAGAGCTCCTACGCAAACAGCGGGAACAGATGCGCCGAAAAGCCCGCCAAGAGAAGCGCAGCCGCTCCGTCACCCATCCATCCCCTACCCATTTCATACCCCGCCGCTCGGCTTCTCCGAAGAAAAAACATCCTACACCGCACGAGGCATTGCCGGATATGTTCTAAAGCTTTACTTTGTGGGATAGCAATCCCACGCTACATCACTTTTAATCCAAAATCCATCATTCAAAATCCAAAATTATCTCTTACACCCACAGATTGTCGATCAGGCGGGTTTTCCCCACCCAGGCGGCCACTAAAATAATCGTTTCACCCGGTACCACCTCTTCCAGAGGCTGAAACTTCCGATTCACGATCGCGACATACTCCAACTTCGTCACTTCCGGCTCCAAAACTCCGGTCATGACTGACCGGATCACTTCGCTTTTACGTTCGCCGCCCTGGATCAGCTTCCCCGCCTTTTTCAACGCCCGGGAGAGGCTCAGGGCGCGGCGGCGCTCCTCGTCACTCAGATAGAGATTTCGACTGCTCAGCGCCAGACCGTCGGCGTCTCTGACGATCTCGCAAGGGACAATCTCGGTCTTCATAAAATAGTTGCGGACCATCTGCTCGATCAGGGCCAACTGTTGGGCATCTTTTTTACCGAAATAGGCCCGGTCGGCCCGACTGAGGTTAAGGAGCTTCATCACCACTTGTAGCATCCCGTCGAAATGCCCCGGCCGTTTGGCTCCCTCCAAAATATAACCGCGAATTTTCGGTGCGCCGATGCAAAGCTCATCCTCCTCGTAGATCTGATCCGTCGTCGGCATATAGAGCAGGTCCACCCCTGCCAATTCGCAGATCTTCCGATCCGCCTCTTCCCGCCGAGGGTATTTGTCCAAATCCTCCCCTTCGAGGAACTGGGTAGGATTAACGAAAATCGAGACGATGACGTGATCGTTCTCTTCCCTCGCCCGGCGGATCAGCGAAAGATGCCCCTCATGCAGCGCTCCCATCGTCGGCACGAAACCAATCGTCCCTTTCAGCCCATCCCGTACCTCGGTGAAACTTTTATAATCCCTAGCAACGACCATTCTGAGAGCCTTTGGTGAAATTTTGCTAAAATCTTACCCCAACTTATGTCAGTGAAGAGTTAAGAGCGATAAGTGGAGAGTACAAAAAATTCATGCCGACTCTTTGTTTCTCGACGGAAAAGTGATGCCAAACATCACTGACCATAATTTTTAGTTGTTCATTATTAAAAAGGGACTTTTCAATGGATGCCTACGAATACGGCGAATTGCTCAAGAGCCTGAGCACGAAGATGGAGAACATCACCAACATCGTCAAACCCGATGAAATTCGGGCGCGACTGCAAGAGATCGAGACGATGCAACAGAATCCCGACTTTTGGAGCGATGCCGACAAAGCGGCCAAGATCTCCCAGGAGAAAACCCGACTGGAGCGGACGCTGAACAAATACGATGAGGCCAGAGCGGCCCTGGAAGATGCCCAAGAGTATTTCGAGCTGGCCAAGAGCGAGGGGGACGAAGAGACCCTTGAAATGCTCTATGAGGAGGCCGAAAACCTCAAAGAACACATCCAGCAGTTGGAGATCGCCATCATGCTCAGCGGCGAGCACGACAGTGCCAACGCCATCGTCACCATCCACCCGGGTGCCGGCGGGACCGAAAGCCAGGACTGGGCCAGCATGCTCTACCGGATGTATCTGCGCTGGGCGGAGCGCCACGGCTTCAAAGTGGAGGTCCTCGACTATCAACCCGGCGAAGAAGCCGGCATCAAGGATGTGAGCTTCATCATCAAAGGAGAAAACGCCTACGGTTACCTCAAGGTCGAAAACGGGATCCACCGCCTGGTGCGCATCAGCCCCTTCGACTCCAACGCCAAGCGCCACACCTCCTTCACTTCGGTCATGGTCTCTCCCGAAATCGACGACGACATCGAGATCGAGATCGAAGACAAGGACATCCGCATCGACACCTACCGAGCCAGCGGCGCCGGAGGTCAGCACGTCAATAAGACCGAATCGGCGATCCGCATCACTCATGAACCCACCGGGATTGTCGTCCAGTGCCAGAACGACCGAAGCCAGCACAAAAACAAAGCCGCGGCGATGAAGATGCTCAAATCTCGTCTCTATGAATACGAGATGGCCAAGAAACAGGCGGAACTCGACGGGATCGAAAAGAGCGACATCGGCTGGGGACATCAGATCCGCAGCTACGTGCTTCAGCCCTATCAGCAAGTCAAGGATAGCCGCAGCGGCCAAGCCTTCAGCAACGTCGACGCCATCCTCGACGGGGATATCGACAAACTCCTTGAAGGGGTTCTCATCGCCCAGGCCGAGCAAAAATAATCAACCCCGCCGATTCCCTTCCCTCTTTATTCCGGTGTCATCGCATTATTCGTCAGGATCGTCGGTACGAATGGCGTTTTGATCTCCTTTCGCCCGACCGTTTCCCTCCGCGTTGACCGGCTCGACTCCCGGTTCGGCGACGATGGCGTGCGTGACGCGAAACTGAGGAAGGATCTTCTCCTCTTTTGTCCCCTGGGAATCGAAACTGTTTTGATGAACCGTCAGATAGCGAACGTAGCCATGCCCCTCGCTGCGGTCTTCGCTGCTGCGCGGATCGCAGTTGATCGATCTATCGGCCCAAAAGCCTTTGTGAGCGTACCCGCCCAACACGAGATCCCCGTAATAGCTCTCGTCAGCACTGTTGCCCACCATCGTCACGTTACGGGTAATGACGCAGTTTTCCGCCCCCACTTCATAGGCCCAGGCGCTGTTGTCGACGACATTGTCCTTGACGAGGATGTCGTGCCCGCCGTCGATGTAAATCGCCGCGGCCCAACTCTCCCGCCTGCCGTAGGCCGGATTATTCTTCGTGTGCATATTTTCGACATAATTGTCTTCGATGAACCCATATCGTGCTGCGTCGAATCTTCCGGGCAGGGTACGGCCGTTTTTTTTGCGGGTCGGGGCGGTCCCTTCTCCTCCGATGGCATCGATAGCGATGTTGTTGATATCATAAATGTCGTTGTGGAGAATTTCCCAGCGCTGTACGTTGCCGTTGATCGCGATGCTCTCGCTCGATCCTGTTTTCATATCGTGAATGGTATTCTTTTCGATGATAACCCGGTTTATCGACTCTTTGCCGTTGGCACCTGTCCCGTAGACCGCGATGGCATGGGCATTTGAGTCACTGTCGAAATCGAAAATTTCGTTGCCGCGGATCAGAATGTCCCGGATCTTTTTTCCCTCGACGATGATGCCGTAGATATCTTTTTTTCCGGCACGATGCCCCCGGAGGCGAAGATTTTCGATCACGACGTGTCGTGTACCGTCTCCGATGTAGATAAAAGCACCGTTTTTTGAACTCTGCAGCGCCGTCATCCCCTCCACGCCGATCAATTTGGTATTGGAGCGGAAAATTTCGACCGGTAGCTCGGCATCCTCTCCGACCTGTACCGTACAGTAACCGTGCGGTCCGACGACCTTATTACAGGTGTCGATCGCTTTGGAGATCGATCCATGGGCCACCACATCCGCTTTGTCGTGGAAATGCCCGATCCAGCTACGATTCGGACGATACTTTTCCGCTATCGGCCGCGCTCCCCAATCTCGAGCCACTGCTGCAGTCGAGGCCGTTACCAACAACGTCGCTCCCACCACCCCCGCCATTGTCAAACGTTTCATATTGTTCCGATTCATTGTCTCTCCCCCTCTAATAAATTTGCAGTGAGTATCACCCGATCGGGGATGCAAACTGCGATAGGTTGTGTTGGCATCAGAGACGGTTGTTGCACCGCTTTTTATTATTCCCAAAAAATTATACCGTGATCGATACGGAATCTTTGAGCCGAAAATTTTCATTAGCCGGTATACCTGTGTTGCAGCACTTTCTATTGCAAAATTTGGATTTTTGATGGAAAAATAGTGGGGTTATAAAGTATAAAACTTACAGAACTGTTCACCAAAGATGGATTGTTAAAAACTTGAGAGTTTTGACAGTAAAGAGCCGGGAGGGGCTCCCAGTGATCAGGAGACCCGGGTGACGATCTGATCGCCTTGAGCATCAAAGGTGACGGTGTCGCCCTCTTTGACTTGGCCTTCGAGGATCATTTCGGCCAGGCGGTCTTCGACGATCTCGGCCAGGGCACGTTTCAGCGGACGGGCGCCGTAGACCGGATCGAAGCCGGCTTTGGCCACCAGGGCTTTGGCGGCGGGGGTGAGGACCACTTTGATGTCGCGCTCCTCGAGCTTCTTCTCGATGCCTTTGAAGAGGACATCGACGATCTTGACGATCTGCTCTTCACCCAGCGGGTTGAAGATGATCAAATCGTCCAGCCGGTTGATGAACTCCGGCCGGAAGTAGTGCTTGAGCTCATCACGCACCGCTTTTTCGCGATCGACGGGGTCTTTGAACTCCATGATCTTGTCGGAGGCGATGTTGGACGTCAGGATGATGATGGTGTTTTTGAAATCCACCGTCACCCCTTTGTTGTCCGTCAGCCGTCCATCGTCCAGGACCTGCAACAGGATATTGAAGACATCCGGGTGCGCCTTTTCGACCTCGTCGAAGAGCACGACGCTGTAGGGCTTGCGCCGCACCGCTTCGGTGAGCTGGCCGCCCTCTTCGTAGCCCACGTATCCGGGGGCCGCACCGACGAGCCGGCTGACGGAGTGCTTCTCCATATATTCGGTCATATCGATGCGGATCAGCGACTTTTCACTGTCGAAGAGGAACTTCGCCAGCGCCTTGGCGGTCTGGGTCTTACCGACACCCGTGGGCCCGAGGAAGAGGAAGCTTCCGATGGGGCGGTTGGTATCGCTCAGGCCCGCTTTGTTCCGCTTGATCGCCCGGGCGACGGCCCGCAGCGCCTCGTCCTGGCCGACCACCTCTTCGCGGAGATGATCTTCGATGTGCAGGACCTTCTCCCGCTCGCTCTGGAGCATCTTGGTGACGGGAATACCGGTCCATTTGCTGACGATCTCGGCGATCATCTCTTCGTCGACGGCGTTTTTGAGCAGGGTTCCCCGCTTCTGCATCTCGTTCCACTTGGCGTTGAGCTCTTCGAGTTCTTTCTCCAGAGCCGGGATTTCGCCGTATTCGATCTCGGCGGCTTTATTGAAGTCCGCGGCCCGCTTGGCGGCCTCGGCCTCACGCCGCTTCTCTTCGATCTTCTGCTTGATCTCGGCGATCTTGTTGAAGATCTCCTTTTCAGTCTCGAACTGGCTCTCGAGCTGACGCTTCTTCTCTTCGAGATCGGCCAACTCTTTTTCGATCTCTTTGATCCGCTCTTCGTTCTTGGCGGTCAACTCCATATTGAGCGCCTCTTTTTCGACCTGCAGGCGCTGGATTTCGCGCTTGACTTTGGCCAGCTCGAAAGGCTCGCTCTCGATCTGCATCTTCAGCTCGGCGGCGGCCTCGTCGATCAGGTCGATCGCCTTGTCGGGCAGGTAGCGGTCGGTAATGTAGCGGCTGGAGAGCTTCGCCGCCGCCACCAGGGCGCTGTCGAGGATCTGGACGTTGTGGTGCGCCTCCAGGCGCTCCCGCAGTCCGCGCAGGATCTGCAACGCTTCGTCGATGCTGGGCTCGTCGACTTTGACGGGCTGGAAGCGACGCTGCATCGCGGCGTCTTTCTCGAAGTACTTGCGGTACTCCTTGAGGGTGGTCGCCCCGATGGTGTGCAGCTCGCCCCGGGCCAACATCGGCTTGAGGATGTTGGCGGCGTCCATGCTGCCCTCGCTGGCCCCCGCACCGATGATGGTATGGATCTCGTCGATGAAGAGGATGATGTTGCCGTCTTGGCGTACCTCTTCGATGACGGCTTTGAGGCGATCCTCGAACTCACCGCGGTATTTCGCGCCGGCGATGAGGGAGCTCATCTCCAACTGGATGAGCCGCTTGTTCTGGAGGCTCAGAGGAACCTCTTTGTTGACGATACGCTGGGCCAGGCCCTCGACGATCGCGGTCTTACCGACCCCGGGTTCACCGAGGAGAATGGGGTTGTTCTTGGTTTTGCGGATCAGGATCTGCATCGTTCGCTGGATCTCTTCGTCCCGCCCGATGACGGGATCGAGCTCCCCTTCGGCGGCTTTGCGGGTCAGGTCGACGCCGTATTTCTCCAACGATTCGAGTTTCTCGTCGTCGGTCTGGCTCTCGATGGTCTTACCGCCGCGCATCGCCTCGAGCTCTTTTTTCAGCTCCATGAGATCGACGTATTTACCGACGGTCTCCCGAAAGAAGGGTTCGTTCAAGTTCGCCACGATCCAGGTATCCACCGAGAGATACTTGTCGCCGTTGGCGGCCATGACGCCTTCCGCATTCTGCAACGAGCGCACGGTGTTCTGGGAGAGTTTGATGCTCTCTTTGGTCACGGTGCTGACTGTGGGCAGTTTCTTGGCCTGACTGACAACGTCCAGCTCGATGGCGGCCTTGTCGACCCCCATCTTGTTCAGGACCTGGTTCAGGACCGATCCGGTATTGGTGAGCAGCGCCCAAACCATATGGATGGGCTCGACTTCGGGATTTTTATTGTGCAGAGCCAGGGAGAGCCCCGACTCGATGGTTTCTGTCATTTGATGGGTCAATTTTTCCAAAATGTTACTCATTGTTTTCCTCCTGTTATGGGCATTCGGCCCGTTTCTTGCCGTAACTATAGCGTAAGCGGCTCAATGCGTTTGCTACTTAGATAGCAAAGCATCGACTTTTTTGAAAAAACTCCCAAAAATTCACCTTTCGTCGACCTTCTCTCCCCTCCTCCATTCTCACAGCATCTATGCCTAAGTCACTTTTCTATAAAATTATGAACTTTTAAAGAGGATTTACCTTGTCGGGGTATGATGCGGCGCATCGTCAGATTTTCTTTACAAAAAGGTAAAATACGAAAATGTTCGAAAAAAACAGAAAAATCATTATGGCCGGTTTCGGCCTCACCGTGGCAGGCAGCCTCCTACTGGGCGCCCCCTCTCTTTCTGCCGAGGGAAGCGCCAAAAGCGTTCCCGAGAGTAAGCTCGAAGCGTACATCAAATTTACCAAAATTCTCAACCTTATCCAAAATCAATACGTCGACGAAGTCAATACCACCGACCTCATCGACAAAGCTCTCAAGGGACTGATGCAAAACCTTGACGCCCACTCGGCCTTTATGACCGCCAAGGATTTCAAGGACCTCAACATCCAGACCAAAGGAGAGTTCGGCGGCCTGGGAATCGTCGTCGGGATGCGCAACGGAGCGTTGACGGTCATCGCCCCCATCGACGGCACTCCCGCCGCCAAAGCCGGGGTCAAAGCCGGAGACATCATCCTCAAGATCAACGACAAAGCGACCCTGGGCATGAGCATCGACGAAGCGGTCAACCTGATGCGGGGCAAACCCGGCACCCCCATCACCCTGACTCTCGTGCGCAAAGGCTCTCCCAAACCGATCAAGGTCAAGATCGTCCGGGACATCATCAAGATCAAATCGGTCAAACCCAAAGTGATCAAACTCGGCAAAGAGGGCGAGATCCTCTATCTCAAGATCACCTCCTTCGACGCCAAAGTAGTCGATGAAGTCAAAAAGGCGATCGCCGAACACCCCAAAGCCAAGGGCTACATCATCGACCTGCGCAACAACCCCGGCGGCCTGCTCGACCAGGCGGTGGGTCTGCTCGATCTCTTTATCAAAAAAGGAACCCTCGTCAGCCAGAAAGGGCGCAATCCCGAAGAGAATCAGGTCTACAAAGCGCATGCCAAAGGGACCGACACCCACACCCCCATCGTCGTGCTCGTCAACGGTGGAAGCGCCAGCGCCAGCGAAATCGTCAGCGGTGCTCTCCAGGACGATCGCCGCGCCGTCATCATCGGAGAGAAAACCTTCGGCAAGGGCAGCGTGCAGGTGGTCGTCCCCGTCGGCAAAGGCCAGGGGGTCAAACTCACCGTCGCCCGCTACTACCTCCCCAGCGGACGCACGATCCAGAACAAAGGGGTCACCCCCGACATTCTCGTCTTCCCCGGCAAAGTCACCCGCGAAGACAACGATACCCTGAGCATCAAGGAAAAAGACCTCAAAAAGCACCTGAAAGCGGAGCTGGAGAAAATCGACAAGAGCAAAACCAAAAAACACCCCAATATGAAAAGCTCTGAAAACAATACCGGCAAAGCGGGGCAGGCAGCTTCCAAAAACGTCATTCCGCAAAAGCAAATCGATAACGATCTGCAGCTCAAAACCGCCATCGATGTCCTCAAAGCCTTGATCCTCACCAGCGAAAGGAAGTAAATGCCGCAAAGAACCCGACTCCTCTACGAAGGAAAAGCCAAGAAAATCTGGGAAACCGACGATCCCGATCTGCTGATCTCCGAATTCAAGGATTCTCTCACCGCCTTCAACGGCGCAAAAAAATCCGAAGAGGCAGGCAAGGGCGCCCTCAACAACAAAATCTCGGCCGAACTCTTCACGTATCTCAATGAAAAAGGGATCCCCACCCATTTCGTCAAGATGCTCGATGACACCCATATGCTCCACAAACGAGCCGAGGTGATCCGCATCGAGGTGATCGTCCGCAACATCGCCGCAGGCAGCCTCTGCCGCAACCTCGGGATTGAAGAAGGAACCGTCCTTCCCTTTCCTCTCGTGGAGTTCGATTACAAAAACGACGAACTGGGCGATCCCAAGCTCAACGACCAGCACTGCCTGATCCTGGGGCTGGTCAAGGAGGAAGCGGAGCTGGAGTATCTGCGTTATATGGCCCGTAAAATCAACCGCTTTTTGCAGGAGTTCTACGGCGAACTGAATCTCAAACTGGTCGACTTCAAACTGGAGTTCGGCCGGGACAAAAACGACAATATCATCCTCATCGACGAACTCAGCCCGGACAATTTCCGCCTCTGGGATGCCGAGACCGATGAGAAGATGGACAAAGACCGTTTCCGTCAAGGACTTGGCGGCCTGGCCGAAGCCTACGCCGAAGTTCTCGAGCGGATCCGCACCAAGCGGTAAATTTCACAAGGAGGAAGCAATGAAAGCGATCGTCAACGTCTATTTGAAAGAAGGTGTCCTGGACCCCCAGGGCAAAGCCGTCCACCACGCCCTGGGATCCCTGGGATTCGACAATGTCCGGGATGTGCGCATCGGCAAGCAGATCGTCCTGGAGCTCGATGCGAGCGACCCCGAAGCGGCGAAAAAAGAGGTCGAAGAGATGGCCGAAACCCTCCTGGCCAACACCGTTATCGAAGAGTACACCGTCGAGATCGTCGAATGAAAACGCTCAACGTCTCCATCCTGCAGTTTCCCGGTACCAACTGCGAATACGACACGGTCTACGCCTTTCGCCGGCTGGGGCACGAGACGACGCTCGTCTGGCACAAGGAAGAGTCCCTTCCCGAAGAGAGCGATCTCGTCGTCGTCCCCGGAGGCTTCAGCTACGGCGACTACCTCCGGGCCGGTTCCATCGCCAGGTTCTCCCCTGTGATGAAAGCGGTACAGGCCTACGCCGCCGAGGGAGGCAAAGTCTTAGGAATCTGCAACGGTTTCCAGATCCTTACCGAGGCCCATCTCCTCCCCGGAGCACTCAAGCGCAACCAAAACCTCCACTTCATCTCCCGGATCCAGTCTCTCAAAGTCGTCGACACCGACAACGACTTTCTCCGCTTCTGCCAAAAAGACGAGATCCTTCGCATCCCCATCGCCCATGCCGACGGCAACTACTTCGTCGACGACGAAACCCTCGACGATATGGAACGCAACGGCCAGATTCTTTTGCGCTACTGCGACGAAAACGGCGACCCTACGGTCGTCAACGGCTCCGTCCGCCAGATCGCCGGTATCTGCAACCGTGAGAAAAACGTCTTCGGCCTGATGCCCCACCCCGAACGGGCGATGGAGAGCATCCTCGGCTCCGAAGACGGTGCACGAATGCTCGAAGGGTTCGCGAGCGCATGATCCTCCGACGGCTCTTTGCGGCGATCCTCATACTGTCGTTGGGAGCCGTAGCCCTCTTCGCGCAGGTCGAATACCGCTACAGTTATCTGCCGAAAAAGGTCTATCTGCACCAGGTCTTTCCCGTAACGGTTCTTGCCGTCGATGCCGAACGTCACCGTCCGCCCACCTTCCGGTTCGATCCCGACGCCACGCTCCACCCTCTCGAAAAACGCCCTCTCAAAGTGATCAACGGCAACGATATTTTTTATACCTTTTACTTCAAAGCCACCCAGGAAGGATCCATCCGCATTCCACGGCTCTGGATTCAGGACGAAGTACGTACGGTCACTCTCCCGGAAGCCGAGATCCCCGTCGTGACGCTAGAGGCTCCTCCCGAGGACCGATTCTGCGGCGTAATCGCCTCGGATTTCAAGATTCGAAATTCCCAGGTCTCCACCTTCGACGCCAAAAACAATCTGGTCTATCTCAATGTCGAAGCCCACGAGGCGAATCTTGAAGATATGCAGATCCCCGGTGTGCTTGAAGGAGGCGTCGAAAAACTCCGCCGCCACGGAGCCCTGGCGACGGCGGAGTATTATTTCGTCATCCCCGCTAATGTCGAGGAGATTCGGTTCAGCTATTACAACAGCATCAAACAGCAGTTCGTCCTTCTACGAGTCTCGACGGCCTACGAGCAGAAAACCGTGGCCGCCCAGGTCGATCTCAACCCCAAAGAGAGCGGTTTCACCCGGCTCAAAAAATATACTTTCATCGCCCTGAGTCTTTTTTTCCTCTTGATGTTTATCAGCTCGAGGGATTTTTTCTATCTGATACTGTTCTTCATCACTCTCGCCGTACTCGTCACCTTCTACCTCCCCCTCAAAAAGGTCTGTGTCGAAGAGGGAGCACCTCTGTATATCCTACCGATTCCGGGCAGCACGGTGGGAATGCATATCGAAGAACGAACCAAAGTGCCGCTGCTGCACCGCTACAAAAACTACGACAAAATCGAATACAAACACGGTATCACAGGATGGATCAAAGATGAAGACCTTTGCAAAGATTAGATTCTACTGGGGAGCGTTCGTCATCTCCACGGTCGTCGGCCTGGGGATGATCCCCCTCATTCACCTCTTTCCCCGCCGCAAGGGGACGATCATGCACACGCTCAACCGGGTCATCCTCTTCCTCATCGGAGCCAAAATCGTCACGGAGGGCCACAGGGATCCCGAGGCGAATCTTTTCTTGATGAACCATCAGGGAATCATCGACATCATCACGATGGAAGCGGTCGAAAACGTCCACTGGCGTTGGGTCGCGAAGAAGGAACTCTTCGAGGTTCCCTGGTTCGGTCTGCTGCTCAAAGGCGGTGATATGATCAGCGTAGATCGGGAGAACAAAGCGGGCCTGGTCAAACTCTTCAAAGACGCCAAAGAGAGTATCGAAGAGAAACACCGTGCCGTCGCCATTTTCCCCGAAGGGACCCGCGCCTCCGATCAGAAACTCCTACCCTTCAAGCCCGGCCCGCGTTTCATCGCTCAGAAGCTGGGGATGAAGGTCCAACCCGTCGTCATCGTCGGCAGCAAATGGGTCCTCAACGAGCACAACCGTACCGCCCACTCCGGCACGGTCAAAGTGATCTACCTTCCCTCCGTAGACGTCAGCACCGCCCCAAAAGATTGGTACGACCGCATCGCCCAAACGATGCAGGAGACGATCGATCGCGAAGAAAGAGAATGTGCTTTGAAACGTTAACCGCTTAAAACATCCAAAGAAATCTTCGCAGATTTTTCTCAAATGCACGACCTTTTATCGTTGAGTGTTTATCAAAGCCCTACTTTATTTGATCCTTTTAAAATTTATATAAAAATACGATATGATGAAGAGGAGTTCACTGTAAGGAAATATCTTGTTGTGATGGAATGAAAGCCGTATAGATGGTCTGGAAAACATTGTCATTTTTTTCTCTCTTTTTTCTCATCGCGAAAGGGGGAGAGCTCCATCAAGTTACCGTCCAACTCAATTGGCACCCTCATTTTGAATTCGCGGGTCTCTATATGGCCAAGGAGTTGGGCTACTATCGACGGGAAGGCTTGAATGTCCGCATCCTCCCCGGATCCGAAAACATGAAACACAATGTTGCACAAACGCTGATCCAAGGCAAAGCGGATTTCGGTATTGCCTATTCAGGAATACTCACTCAACAAGAAGGGCGTTTCAAAATCCTCGGAGCACTCTTTTCGCATTCTCCGCTCTTAATGGTCGTCAAAAATCCTTCCATTCAAGGGTTACGATCTCTCGAGAAAAGTGAAATTTTTTTTAATTCTCCGGAAAAAGGCCGCAGTGCACTCTCTTTACTTCTAAAGAAGCGCATCGGTATCAAGCAACTGCACCCTTACGATCTTCACGCGTTTCGAAAAGGAAAGCATACCGCCATCGATACCTTTCCCGGGAATCCTCTTGTCGAGAAACTGCTTCGCTCCGGAACAAATTTCATCCTCATCGATCCGGCCACCTACGGCTACGACTTCTATACCGATTTTATCGTCACAACTGCCCGAAACTGGGAAAAGGATCCTCTGACTGCTCGCCGTTTCGCTATGGCAACACTCGAGGGGTGGCGTTACGCGATGGAACACATCAAGGAGACAGCGCATATCCTTCACGAAAAATACACCCCAGGGCTCCGCGAAGATCAACTCCGTTTCGAAGCCGATCATTACCGAAATTATATCGGAGATCTTCGCAATTCTCCCGGGATGCTCGATCCGAAACGCCTTCGGGCGATGTTGGAACGTTATGACGAAAACGGAATAAAAATGCGCTCCAGAAAGATCGAAACCTTGGTCGATCCACTTTTCCTCGATCATTGGGGACTGATTGACGAACAGGAACGATGGTGGATGGCCCGGCATACTCTCCGGTACAGTGAAACGCACTGGCCACCCTTTTTCGTACACACGGAGAAAGGAATGGAAGGAATTGTCCCGAATCTGTTCACTTTGATCAGACGCAACACCGGGCTTCTTCTTCACTACGAAACCCGCAAAAGCTGGCCCGATGTTCTCCACGATCTGCGTCGACACCGTCTCGATATGGCGGCGGCGACAGGACGAACGCCGGAGCGTGAACGCTATGCCCTCTTTACACTCCCCTATGACCGTTATCCTTATGCACTCGCAGTTTCCAGCACGAAAAAGGGATTCGATTTTCAGCACCTTAAAGATTTTCGATTGGCCGTTGGAAAAGATTACACAGCAGAAAAATTTTTACGAAAGCACTTCCCGAAACTCGAACTTCTTACGGTTCGAAACAATACGGAAGGCCTCAAACTTCTCCATACGGGAAAGGTCGATGGTGTTGTGGATATCCTTCCCGTTCTCAAATATATGATCGCGCACATGAATTTGACCGATGTGAAGATCCTCACCCCGTTCAAAGAAAACTTCGTATTGCGAGGAATGATCCGCAAAGATTATCCCATCGCTGTCAAAATCTTCAACAAAGGGCTTTATCAAATCAGTGAGGCGGAACGCCAAAGCATATACAATCGTTGGCTTCCCGTCTCTCTTGAAACGGAACGCTACCGATGGACATTGCTGCCGATGTTTGTGCTGCTTGTACTCCTCTCTGCTGTCGGTGTCGTCAGCTTGAAAATGCGGCGAGAGATCCGGCGACGGCGGCAGGCGGAGGAGGAAATCAAACAGATGTGGAAGATCATCGACCGCTATGTCCTACTCTCAAAATCCGCTCCCGACGGATCGATTACTTACATCAGCCAAGCTTTTCGGGAGCTGACCGGTTACTCGGCCGAGGAGCTTCTCGGACAGAATTTTCGTCTGCTCAAGTCCGAGGAAACCCCCGAGGATGTCCAAGAAAAACTCTGGCGAACCATCAGTTCAGGAGAACCTTGGGAAGCTCACGAAGTGAAGAATCGACGTAAAGACGGCACCCCGTATTGGGTCGAGACTTCCATCACTCCCCTCTTCGACAAAAAAGGAGAAATTCGGGAATATCTAGAAATTTGCAAAGATATCACACCTTACAAAGAGATGGAACGGACCGCTTCCGTCGATCCGATGACAGGATTTTATAACCGTCGGGCTTTCAACTTGATGCTCCTTGATCGTCTCACTTTTTACCGCAGACATGGCGGTTTCATTCACTTTGGGATCTATGATATCGACCATTTCAAGGAATACAACGATCTCTATGGCCATGAAGCCGGCGATCGAGTTATCCGAGCTTGTTGTCTTGCCGTCGCCGAAACTTTTCGGCGAGAAAATGATCTGCATTTTCGGATGGGCGGAGAAGAGTTCGTTTTGATGAGCGAAACGATCCGGGAGACCGAAACCGTAGCCCGTCTACTGATCGAGGCGATCCGCAAACTTCAAATTCCCCATCGAGGCAATCCTCTTTACGGGATCGTCACTGTTTCTCTAGGAATGATCCGTTGTCAAATTGTCAAGGGAGATACCATCGATATCAACTCCATCTATACACGAGCCGACAATCTGATGTACCGAGCGAAAAAGAAGGGGCGTAATCGCTATTGCGTCGAATCTCTGAGTAAGAAAACATGCGTTTCCTCCTAAAATTTTATGGCAAAACCCGAAATCTGCATGAGACCGGAGGTGTATAGTTTCTCCTGAAAACCCCATCCCAGAGCCGGGCTCCCCAGTTTAACATCCCCGACCCTACCATATCCGATAGATCGATAGAAGAATCAGAGGATACTCCGCACGACGCTGCGTCTATGCCGCAGGCATCGCAGACGGCCGATGGCATTCGCTTCGATCGTCCATGCCGCCGATGATCGATGCAGATGAGGCGCTGGCTATTGAACATAGAATGGGATAAAGCTTCCGATTTTTGGAAAAATTTGAGGAGATCCGATCCGGATAGAGGATTTTCGATTCAGTCGTTGGCGGCTCCGCTTTTCCCGGCAAGCAGCGGCCGCAGCAGATGGCCCCCGTGGCGGAAGCGGTAGGTGGCGGTGGCCAGGGGAGTGAAAAACTCCGCCGCCCCCTGCGCATCGATGATCCGATCCTGCTCTCCCACGAAGACTTCAATGATGATCCCACGCGTGCGCAACGCTTCCAGATCCTTCTCTCTCCAGCGGTAGTTCAGGAGCCTTTCGAGCTCCTCCACACTTCCCGGATGAAGATAGGGATGCAGATCGTACTCCGCCGGCGCGGTGACGTTGGCGAGGAAACGGCGCAGATAGCTCTCGGGATCACGACGGTAAGCCTCGAGCTGAAGTCGACGGAAGCGCTCGCTCCGCGTCTGGAAAAAAGCGGGGGAGAAGAGCAGCAGACGATCCAGCCTCCCGGAATACCCAAACGCGTACTCGACGGCCCGGATCGCACCGTAACTGAATCCGGCGACGGCGTAGTCGCTCTCGACGAGCCAATCTGCGAAGAGTTCCGATTCACCCCGGAGGGAGAAGCCGCTAAAATAGATCACGCAGGATCGCCCTCGCTTCCTCTTCCCGGATATTCTCGCGGGCCAGAAGCTGCGCTTCGATGGCCCGCCGAGCTCCTTC
>WFQO01000129.1 GCA_015486995.1 Nitratifractor sp. | reverse complement strand
AGCAAGGGCTGTGCCTCCTCGACCGCCTCCCATTCCCCGGCAAAATCCCGGTCCACCGAAAACCACGTATCGCAACCGTAGCGCCGCTCTCCTCCCGCTTTGTAAGGCGTACCGAAACCGGGACAGTGGAGATTGCATCCTCCTGTCCGCAAAAAATAGGAGGGCACCCCCGCATACCGGCCCTCTCCCTGAAGGGAGAAAAAACGCTCGGTCAGCCAAAACAAAAGGATACCCCCTGTCTTGGAGTGAGGAGTGAGGAATGAGGAATGAGGAACCGATTTTTGATGGAGATTTTTTGGACGACACTTCGTGGCATGTTCGATAGGAGACGGGACTCGCGACTGACGGCCTTGCTCAAACGGCAAAGAACCGACAACGGTACCGGATACGCCACCAACTCCTCACTCCTCACTGACATTCATCCACCTGTCTCGTAAAAAGCCCGGTTTGAACCTTCGTTTTCCGTTTCGCTCCAGCGATTCTCTTTGGGTTTGTCGCGTAGAACTTCCGCCAGGATTCCGGCGGCGGCATCGATATCTCCGGCACGCACGGCATCGGCGATGCTCTGGGCTTCATCGAAGTAGAGGCAGGGGATCAGATGTCCTTCTGCGGTGAGGCGAATACGGTTGCAGCTTTCGCAGAAGTCATGCTTATGGGGATCGATGAGGCCGAATTCGTATCCGTTCTCTTCGATGCGGTAATTGTAGGAGGGGCTGGCGCCTTCGCGTCCGAGACGATGGATCGTGTAACGTTCCTTGATCCGTTCGAGAATCTCTTTGCCGTAAAGACCGCGGATCTCATCGCTGGCGTGAGAATTTTCCATATACTCGATGAAGCGGATTTTGATCCCGCGTTCCCGGGCGTATTCGAGCAGATCGAGGATTTCGTCGTCGTTGATCCCCTTGAGCGGCACCATGTTGATTTTGACACCGAGGCCCACTTCCTGTGCACGCTCGATGCCCTCGAGGACTTTACCCAGAACGTTTTTCTGTGCGATGCGGGCAGCGACGGCCGGTTTGAGCGAATCGAGAGAGACATTGAGACGCTTGAGGCCCGCTTCTCGCAATTTTTGAGCTGTTTCCGGAAGAAGATAGCCGTTTGTCGTCAACGCCAGATCGATGTCGGACTTGTAATCGTGGATCATCGCCACAAATCTATCCAGATCCTGTCGCAAAAGAGGCTCCCCCCCGGTGATACGGATCTTCTCAATCCCTTCATCGATAGCGAGCCGGATAAATTTGAAGAGATCCTCGAAACTGAGAAGATTCTCCTGCGGAACCCAGCTGAAGGGCTTTTCCGGCATACAGTATTGGCAACGGAAATTGCAACGCTCGGTCACCGACACTCTAAGGTAGTTGACTCTACGGCCATGTCCATCGATCAGCATACGACTCTTTTCATCTTAAAAAAATTGTTACGGGGAGAAGAGTAGCGAAAGTGTCTTGAAAAGACAAGGAGAACGATCAAACTATAGGGGAAGGCGCCGTAAATCGGCACCTTTTTATCGAAGAAAAAACGCTTGGGCGTTTTTTCTTACTTCAGGCCTTTCCACTGGGATTTGTACCAGAGCCAGGCGAGGAAGCTGAAGATGATGAAATATCCGATGACCCAGGGGCCGACCGCTTCACGCTTGGGCTTGCTGGGATCCCCCACTTCTTCGAGGTATTTGAAGACTTTCTCGTAGCCCTCTTTGCTTACACCGACACGAGGCATCGCCGTACCGGGAAGCTGTGCCTGAGGATCTTCGACGAAGGTCTTGAGGTAATCTTCACTCCGGGCTCGGACAATGATACTCAAGTCGGGAGGAAGTTTTCCGAGGTATTTGACCAGATGATCTTTGTACTTCGCCAGCTTCTCGTCGAATTTGAGTTTTCCTTCATTCATATGGGTCTGAATGTTGGGCTTCGTCTTGGGCTCTTCACCGATCTGCGTCCACTTGGCGTAGCGCATTTCATGGCAGCGGCCGCAGGCGAACTCATAGGCCTCTTTGGGAGTGACCTCTTTGGGAGCGATGGACTTGAAGTAAGCCACCAGGTCTGCTGCGCTCTGATCGTCCGTCGCCATCGGAGGCATCGGATAGGCGCGGTTCTTGAACTTGTGAGCCACCATCGCCGTATGGACGGGATCCTTGAGGAAGTGAGCCAGGTATTTCTCATCCAGTACCGCTCCGGCCAGGCTCAAATCGGGAGGATTGACACCGTAGGTCGCTGCGGCGGTGACGGGATCCATCGGTGCGGGCATCTTGGCCGCTTTGATGGAGTGACAGCCCGCACATGCGGCGGCGAGAGCCTGTCCCTTGGCGGCGTCGCCCTTCGCACTGATGGGCTTGAGGTCTTCGTATTTGAAGTTTTTAAACTCCACATGTTTGTGCATGACGGAGTGTGCGTAAGGCTCCACTCCCCAATAGGTCACCAGTGTAAAGAAGACGACGACCGCCAGGATTTTCAATTCTTTCATTTTTTTCATTTTTGCCCCCTAATCGGTTTTTCCAATTTGGTGATGAACGGCAGGGCTACCCAGAGGAGGATGAACGTCCAGGCGGCAATGGTGCCGATCGTAGTGTAGATGCCTATCGGAGGCACTTTACCCATAATGGTCAGAACGATCATATCGATCAACAGGGCCCAAAACCAGAACTTGAAAAGTCCGCGGCGGCTGGCGGGAGCCACGTTGGGGCTGCGGTCCAGGAAGGGCAGGAAGAAGAAGATCACCTGCGCGAAACCGAAGGCGATCAGACCCGCGTTCTTGGAGAAGGGACGCAGAATCTCATAACTCCAGAGGAAGTACCACTCGGGATAAATGTGCGGCGGAGTCTTCAGGGGATCGGCCGGGTCGAAGTTGACCGGATCCATCGCAAACTCGAAGTGGTAGAAGACCAAGTAGAAGTAGATGATGAAGTAGATCCCCAGAACGAAGACATCCTTACTCATAAAGACAGGATTGAAGGGGATGACCTTGGCCTCTTTGCGTTTGCCGGCTTTCCACTTTTCGGCTTCGGCTTCGAAGTCGATCTCTTCCCCGTCCTGGTTGTTGACGTGGGGGATACGCAGCGTACCGAAGTGCAAGACGATCAACGCCATAATAATTAGAGGAAGGAGAACGACGTGCAGCATGAAGAAGCGTCCCAGGAAGGCTTGACCGGGCACGTAGTCACCGCGGATCCACTCGACGAGCCCCTGGAGGTCCAGAGAACCGAGGCTGAAGAGGTTGGTGATAACCATACCCGCCCAGTAACTCATCTGTCCCCAGGGAAGCATATACCCGGAGAAAGCTTCGGCGGAGAAGGTGACAAAGAGCAGCATTCCGCTCAGCCAGATCAATTCACGGCCGCGCTTGTAGGAGCCGTAATAGATCCCGGTGAACATATGGATGTAGATGATCAGGAAGACGACCGAGGCGGCGACGGCATGCATATGCCGCCAGAGCCAGCCGTAGCCGACTTCGCCCATGATCGTATGGTTGACGCTGTCAAACGCGAGCTTGGTGTCAGGGATGTAATACATCAGCAGGAAAATACCGCTGATGAGCAGCACGCCGAACGTGGCGGCCAGGACCATACCCATCGCCCAAAGGAAGTTGATGTTTTTAGGAATCCAGTACTCTGTGGACAATACCCGCTTGAGGGTATCGATCGCCAGTCTGTCGTTCATCCACTGATGGGAAAAAGGTTTTGCGTTGGGATCAAAATGTGCCATGCTCTCTCCTTACGCCACTAAACCGGCTTCTTTGAGCTTCTTGTATTCAGGGCCTGCTTCACCCAGAACAACCTTCATTCCTTTGACCGTAAAGGGAGGAATCACCAAAGGACTCGGCGGGGGAGATTTCAAGACTTCACCCGCGGCGTTGAACTGCCCCCCGTGACAAGCGCAGATGAACTTGTGCTTGTCCGGATAGTAGGCAGGGATACAACCCAGGTGGGTACAGAGCCCGATCGCGATGAAGAATTTGCTATCTCCGACTTTGATCAGACGCTTGTCGTCGTAAGCGTTTTCCATATTGCCGTTGGGCGCTTCGGAAGGCTTGGCGTTTT
Source organism: Nitratifractor sp. (assembly GCA_015486995.1). GTDB lineage: Bacteria > Campylobacterota > Campylobacteria > Campylobacterales > Sulfurovaceae > Nitratifractor. Next base: position 5,316 of record WFQO01000129.1, on the reverse strand, counting down.
TGGGAACCTTGATCACGAAGATCGGTTTACCCCTCCACATCTCGGTGTAGAGGACGTTCTCCTGGGTATTGCTCAGGTCGATGGTGGTAAAACCGGCTGCTTTGACACTCGGCAGAGGATCCCAGGTGCGCTTCGCCGCATAGAGAGCCCCGAGGGCTCCCAATCCGGCAAAGGCACCCAGAGCCTTGCCAAAGAAGTCTCTTCTGTCGCTCATAGTGCGTCCTTTGTTGGAAGATTTTAACGGTTAATTATAGAACGATTGGATTTAAAATCGATTGATAGGGCTCAAGATTCTGAGGGTTTTGGAAGAAATGTGAAGGATTTTCCCGTCCCATCGATGGGAAAAGGTCTGAGTTCTCTATCTACATAGAGTATTCTCCAGTTTCTGTCGATAGCTCTGGCAGTCACAAACGCAAGCGCCCGTTTCACGGGTTGAGTGTTCCTTTGTCGCCATCGAATGAAACCTCTCTTACACGTTATTCAGAGGACTCAATAAGAAGAATCCTGCAGGAGCTTTGCCAAAGCTCAGTCGAGCAATGCTTCCGTCCATCGCCCCAGGGAAGAGGCACGAAGATGCGCGGGGGCAGAGTCATTAAGAAGCTTCCCAAGCGTCTCGAGGTCACCCCACGGCAGGCGGCGGACTCCCCAAGAGCTCAGCGCTTCCGCGACGCAGAGCGGCTCCGTTCCCCGGTCCAGCCAGATCGTCTGGGCCCCCGCCGCGGCGGCTTCGGCGGCGGTTTGCGGCATCGCGGTGACGATCGTCTCACTCTGGCGGATCACGTCGACATACTCTTCGCTCTCTCGCAACCCGCTGAAGTGTCGCAAAAGCTCCTCTTCGTATTTGACGTAGAAATAGCTTCCCCAGTAGAGCTCCAATCCCAAACCGTCGAAAGCTTCGACGGAGTGAAGAAGACGTTTGTCGTAATCACTGTCGCCGTAGATCAGGACCCGACCGCTTTTTGCGCTCGACGAGGCGGCTTCATACTCCGCCGAGACAAGCGGCCCCTCCTGCGGATCCCAGGGGTCGAGGATCCGCTCCGAGAAGCGGCTTGTACCGCCGCAGGAGCGTACGAGAAAGAGCTTTGAAAAGTGGGAAGCGTAATGCGCCAGCAGTTCGTCGGACAACGTTTCGGGAGAGTCGATGAGTACCGTGTCTCCGTAAGCGGCCACCGCATCGATGTCCAGGACGGTCTCGATCGTCGTCGCCGGAGGCAGCCCCAGCTCCCGGCCGGCCAGTTGGGCCCGGTAGTCGTTGACGAGAATCTCCGCCGGAATCCCCCGGGCATCGAGCGCTTTCCAAAGAGCACCGACACGCCGCAGCGCATCCAGATCCGAGCGATGGTTGCTATAAGCATAGAAATAGATCACTGTTTTCCTTTTTGGGCCATTTTGATGTAGACGTGCAGGATATCGATCGCGGCCGGGGTAATACCGCTGATCCGGGAAGCTTCGAAGAGAGTCGGAGGGGTCGCTTTTTGAAGTTTTTCGACGATTTCGTTGCTGAGCCCCTGGACTTTGGCGTAATCGAAATCTTCAGGAATTTTCACGGCGTGGCGCTCGTGCATCCGATCGATCTGCTGCTGCTGTTTTTCGATGTACCGGTAGTATTTCGCCTCGATCAGAATCTGCTCCAGGACCTCGTCAGAATAGTCGGCAAATGCGGGGAGAAGCTGCAGAAGTTTCTGTCGGGTGGGCTCGGCGATGCGGGCCAGCAGATCGATCCAGGCGGTCTTGTCGTTGATCTTCTCTTCGCCCATCGCTTCGAGTCGGGCGACGAACTCTTTGGTCGGCGTGGCGTAGTGAGATTTGAGCCATTCAAGCGCTTCGGCGATCTGCGCCTTGGTCTCTTCCACCCTCCTACCGAACTCCTCGGGCAAAAGCCCCAGCTCCACCCCGTAATGCGCAAGGCGGAGGTGGGCGTTGTCTTCCCGCAGTAGCAGGCGGTACTCCGCCCGGGAAGTGAACATCCGGTAGGGCTCGTTGGTTCCTTTGGTCACCAGATCATCGATCAAAACCCCGATGTAGGCTTCGTCCCGTCCCAGGACCAGCGGCTCTTCCCCCCGCAGAGCCAACACCGCGTTGATCCCCGCCATCAGCCCTTGGGCCGCCGCCTCCTCGTAACCGGTAGTCCCGTTGACCTGCCCGGCCCAGTAGAGGCCCCGGATTTTTTTGCTCTCCAGGGTGTGCTTCAGTTCGGTGGGCTGAATGAAGTCGTATTCGATGGCGTAACCGAAGCGGACGATCCGTGCGTTTTCCAGCCCCGGGATCGAGCGGATCATCGCCTCCTGTACATCCGTGGGCAGGGAAGTGCTCAATCCGTTGAGATAGAACTCATTGGCTTCCCGGGTCTGAGGCTCGACAAAGACCTGATGCCTCGGCCGGTCCCGGAAGCGATCGATCTTGTCTTCGATGCTGGGGCAGTAGCGGGGCCCTACTCCCTCGATCTGCCCGCTGAAAAGCGGCGCACGGTGAAAATTGCTCTCGATGATCCGGTGGGTCTCTTCGGTCGTATAGGTGACCCAACAGGGCAACTGCTCGGGAGCGAAACTCTTCCGATCCGTGCGGAAAGAGAACGGGATCGGCTCCGCATCGCCCTCCTGGAGGTCCATCACCGAAAAGTCGATACTCTCTCCTGCGATCCGGGCGCAAGTGCCGGTCTTGAGCCGGCCGATCTCGAAGCCCATCTCCCTGAGATTCTCCGCCAGGCTCACCGAAGCGAACTCCCCCTGACGTCCCGCCTGCTGGGTTCGCGCTCCGATGTGGATCAGGCCGTTCAGAAAGGTTCCGGAGGCGATAATCACTTTGGAGGCTTCGTAACGGTTGCCAAGCTGGGTCTCGACTCCCCGAATCTCATCCCCCTCGACGAGGAGCCGCTCCACGATCTCCTGACGCACCTCCAGATTGGGGGTGTTGAGGCAGACATCACGCATAGTGATCCGGTAGCGGTCCATATCGATCTGAGCCCGGCTCCCCCTGACGGCGGGACCTTTGGAGGAGTTGAGAAGGCGAAACTGCAAGCCCGTCGCGTCGGTACAGCGCCCCATCTCACCTCCCAGCGCGTCGATCTCCTTGACCAGATGCCCTTTGGCCAGGCCGCCGATGGCCGGGTTGCAGCTGCTGGCACCGATCTGCTCGGCCAGAATGGTGATCATCAGAGTACGCGCCCCCATCCGGGCCGCCGCCAAAGAAGCTTCGATCCCGGCATGCCCGCCGCCGATCACAATAACATCATAGTTCATAAAAACCCCGTTTTGTTTTTATGAATGAGGAATGAGGAATGAGGAATGAGGAACCGAAATTCTTCCCACTACCCACTACCCACTACCCACTCTTTTCTCTTGTTATAATTGGCGAATTATATCCAAAGGGGATACCTGTGTTTACCGGACTCATCCGCGAGATCGGAACCGTCATCGACGACCGAAACCATATTCTGACCATCCGCTCTTCCCTGAAACCGGAGATCGGAGACTCCATCGCCGTCAACGGAGTCTGCCTGACGGTGACCGAAGTACTGCCGAACGGTTTCCGGGTGGAGGCAGCGGATGAGACACGCCGAATTGTTCCACCCGAAAAACTCCGAGGTCGTGTCCATCTGGAGCCGGCGATGCGAATGGGGGAGCGCTTCGAAGGGCACATCGTCCAGGGACACGTCGATACCGTGGGAACCGTCCGGCGTATTCAAGCAGGAGAGAATGCCGTAGAGTACTACATCGCCGTCGATCCCGCTCAGACCTCCTACCTTGTCCCCAAGGGCTCTGTGGCTATCGACGGGGTGAGTCTGACCGTCAATGAAACAGGTGAAGATTGGTTCCGTCTCACCATCATCCCCCACACCGTCGAAAACACCCTTTTCAAAGAATACCGCCCCGGCACCCGGGTCAACATCGAAACCGACCTTTTCGCCCGCTACGTCGATCATATCCTCCGCCACCGGGAAGCGGGTAAAAAAAAGATGAGCTGGGACGAGATCGATGCCATCTCGATGAGTTTTTAAACCTTTTCGACAGATTGGCTATAATCCATAAAAAAGTATGGAGAAAAAATATGGCTATTTCCTGCAGTGAACACTCCATCGAAAAAGTAACTTTCAATCTCGATAAAAGACTTAAAGAGAAAGTCGTCGCCTTGAAAAACGAAATGGGAGTTTCATTCTCATCTATCTATAATGAAGCGATTGCCGACTATCTCAGACGCAAAGAGTTGGAACGTTGGGAACTGGCGGCTTCCCAGGCAGCTGAAGATCAGGAATATCGGAGCTTTGGCGAAACAGTCGGTGAAGACGACGGAGGGCTCTATGAATATTGAGCAGGCGGAAGTCTGGTTGGTGGAGTTCTCTCCCCAGCGGGGAAGTGAAATCGCCAAACGCCGTCCGGCGATCGTCGTAAGCCATAACAGTGTCGGCCGGCTTCCCCTCAAGACGATCGTTCCCATTACAGATTGGAAGGAACGCTATAACGGTTATCCCTGGATGCTCCCTCTCGATTCAAACGCATCGAACGGTTTGACAAAGCGCTCTGCCATCGACTGTTTTCAGATCAAAAACCTCTCAGATGAGCGTTTCGTCAGAAAACTCGGGAAAATCGAGGCTGAACTGCTCCGTAAAATCCACCAAACCATCGCCAAAACACTCAATCCGATTTATGCTCTCCAGTAAAAATCTGTAAATCCAGAGAAAGAGAAATCCTGACGTGAACCTCTACGATGCCTTACCACCCGAAAACGGTGAAGATTTCACCACCCTTCTGGAACACAAAAACATCCGGATCGTGCGCATCCTCAGCTCCGAGTCTCCCGATCAAAAAGAGTACCGTCAGGAGGAGGATGAGTGGGTGGTACTCCTGGAAGGAAACGCTCTGCTGGAGGTCAAAGGAAACCCCCGTCCTATGAAACACGGTGAAATGATCTTTCTTCCGGCCGGGACCCCGCACCGGGTCCTCGAAACCGCGCCCGGGACCCTCTGGCTGGCCGTGCATATCTTTTGATTTTATGGAAAATTTTTATCCTTTATCTTGACTCTCCTTGCCAATCCCGTTATACTTTCGACAATCAAACCCCAGAAAGGAGGATAAATCCATGGTCTACAGCATCAACCGATTCGACCGCCACTTCAACAAAAAGAGTTCTATCCTCCTGCTACGCTTCTGAATCGAACTCTCCGGAAAACATCCCAGAGAGGTTTCACTCGATGGCGACAAAGGAGCACTCAACCCGTGAAACGGGCGCTTGCGTTTGCGACTGCCAGAGCTATCGAGTGAAACCGGTTATTTTCCGAAAATCCATTTTTTTCCGTCAAATTAGTTTACTGTGCCGATT
>WFQO01000128.1 GCA_015486995.1 Nitratifractor sp. | reverse complement strand
TCAATAACCGCTGACACTCACCATATAACTGATGTATGAGAGTAGAGGTTGCATAATGAGAACCGAAAAAGTCGTCACAGCGACGGAGATACCAACAATGACGACCAGAGGCTTGGAACTATTGATACCGACCGCTTCAATGCCGGGTGCGGGCGGCTTGAGGAACATATAGACGATCAGTTTTAGATAGTAATACGCCGCAATAGCACTGTTGATGGCCATCACAATCGCCAACCAGAGATACCCTGCATCGACCGTGGCGCTAATGACATAAAGTTTTCCCCAGAAGAGACTGAAAGGAGGCACACCGGTCAGGGAGAGCATAAAAATCGCCATAATGACAGCTCCCTGGGGAGAAGTATGAATCAGACCCGCAAATTTTTCATAGGGATGATGGAAGCGGGAATGATAGGTTTGCCCCTTGTGCCGACTGATCCACAGCATAGCGAAAGCGCCGAGGTTCGTAAAGAGGAAAAGCGTATAGTAGAGGAAAATACTACTGTACGCTTTGGTCGTATCCAGTGCCAGCGCCGCCATAACAAATCCGGCATGCGAAATGGAACTGTAGGCCAGCATCCGTTTGACATCTTCCTGAACAAGGGCCATCATATTCGAGAGTGTCATCGTCACAACCGCCAGAGCGATGATCATCCACCGCACAGGCTCGACACCCATATCGACATAGAGTCCGAGAAGGCGCATCGCGACCACCATCATCGTCACTTTGGGAACGATCGACATATATCCGGCCATCGGCGCGCTGGAGCCTTCGTATACATCCGGTGTCCAGAGATGGAACGGAATCAGAGAAACTTTAAACCCGATCGCGACCATCATCAGCAAAGCGCCGCCGATCACCGGCACGAGGATACCGGGTTCACTCAGACGAGTCTGCATCACTTTCGCGACATCGTAGAGCTCGACCGCACCGGTGACGGCATAGATGGCGGCGGCACCCATCACGAAAAAGCCGGCAGCCATTGCTCCCAAGGTGAAGTATTTGATCGCCGCTTCGTGTGATCCGGGCGTATTGTGCATCGCGATCAGTGTATAAAGGGCCAGTGACGCCGTTTCCAAACCGACGAAGATCAAGATCAGGTTATCCGTCGCCACCATAAACTGAAAGCCTGCCACCATAAAGAGAAAAAGGGAGAAAAACTCGGGGTAGGAGTATTCATGGAAGCGCTTCTGGGTCAATGCCAACGGAATAAAGAGCATCGAAGCGATTAAGATCAATAGCTGAGAAATTATGGAGACCCCATCGATGAGCATTACGTCAAAAAAGCCTCGTTCGTTCACCCCCAGACTCAGCGTCGCCCCGAAATCGACAAACAGGATCAGGATAGAGAGCGTTACATAAAGAGACTTGTCTAAATCTTTTTTGAGCAAATCAATGATCAGAATCAGCAAGGCGCCGCCGATAACCACTAACATCGGAGAGAGCGTGATCAGATTCAACGAGGCCATATTTACGGAGATAGGCTGCAACATTATTTCGCCTCCTTGCTGCTTGTACTTACGTGGATAATTGCTTTGGCCTCAGGAGTCTGGGCCTTCTCCTGCATAAAGGAGACCAACGCTTTGACGCTGTTGTCGATCGGAACCAAGACAGGCTTGGGATAGACCCCCAGCCATATAACGATCGCGACTAACGGAATCAACGCTGTCATTTCACGTGCGTTGAGATCGAAAAGCTTTTTGTTCTCTTCCTTCGTTACCGGACCGAAGAAGGTTTTCTTATAGAGCGTCAACATATAAACGGCCCCTAGAATGATCGAGGTCCCGCCGATCAATGTCATAACAGGCGCTACGCGGAAGAAACCTGCCAAGGAAAGATATTCACCGACAAATCCGATCGTCAACGGCAATCCCACCGAGGCCATAAGCATGATGCCGAAGATAACCGCATAGCGCGGCATCACAGACGCCAATCCGCCGAATTCACTCATCAACTTGGTATGGCGACGATCGTAGATGACCCCCACGAGAAGGAAGAGTGCTCCGGAGACAATCCCGTGCGAGAGCATCAGGAAAATCGAGCCGGTAATTCCCACGGCGTTCATCGCGAAGGTTCCCAGCACGATAACCCCCATATGCGAAATCGAACTGTAGGCGATGACCTGTTTCATATCTTTCTGGGCGTAGGCGACCATCGCCGTATAGATGATCATAATCAGGGCGATCACACCGACGGGCATGATGTAAGCGACCGCCGCATCCGGGAAGAGCGGCAGGGAGAAACGGACGAAACCGTAGGTTCCCATTTTCAGCAAGACGGCAGCCAAAATGACCGAACCGACTGTCGGAGCCTGACCGTGTGCATACGGCAACCAGGTGTGAAAAGGGAACATCGGCACCTTGATCGCGAAGCCGAGGAAAAAGGCCCAGAAGAGCCACTTCTGTACCGAAATCGGCAACACCAGGGCATACCAATCGGTCAGAGAGAAGCTCCAGACACCGGCGACAGACTGATAAACGTAGGCGATGTAAAGCATTCCCACTAGCATAATCAACGAGCCGGCAAAGGTATAGAGGAAGAATTTAATCGCCGCATAGAGACGTTTCTCTCCTCCCCAGTAACCGATGATGTAGAGCATCGGTACCAGCGAAAATTCCCAGAAAAGGTAGAAAACGATCGCATCCAAAGAGACGAAGACGCCTATCATTGCTGTCTCGAGCAGCAACAGGGAGATGATCATATTCTTCAGATCCTTAACCTCTCCCAGGCTGATAATCCCGATCAGGGTAATCAATGCCGCCATAATGACGATAAAGAGGCTAATCCCATCGACTCCGAGATAGTAATTGATACCAAAATCACTCACCAGCGGGACGTACTCAATAAACTGGAAGCCGCTGTTGGCCGGGTCAAAAGCGAACCAGAGCCAAAGCGAGAGAAGAAACTCGATCGCCGCAACGGTCAGACCGTATACGCGGATCGTCTCCTTTTTGACAAGGATCCCCAGCAGCGCCGCAATGAGCGGGAAAAAGATCAAAACACTTAATATATTTTCCATACCATTCTCTCCTTAACTCTTCACTACGGCGACAACAGCCAAAACCGCGAGGATGATCGCACCGGCGGCCATCCACTTGAGGTAATCGGAAAGATTACCGGTCTGCATTTTCCGGCTCTCGTCACCGCTCTCTTCGACAAGTTTCGCGATACCGTCGACCGTTGCATCGACGACCTGCATATCAATCTCTTTCCAGGCAATGTCGGAGAGTTCGGCATAAGGCTTGCTGATCGCTTTCTCATAGAGAATCGGAATATAATATTGGTTGCTGAGTATCCGATAGGGTAAGCTGGCCTCGATTTTCGGATTACGACGCAAGCGTTTGTGATAAAGCACATACGCGACGACGATACCTCCGATCGCGATGGCACTCGTGACCGCGATCAAAATCGGCACCATATGGTGAGTATGTTCACTTACCTCGTACGCAGGCAACAGACCGGTGACAAACTCCATAAATTCCTCTTTCCACCATCCGAAGATGACGGCAAGAATCCCCAGAGGCGCCATCGCCCAAAGGACATATTTTTGGACCTCGTGGGGATGGAATCCATACTTCTTATAGCGCTCGTCACTCCAGAAAGTCAGGAAGACCAGGCGGAAGCTGTAGAAAGCGGTTAGGCCGGCGGTCAACCAGAGGACAAACCAGATCCCGTAGGTGTGTTCGTTGAAGGCGACCTCCAAAATCGTATCTTTGGAGTAAAAGCCCGCCAACGGCCAAATACCGCACAGTGCCAAAGAAGCGACTCCCATATAGAGATAGGTCCAGCGCATGACCTTTTTGAGGCCGCCCATTTTGAAAATGTCGAGCTCGTCATTCATCGCGTGCATTACGTTTCCGGCTCCAAGGAAGAGCAGCGCTTTGAAGAACGCGTGGGCCGCAAGGTGGAAGAGAGCCACCCAGTAGGCTCCGAGTCCCGCTGCGGCAAACATATACCCCAGCTGTGAAAGAGTTGAATAGGCGATGATACGTTTCAGGTCCCGGTTGACCAGCGCCATCGACGCGGCGAAAATCGCAACGAAGGTTCCAAGCAACGCGATGAAATATCCGACTTCAGGGATAGTACTGTAAAGAGGATATGCCCGAATCACCAGATAGACACCGGCGGTGACCATCGTCGCGGCGTGGATCAATGCCGACACGGGGGTGGGGCCTTCCATCGCGTCAGCCAGCCAGGTATGCAGGGGGAACTGCGCCGATTTTCCCATCGCTCCGATGAAGAGGAAGATGCCTATGGCTACCAAAAGCGTATGGCTCATCTGGGGAACGGCAGCAAACACTGTGTCATACTGCAACGACCCGACGTTCCAGTAGATCAGAAAAATTCCGACCAGCATTCCCAGGTCGGCGATCCGATTCATAATGAACGCTTCGTTGGCGGCCCAGGAGGGAGAGATCGAGGGGTTAATGTCTCGGGTAACATCCTCTTTGTGGTACCAGAAGCCGATCAGGAGCCAGGAGCAGACCCCGACCCCTTCCCAACCGATAAAGAGGCCCAGGAAGTTGTCACTCATGACCAAGACCAGCATCGAGAAGACGAAAGCGGAGAGATAACTGAAGAAGCGGTTGAAGCCTTTGTCGTGTTCCATATAACCGTTGGAGTAGACGTGCACAACCGTTGAAACCAGCGTCACTACCACCATCATCACCGCGGTTACCTGATCGACGTTGAAACCGAACGGGATGCGCATATCGCCGGCCACGATCCAATCCATTAACGTCGCGTGAACCGGGCCTACCGCCATCACATGCTGCAGAAGGAGCACCGATGCGACAAAGGAGACGAAAAGCAGAAGAGAAGTGACCACCCCGGTCCACAGCGTCTTGGGCTTCATCCCGAAAAGTGCGGCGAAGAGCGATCCGATCAGAGGCGCGAACAGCGCGGTATATACCAGACTTTCCATGGTCACCCCTTCAACATTGTAAAGTTATCGAGATCCAGCGTGCCGTACTTCTTGTAGAGCAAAATCAGGAGTCCCAGACCGACAGCCACTTCCGAGGCCGCGACCGCGATAATAAAAAACGCAAACATCTGTCCGCTGAGATCATGGTAGTAACTTGAAATGGCCGCGAACGCTACATTGGCGGCGTTAAGCATGATCTCCGTGGCAAAGAAGAGCATCAGCAGGTTCTTGCGCCGAATGACGCCCACGAGCCCGATACTAAAAAGTAGGGCCGCGAGTATTAGATAATGACTCAATCCTATCATTTCACATCCTTTTCACTGGCTGGGCTCTCATCTTTCATCCTGGAGAGGCTTTTGTCCATTTTCTTTCCGGCGAGAATGATCCCGGCGATCATCGCGACCAGCAGCATCACGGCAGCCACTTCGAAGGGAATCAGATATTTGGTGAAAAGTACCAAACCGACCGCCTGGGGATTGGTCGCTCCATCAGGTGTTGGGTAGAGGGCGTGGACATTACCGCCGATGGCGGGAGCCGCGAAGATCACGACCAGAACGACCGCACTCAGCCCTCCCAGCAGAAAGACCGTTGTTGCCGGTGTGTTGTTCTCTTTGACGACACCCGTCGCATCGAAGAACATCATCCCGAAGGCGTAGAGTGCCATCACGGCCCCGACATAAACGATCAACTGAACGACACCGAGGAAATCGGCACCGAGCAGAAAAAAGAGACCCGAGATCAAAACCATTCCGGCCGCCAGTGATGTCATCGCGTAGAGAATGTTGCGACTCAAAACGGTCACCGTGAAGAGTCCGATGATTAGGATCGAGAAAAGATAAAAGGCAAAGGTTTCCATCATGACTCCTTAATAGGCCAGCGGCGTTTTTTTGATCTTCTTGTCCGCATCCGGAGAGACCGCGCCGTACCCGGGGAACTCCTGCTGCTGGTTCAATTGATCCAGGGGGGTGAGCATATCCTCAAACAGTGCGAAGCTCGCCCGCTGCTCACTGGCGTTTTCGTACCGTCCTCCGTGGACGATCGCCAGCTCGGGGCAGACTTCCGCGCAGTAGCCGCAGAAGATGCAGCGCCCGAAGTTAATCGTATATTCACTGACCTCTTTGCGCTGATTTTCATCGTAGCGCGTATCCATCCGTATACAGTCGGCGATGCAGATCTTTTCACAGAGCCCACAGCCGATGCAGCGGTAGTGCCCGCTCTCCAGCAAACGCTTCATCTCGTGAATCGCCCGGTATCTCGGAGAGATGGGGAGCTTCTCGAAAGGATACTTGACCGTATGCATCTCTCCCATAAAGAGGGCTTTGATCATTTCCCTGAACGTGACTTTGAGACCGGTAAAAAGCTCAAGTTTCACGCTGCGTCGTGCAACCTGCTTGAAACGGTCCCATCCGGTTTTGGGGCTCTCTCCCAGGTCGAGCATCGTATAGTTCTGCGTTCCGACGTTACGGTTTTTGAATTGTTCCAGACTCATCGTTCTCTCCTTATACCATCATCACGAAGCCGGTGATGGTCACGTTGATTACCGCCAGGGGCATCAGCACTTTCCAGCAGAGCCACATCAACTGATCGGGCCGGATATGCGGCCAGGACGCGCGAACCCAGAGCATAAAGAAGAAGAAGAAACTCACCTTCAACAGAATCGCCAGGCCGCCGGGCAGGAATCCCCAGTCGTTGAAGCCGCCGAGGAAGACCAGCGAAGCAAGAAAACCGATGGTGATCATATTGGCGTACTCGCCGATGAAGAACATTCCCCAGCGCATTCCGCTGTATTCAGTCGCATAGCCGGCGATGATCTCCGACTCGTTCTCGATCAGGTCGAAAGGTGTCCGGTTGGTCTCGGCGAATCCCGCGATCAGGAAGAGCACGAAGGCCAGAGGCTGTTTCCAGATCAGCCAGTCCCCCATCCCTCCGGCCTGATAGTTGTTGAAATCAATCAGAGAAAGAGACCCGACGATCATAATGGGTGCCAGAATCGATAAACCGGTCACCACCTCGTAGCTGAGAAAGACCGCTGCGGTCCGTGCCGCACCCAGAAGGCCCCATTTGTTGTCCTGCGCCATACCCGCAAGCAGTGGCCCGTAGAGTCCCGCCGCCATCATTCCGAGGACGAAAAGGATCCCGATATCGAGGTCGGAGATGATCGGCTTGACGGTCACACCGAAGAGTGTGAATTCCGGCAGCAAAGGCACCGCCGCAAGAGCGATGAAGGCCGTCGCCGCCGTGATCATCGGCGCGATCATGAAGATCAGGCGGTTCGCTCCCGAGGGGATGAAATCCTCTTTCGTAAAGAGCTTGATCCCGTCGGCTGCCAGCTGAAGCAGTCCGTAAGGACCGACGTGCATCGGCCCGAGGCGCCGCTGCATAAAGGCCAGGACTTTCCGTTCCAGATAGGTTCCGAAGCCCGCCAGTGCCGCGATGATCGACAGGACCAGAACGGCTTTGATGACTGTCGCTATGATATATCCATCCATTGCTACACCTTTTTGATTGTTACGTTCGCATAGCGGCTCTCACCGAAGAGCCCATAGACATCCCGGTCCGCTTTGAAATCGGGAATCTCCACGATTTCGCCCTGCATCCGTTCGTCGGCCACCACATCCAAAACAAGCGATCCCTTTTCGAACAGCACTTCGACCTTTTCTCCGAGAGCTTTCGCCTTCTCGGCAGACGCGTAGAGAGCGAACGCTTCGAAAATCTGATGCGCCTTGTCGGTAAAGTCGTTGAACTGTCGCTGCGGGTTGCAGCGGTAGGCGATCTCCCCTTCGAGTACCGCTTCGTCGCTTGCCTGAGCGGCTTTGGCGGTCGAGGGGCGGCTCTTGATCGACGTGAGCGCGTATCCGCGCACTTCGGTACCGTCGTTGAGAAAGCCGTCGGGCAGATCGTCGAATTTCGCGGCCTGGAAGCCTTTGTCGACCGGCAGTTCCTCCGTCCAATCGACGGTGAGGCGTTTGCCCAGGCCCAGTGCCTTCATCAGATCGTTGAGTTCGTAACCTCCATACGCCAACGCGGCGTTCGTGGGGACGACCCGCTTGTTCATCGTGGTCATCGTCCCCTCCTGCTGGTTCATCGCCGGCATATCGAGGTCGCCGTCTCCCAGGGCACTGAGGCGGAAATCACCGGGCTGGTTGTATCCGACGGTGTATCCCTCCGCCGCATCGTCCAGATCGCAGATCAGGGCGACCCCCAGGGCGTTGGACTTCGGGGGGATCATGGCCATCTTCATTCCGCAGTGTTTCTCTGCCAGAGCGACAAGTTTGGCCAGGTTTTCCCAGCGGGGATGGCCGTAGAGGTCTTCCCCGACGATGAGGGCAAAAGAGCTTTTCTTTTTCATCATCTTCTCGAAACTGTCGACAAAGGCGACCGGATCGGCCCCGAGCGCTTCGACAAGAAGGTTGTGGTCGTATTCCACCTCCTTCTCCACCATCTCGGGGACTTTTTTCTTGACCTCTTTCTCTTCGCCGCTCTCTTTGTCGACGACCTTTTCGACCACCTCTTTCATCACCCGCTCTTTGATCGTGCGTTTGCGGGTCTCGTGGAAGCCGTCGAGATAGCTTTTGATGTAATCGGGAAGATTCTCCCGATCGGCGAAGAGGTCGAGGACCAGATAGAGCGCCGTCTCCTCCTGGCCGGGTTTATGCGTGATGCACTCCACCGTTTTGCCGAAGGTGGGGACCAGTGTATCGCCGACGGGATGGAAGTAGAGGCCCGCGCCCTTGTTCATCTTCTGGACATTGTTGAAAGCGTAGCGGGCGTTGGGGTTGTCGTTGCGCAGGGCGGCACCCACACTGACGACAAAATCCGACTCCTGCATAATCGCCTTGTAATCGCTGCCGTAGAGGCTGCGTCCCGCGGCTTTGGCGTAGGCGGAGAGGAAGCGCTGAAAGGGGCGCACTTCGGGGTTGACGAGTTTGACCCCCCGCTCCTGCTTCAGCCGTTGAAGCATCAGGGCCTCTTCGTTTGTGATTGTCGAGGAGAAACGGATCGTCTCCGCCTTTTTCAGAGCGTCGACGGCCTTTGAAAACGCCGCCTCGTCTTTCACTACGTCGCGGTTTTCGAAATCGTACCCGAAGCGCCCCGCACCGCAAAGGCTTTGGAAATTCCACTCGTTCTTGACACGGAAGATCATCTCATCGTGGTTGTCGATCGACGTGAACCGTGTCTCGTAGTAGAGATGGCACCCGCTGGAACAGTGCGCACAGGTGGCGGGGATCTCCTTGAGCTCCCAGGGGTTGGCCTTGTAGACGAAGTCCCGCTCCGTCAGCGCACCGACGGGGCAGACGGCGGTACATTCACCGCAGTCGGAGCAGTTGGTGTGCTCGGTGCCGTTGCTGGGGACGATGATCGACTTCTGGAGTTTGTTCCACATCGCGTAGGCGTCTTTGGGGGCCGTCTCTTTGTAGGCTTTGTCGACGGCAGGGCCGCCGCGGGGGCCGGTCTTGAGGGCGCTATCGCCGATCATATCCTTGCAGACGGTCACACACCGTTCGCAGACGATACAAAGGCCGGCGTCATAATGCAGGACCGTCGACCACTCCTTGACTTCGCGCAGCGTGTCGGGTACGGCAAAATGCTGGCTGTCGACTCCCAACTCGAGGGTATAGTTCTGCAATTCACACTCACCGTGCTGATCGCAGACACCGCACTGGAGCGGGTGGTTGACATCGTAGACTTCCATAATCGCCCGTCGTTCTTCGAGGATCTCTTCGCTCTGCGTGACGACCTTCATTCCCTCTTTCGCTTTGGCGTTGCAGGAGTAGACACGCTTGCCGTCGGCTTCGACGAGGCAGATCCGGCATGCCAGGGTAGGCGAACATCGGGTTAGGTAACAGATGGCGGGGATGAAAATACCGTTGGCCCGGGCGGCATTGAGGAGATACTCCCCTTCCCGGGTCCGGCACTCCACGCCATCGATGGTGATTGTGATCTCTTTCTTACTCATCGGCCTCCCCTGCTTTCTCTATTTTTACGGGACTGAATCGGTATGAGGATAGCGCAAAGCCGCTTAATCCGATATCGAAAACGGGGTTGATCGCCACCGTTCCCTTGAGGGTTGTATCGATGCTAAACACTCTCTCGAAGCGGATTCCGTCCTGGGTGAAACGGACCCGGTCCCCGTCGCGCAGCTTGGCGGCCATAGCGAACTGGGCCGAACCACGCAATACCGGCTCCTGCGCCAACTGATGCGTTTTGGCGGTGAAGGGAGAAAACTGTCGATCCGGGTTACAGCGGTAGAGTACGGTCCCGTCGTAACTCTCCAACTCTTCCGGCTCATCGGGCACGACGGCCGTCGGCTCACTCTGTGTTCTCGCAAGTCGATACCCCCGATGTTCGACACCTGCCGCATCGAAGTAATCGGGCAACGCGTCGAACTCCACCGCGTCGAAGCCCGCTTCCGTCGGAAGCTCAGGCGTCAGGTCGATGATTTCGCGGATCGGCATCCCCAGGGTTCGAGCGATGTCCGCAAGCTCCCACCCCCCGTAAGGAAGCGCGGGATGCGTCGGGACGACGCGCCCCTCCAGGTTGACCAGGGTCCCCTCCTGCTGATTCATCGCCGGCAGATCGCACTCTCCGTCTCCCAGGGCGCTGAGCACGTAATCCCCCGGAGTGTTGACGCCGACGGTGTAGCCGGTAGCTTCATCGGCCAAGTCGCAGATCGACGCAATGCCGAGAGTGTTGGACGCGGGCGGGATCACCAACAGTTCAAAGTCGCTGTAGCGTTCGATCGCCGCCAACAGTCGCGCGATGTTTTCGACACGGGGGTGATTGTAGAGGTCTTCTCCGACGATCAGAGTAAAGCGCTTCCGTTTCCAGAGCGTCAGTTTCAGACGATCGAGCTCCTCCTCGGAGACATTACTCTCCGCACTCAGATAGCCGATATCGAGTCCGTCAAGGTATTTTCTAAGCTCTTCGGGAGCCTGCGTACGGTCGATCAGTGTCGCCGCCAGCAGCGCCGCGACTCCCTCTTCGCTTCCCGCTTCGTATTTGACGAACTGTGTCACCTGCTTCTGTAGCCGGGGATCCTCGATCGGATGACAGTAGATCATCTGTGCTTTTTCCCGCCGGCTGGCGGTCGC
Source organism: Nitratifractor sp. (assembly GCA_015486995.1). GTDB lineage: Bacteria > Campylobacterota > Campylobacteria > Campylobacterales > Sulfurovaceae > Nitratifractor. The sequence goes on along the minus strand of WFQO01000128.1, from coordinate 13,733 downwards.
TACGGCAAATTTGACCATCGGCGCGTCATCGTAAAGACGAGTTCCCAACGTCAGGATCACCCGGCTGCGGCGGACCGCTTCCAAATCCGCCGTCGGCAGCGAACGCCCTGACATCCCACGGTAGGCCCGCAGGAATTTCTGAAAGCCCCGTGCCTCGTCACAGACCAGTTTCGCTCCCGTCTTTTCGGCGATCCGGCTGAGCAGAAGCGCTTCTTCATTGCTCAGAACCGATGCGAACCGGATCGTTTCGGCTTTGCGGAACGCTTCAGCCGCCTTGGCGAGGGTCTCGGGATTCCGTGTCGCTCCACGGTTTTCGAAATCGTAGCCGAAACGGCCCGCCCCGCAGAGGGTACTGAATTCGAAATCGTTTGTTACGCGGTAGATTTTCGGCTCAGGGTTCTCGATGGAACTGTGCTTTACGTTGTAGTAGAGCTGGCACCCTGCCGAACAGTGGGCACAGCTGGCGGGAACGTAGTCGAGCTCCCAAGCGTTACTCGTGTATTTGAAGTCGGTACTCACCAACGCCCCGACAGGGCAGACGGCCATACACTCGCCGCACTGTGCACAGTCGTCCAAATCCCGGGTATTGACGATGGTCGATTTGTAGCCTCCCGTCTCGATGGCCAAAGCGTCGTCGCCGATGATCTCGGCACAGGTGCGTACGCACTTTTCGCACATAATGCACAGAGAGGGGTCGTAACTGATGAACCCCCAGTTTTTGACCGGCCGGTGCTGATCGCGTGCGGAGAAATCCTGCCGATCGACACGAAATTCGAGGGTCTTGTTTTGCAGATCGCATTCACCGCTTTTGTCGCAAACCCCGCACTCGAGAGGATGGTTGACGTCGTAGAGCTTCATAATCTTCTGACGCTCGGCAAAGAGCTCGTCGCTGTTCGTACGAATCACCGCTCCGTCGACCGCCTTCTCCTGGCAAGAGAGGATCATCCCGTCGACTCCGTCGACCTCCACGACGCACATCCGGCAAGAGCCGATCGGCTCGACCTTGCTCAGGTAGCACATCGTCGGGATGTAAATCCCGTTTTCGCGGGCGGCCTGGAGAATCGTCGTCCCCCATTTCGTCGTGATCGTTTTGCCGTCGATCGTCAGTGTCACCGTTTCGGGCATTCGTCTTGTTTCGCTCATCTCACACCGCCACCATCGAAATGTAGTAACAGCGCATACAGCGCTCCGCCTCGGCGATCGCCTGCTCCCCGGTCAAGCCGAGATTGACTTCCCGATTGTTGTCTTTGCGCTCGTCGACCGTCAGTTTTTCGCTCACTTCTCGCGGGATGCCCGGCATCCAACCCGTGACCTTCTCACTCTTGTCGTAAACCTTGAGTTTGTTGAGATGATCTTCCATAATCTCTTCATCGGTCAGGCTCACCTTACCGTCATAGATATAGCGGCTGATGACCGAAGCGGCCCGCTTGGCCTGGCCGACGGCATTGACGATGGTCATCGGGCCGTATTCGCAATCCCCCGCGGCGAAAAGCCCGGGGCGGCTGGTCATATAGTCGCGGCCGTTGGTCAACAGCGTGTTCCAGCTCGTAAGCTTGAGATCCCACTCCTCAGGGAGGATGCTCAGATCCGCCGACTGCGAAACCGCTGGAATCAGCCAGTCGCACTCGATCTCGAAATCGGCCCCTTCGATCTTTTGCAGACTCGGACGCCCTCCGTCGGGATCGGGGACAAGCTCGTAGCGGTTGACGATCAGCTTTTTGAGCTTGTTGTTCTCGTCGACGATCCGTTCGATGGCGGAGTGGAAGATGAACTCCACCCCCTCCTCCACCGCTTCGTGATACTCTTCATAGGTGGTGTTGCGAATGATCGTCTTTTCGTCCCGACGGTAGAGCATGATGACTTTCTTCGCTCCCTCGCGGATTGAACAGCGTACGACATCCATCGAGGTAAAGCCGCCGCCGACGCAGACCACGATCGTATCTTTCAATTCCTTGGCCGCGGGTTCGCCGATACGATATTTGTGCCAGAGGTTGACCTTGTCCAGCATGGCGATAGCGCCCCAGTACCCTTCCATATCTTCCCGTTCGTTCTCGGCGCGGACTTTTTTGGAGAGACGGGTGCCGAAAGCCAGCAACACGGCATCGTATTCGGCATCGAGCTCTTTGAGCCGTTCGGCGTCGACTCGGTGATTGGTGTAGACATCCACCGCCTCCAGAGAGGTGACCAGCTCGATGTCTTTGTTGTAGCGCTCGATGGGCATCCGGTATTCGGGGACCCCGACCGCCACTTCACCGCCCAGGACGGGTAACTCTTCGAAGATGTCGACTTTGATCCCCTCCAGGCCCAGATAGTAAGCGGCCGTCAAGCCCGCCGGGCCGGCCCCCACGATGGCGACCTTTTTGCCATCGTTGCGCAGAGGTTTGGGCTCCTGCGGGTGCAAAAAGCCCAAGTGGTGGTCAGTCTCGAAGTCGGCTCCCAGCCGTTTGAGCTCCATAATGGAGATCGGTTCGTCCAGGTTGGCACGCCGGCAGGCATCCTCGCAAGGGTGGGGGCAGACCCGCCCGCAGGTGTGTGCCAGGGGCATCGTCTGCCGCGTCGCCTGCAGAGACTCGGTGAAAACCATATCCCGAACTCCTTCGATGTAGGCGGGAATGTCCACGTGGGAGGGGCACATATCGATGCACGGAGCCGTCACCTTGGCGATGTAGTCGGTCTCTCCGTCGTCATAGCGGGGAGACTTCTTCCGCTCCAGGATGCAGGTGTCGAACTGCTCCTTGTAGAACTCCATCAGATCGAGAATCGGTTTGGGGACGGTTCGGCCGATTTCACACTTGGAGGTGAGCATCATCGTCTGGGAGACTTCCCTCAGATGCTCCAGATCCTCGAAGCTTCCCTCTCCCCGGGCGACTTTGTCGAGCAGGTCATAGAGGATCCGGCCGCCCCAGCGCCCCGGGGCGCAACGTCCGCACGCTTCGGAATATTTCTGGTAGGTCGCGGCGTATTCGGTCGCCAGGCGGACCGCGTCGATCTCTTCGTCGAAGATCGCCACTCCGTCCCATCCGATGAAGGCCTTGGAAGGAGTCCCTTCGTCGTAGTTCTCCGGCAGTTTGAAGGCGGACTCTTCCCACTCCTCGGGGGCTTTGCCGCGGTTGTCGATCCGCTCACCCCGCCAGGTCGAGAATAGGACCCGCGCCATCAGTCGCCCTTTCTTTTTACCACGACGGTCCAGTCGACTTCGTTGAACTTCAGGGAGTTCATCAACTCATGGCCCCGCTCTTTGACCAGATCGGCGCTCTTTTGAATCGGGGAAAAATCTCCGATTTCAAAGAGGAAGATCCCTACTTCCGCCGGCTTCAGATCCGTTTCGATCAGTTCGATCATCCGGTCGTAAAAGTTGTCGTGAAGGTGTCGCAAATCGTATCGTTTCATACTCTTTTCCTTTCTAAACCGTCCGATCTTATCGGTCGACTTCACCGAAGACGATGTTGGTGCTTCCGATGATGGTGACCACGTCGGGGATATAGGTCCCCGGCAGAATGTCCTGCAAAATTCCCGTATGGAAGAAGCTGGGGGCCCGGGCTTTGAGGCGGTAGGCATAGGGCTCCCCTTCGCTGCGGATCCAGAATCCCAACTCCCCTTTGGGGGATTCAGTGGGAGCGTAGACGGTCCCTTTGGGAGGGCGCATCCCCTGGGTAACCAGGACGAAATGCTGCATCAAGGCGTAGTTTTGCGTCATAATCTCCTCTTTGGGGGCGGAGATGTACTGCGGCGCATGCGCCATCAGCTGCGAATCCGTCTTGGCGTACATCCCGATCAGCTGGCGCAGGATGCGTACCGACTGCTTCATCTCCTCCATATAGAGACGGTAACGGCCGTAGCTGTCGCAGCGATCGCTGACGGGAATGTCGAAATCGAGTTCGCCGTAGAGCTCGTAGGGCTCCTCTTTGCGGACGTCGTACTCGATCCCCGAGCCGCGCAGCATCACACCGGTGCATCCCCATTCCAGCGCCTGCTCGGGAGTCACGATGCCCACATCCTCCAGACGCATCCGCCAGATGCGGTTTTCGGTCAGGAGGTCTTCGTAGAGTTTGATCTGCTCGGGGAGTTTGTCGATGAAGGTGGTCAGGTCGCTAAGCCAACCTTCGGGAAGATCCAGAGGGACACCGCCGATGCGCACCGCCGAATGGGTCAGGCGCGCTCCGCAGTAATCCTCCATCAGGTCCATCGCGTATTCGCGTTCACGGAAGGCGTAGAGGAAGATCGACATCGCTCCGACGTCCAAAGCGTGTGTCGCCAGAAAAAAGAGGTGGGAGATGATCCGGTTGAGCTCCAAGAGCATCGTACGGATCACCTGCGCCCTTCGGGGAACCTCTACGCCGATCAATCGCTCGACGGCGAGGGCGAAAGCGTAGTTGTTGGAAGTGGAGGCGATGTAGTCCATCCGGTCGGTTGTGGGGAGAAACTCGTTGTAGATCATATTCTCCGCCATCTTTTCGATCCCGCGGTGGAGATAGCCGATGTCGGGATAGGCTTTGACCACCTGCTCGCCGTCAAGCTCTAGGACGAGGCGGAGCTGTCCATGGGCCGAGGGGTGCTGGGGGCCGAAGTTGATCACCATCGTGTTATCGTCGCGCTCGAACTCGAGGTTTTCAAAAAAGGGTTTGAGTTTGTTGGGCTGCTGCTGCATGACGGCTCCTACTTTCTTTTGTCCAGGACTTTGTGGGGGCCCTTGTTGTAGTCCACCAGTACGTCGCTGCTGTATTCGATGGGGGTCTCGGTCTCGTCCACGAGCTCGGGATCAGCCCCGAAAGGAACTTCGTGCCCGATGCGGGAGAAACGCTGAGTATCGTAGCGGTCGATCCGGGCGGGATCGCGGTTTTCGGGCCCGATGATGTCGCGGTACTCTTTGCCGAAGATCTTGTCCACCTCGTACCAGCTGGCGAATTCGTCCCCTTCGAGGGGATAGGTCTTGCGCAGGGGATGGCCTTCCCAGTCGTCGGGCATAATGATCCGCTTGAGATAGGGGTGGTTGTTGACGACGATGCCGAACATATCGTACATCTCCCGCTCGGCGAATTTGGCCATCGCGTAGAGGGGGACGATGCTCTCGATCGCCTGATCTTCTTTGATCCGGGTTAGGATGCAGATCCGTTTGGCTTCCTCGAGATTGAGCAACTGATAGAAGATCTCGAACTCACCGTCTTGCGCCAGATAATCGACGGCGCTGAGCTCAGAGCACATCGCATATCCGCACTCCTCTTTCAGGGTCCGCAGGGCTTCGATGTTCTGCTCGGGGCGGATCGTCACGACCATCTGACCCAGCTCGATCCAGGCGTCGAGGACCTCCACGGATTCTTTGAGCCGGGCGAGGGCCGCTTCGTAATGCTCACCTTCGACGGCGGAACGGGGGGTCCTCGGGGCTACCCAGAAACGATCGGTGTACTTGGCCTTGGCCTGGACGTTGTCTTTGGGGGTATACTTTCTCATCAGACGAACCTCTGGAGTTTTCTCTTTTTCATATCGGCCGGTTCACGGCGGATCTTTTTCTGCAACATCATCATCGCGTACTGCAGTGTCTCGGGGCGGGGAGCACAGCCGGGGAGATAGATATCCACCGGGATAATCCGGTCGACGCCCTGAACGGTGGCGTACGTGTTGAACATCCCGCCGGTGTTGGCGCAGGATCCCATCGAGATGACCCACTTGGGCTCAGCCATTTGATCGTAGAGGCGCCGGGCGAACTCGGCGTGCTTCTTCGACAGGGTGCCGGCCAAGATCATAACGTCGGCCTGACGGGGCGAAGCCCGGAAGATGACTCCCATCCGGTCGAAGTCGAAGCGGCTCGCCCCCGAGGCCATCATTTCGATGGCGCAGCACGCCAATCCGTAAGTCAGGGGCCAGAGTGAGTTGGACCGTCCCCAGTTGAGCAGTTTGTCCACCGTGGTCAGGGCCACGGGCAAGCCTCCCGAAGAGGCGTAATTTACCTGATGCTGTGCCATTCAAGCGCTCCTTTCTTCCATGCATAGATAAAGCCGATCGCCAGAAGGACGATAAAGAGAATCATTTCGGCGAAACCGAACCACCCCAGCAGTTTGAAATCGATCGCCCAGGGAAACATAAAAATAATCTCCACATCGAAAAGAATGAAAAGCAGCGCGATCAGATAGAACTGCACCGAAATGCGGTTGGGCTGCTTGTTGGGCAGCGGGCCGCACTCGTAGACGGAGAGTTTGAGCCTCTCCGTATCCAGCCTCGCCAGCTTTCGGCTGACGTACCGGGCGAGGAAAAGGGTGGCCGGAAAAGCCACCGCCGTCAGAACGAAGAGAACGAAGACACCGAAATAGGGATGGTCGGTCACTATATGCGTCATTGGTCTAACCCCTTTATTTGAGCTGTAAAACACCACGGTCTACAATGTGCCACAGTTTAACAGAAAGTTTTTTAAAGCCCTTGAGACGGGCAAATCGGCCGAGGGAAGGGGGAAAAGGTGTAACGAGATGTAACGGAGGCGAGCAGAGTTCGCCCGTCATTGGTATATTGGTCTATTGGTTATTGGGGCAGGTCACTTCAGCCTTGTATTGCGGAGCTGAAGTCCCGCCTCTCGGTGAGTCGTATCGCAGAGCGATGCCCCAAAATTTCTCATTTCCATCTTCTCATTCTGATTCGCTTCCCCACTTTTCACTTTTCACTTTTCACTTTTCACTCTTCACTCCTCACTCCTCACTCCCCACTACCCACTGTAATACCTTCCTATCCGCTCCTCCCATCGGCAGTTTCTCCATCTCCTCCACAGAAAAATAGCGTACTGTGGAAGCAAACAAATCCGGCAACGTATCGACGTTGAGTATTTCCCCATCAAGCGTGAAGTGACTGTAGTGCTGCACCACTCGGCCCAGGACTTCGGCGTGTGATGCCCTCTCACTCCGGGGGAACTGCCAGAGTCCTCCGTGAAAACGCTCCTCACTGCGTAGCAGAGCGAAACGCCCTGCCCTTTCGTGAACGAGGATTGTGCACTTTCGGATGGGCTTCTCTTTTTTCTTTTTGGGTGCGGGATAACGCTGCGGGGCTTCACGGCCCCGGCACTCTCTAGCCAAAGGGCAGAGGTCGCAGTGCGACGCTTTGGGCAGGCAAAGGCCCGCTCCGAGATCCATCATCGCCTGGTTCCATTCGTAGGGATGCGTCGGGTCAAAGAGGCGCTCCGCCATCCGCCAAAGCTCTTTTTCCGTCGCCCGACGCCGGCGGAAAAAGCGAAAGAGTATCCGACGGACATTGGCATCCAGTATCGGCTGCGCCTCCCCAAACGCGAAGCAGGCGATCGCCCGGGCCGTGGAGCGACCGATTCCGGGCAGGCGCTCGAGCTCTTCAGCCGTCTTAGGCAGGACTCCGCCCGTGATTCGCGCCGTTTTGTGCAGGTTGCGCGCCCGGGAGTAGTATCCCAATCCCTCCCAGGCTTTGAGCAGCTCCTCCTCGGAAGCCTCCGCGACACTTTTCAGAGTAGGAAACCGTTCGAGAAAGGGGAAGTAGAAGCGCTCCAGCACCGTACGCACCTGCGTCTGTTGCAGCATAATTTCACTGAGGTAGACTTGGTAGGGATCGTTAGTTTTCCGCCACGGCAGATCGTGACGACCGTTTTTCAGATACCAGGAGTGAAGAGCCTCGTTGAGGCTCAAGTCTCTAGTCGATAGTCCATAGTCCATAGTGGATTTTTTATCCGCCGACATCTCCTTCGGTCTCTCACCCCTCACTCCCAATTCCTCACTCGAAGTTCGCCACTTTCTGCCCGATCTCCCGGTAGCGCGCATAGTACGCTTCGACGAAATCCTTGACCTCTTCCGTGACCGGAAGATAATGCGCCCCCTCTTTGTGGGCATAGCAATGGAGATACTCCGCCGCGTCCCGACGCTCGACGTAATGTTTTGCCAGGCTGCGATAGGCTGCATCATAACGCTCTTTGACCTTGGCATACGCTCCGGAGTCGACCGTTATGCGAACCCCCTCGAAGGCAATGGCCCCGGAGGCATAGAGCAGCTCCAGATGGATCAATCCTTCGCAATAGTAGGGCAGCACTTCGCCCACCTCCCGCCAGGCCATCAGCCCGACGGCCCGGCTGACCAGATCCTCGAGGAGCTCTTCGCGAAGCTCTGCTTTCTCATGGCTAAAAAAGGCCATCAACCCTCCGGTCGTCGCTTTGAACTCTTCAATGTTCTTGAATTGCCCGCTGCGGTTCATCGCGACTTCGGTGTCGCTGTCGATCCAGAGGATGTGGCCGAATTCATGACCGATCGTCTCGATTTCGTAGAGACGCATCCAACGCTCCTCGTCTTCGAGCAGTTTCCGTCGCCGACGGACAAACGCTTCGCCGAAGCTCTCCAGCGCCAACTGCATCACCGGTTTGGCCCGCTGCGACTGCCGCACGAAATCGGCGTAAGCGAAAATCTTCTTGCCCAGTTCACTGGAGACTTTCTCGTCGTTGGGAACGACCTGCGCCGAAAAGAGTCCGTTGAACTCCGCACCGTAATAGAGCACCGGTTGGCCGATGTAGAGCTGCGTCCGCTCGATCTGATCGACGTTTTTCGCGAAGATCTTTTCCGCTTCGAGCCCGAGATCCACGGCGAATTGCGCTGCAAAACTGCGAATATCTTCCCGGACGCGCACGCTTTTTTGAAGCCGGGGATTGACGACGCGAAGATCCCACTCGAGTGCAACCGCCTTGCGGTAGTGGTCTTCGTAATACTCCAGAGGGTGTCCCACCTGCAGAGGGGTCGTCACCGCCATCCATTTGCGGTCCACCTCCGCCCAGTATTCCACCAGCTCATCGGGCTCGGTATGCGAAAAAGCCCGCTTGAGTGCCCGGAAATACTCCAGCCACTCCACTTTTTGATCGAAAACCTCATCCCCAAGTTTTTCCAGGGATTCTAGCAATGCCTGCAGGGCTCTCTCGACATCGGCGACTTCGGAAGCGAAGGCATCGGCGTAAGAGACTCTTCGATACCCATCCCTTTCCGGGACCAACACCGAGTAGCAGCGATCCGCCTCTTCCCCCTCTCGACAATCGAGGAGTTTTTTTTCTCGTAACATTTCGAGGACTTTCTCTTCATCCCCTCCGAAAAACCGCAAGAGATCCCGATTGATCCCATAAATGATATGAGAAGTCCAGCCGTTCTGCCAACGGGTCATCGCCATACCCACCGTATGGACGCCGAATATCAGCGTCCGATAGAAGGGCGTCAACAAGGAACGATCCTCCATCCAGCTCAGAAGCGTCTCGAAACGCTCGAGGTGAAACGAGCTGACGAAGAGGTACGCCTTCTCTTTCGCGGAGATAATCCTCTCCTCCTCCCATCCGTAGCGTTTCATCACCTGCTCCAGCGCATCGTCACGGAGGGTGACGATCCTCAGCAGGGCCGCCATCGTACTCTCCTCGTCCCGGGGGAGCCCCAGCTCCGCCAGAAATCGCTCGAGCAGCTCCTCCGCTTCGGGGTGAGGCTCTCCTTTGGCCAGATGCAGATACGTCCCCAGCTCTTCCTGCCGCCGCTGCAGCTCATCGTAAAGTTCCTGAAGATCTTTCATAAAACGATCGGTAATTCCCATTGCTTCTCCTCTTTCCTCGATTTTTCATGAATAATATCTTAACGCACCAAGTAACTTTGACTGATAATATCTCATAGGTCCCTATGACAAATGGACAAAGAGACCACAAAAGTGATCGATAAGCGACTCTATGCTCTTCACAAGTTATAACAGGTTATATATTAGGATGTATATTACACACCGATTTTGAAGTACAAAGAAATATTTTTTTGCCAAACAGTAGAAAAATTCCTTATGCTACAATGCTCCGAAAATTTCTGTGTAGGCATCTATATATATGAAAAACCTCATCATCGTCGAATCTCCCGCCAAAGCGCGGACCATCAGTAACTTTCTCGGGAAGGACTACAAGGTCGTCGCCTCCAAGGGGCACATCCGTGACCTGCCCAAGAGCAGCTTCGGCATCACCCTCGAAGAGGGGAAATTTATCCCCAAATACACCATCCCCCGGGACGCCAGCGCCACCGTCCGTGAGCTCAAAAAACTCGCCAAGGAGGCCGAGACCGTCTACATCGCGACCGACGAAGACCGCGAAGGAGAGGCGATCGGCTACCACATCGCCAAAGCAATCGGTAAAGACCCCGAAGCGCTTCCACGCATTGTCTTTCACGAGATCACCAAGAGCGCGATCGACCATGCTCTCGAAAACCCCCGCCGTATCAATATGAAGAGTGTCGACGCCCAGCAGACCCGGCGTCTGCTGGACCGCATTGTCGGCTACAAGCTCTCCCCCCTCCTTGCCAGCAAGATCCAAAAGGGCCTCTCCGCCGGACGGGTCCAGAGCGCCGCCCTCAAGATCGTCGTCGACCGCGAACGGGAGATCAAAGCCTTCAAACCCGAAGAGTACTGGAGCATCAAGGGACTCTTCGAAAAATCCGTCGAAGCGGATATCCACAGCTTCGAGGGGAAAAAAATCGAAAAAATGACCCTAAAAAACGGCGAACAGGCCCAAAAAATCGTCGACTCGGCCAAAAGCGAATCCTTCAAAGTCGCCTCCATCGAAACGGCCCGACGCAAAACCAAAACCCCTCCGCCCTTCATGACATCGACGCTCCAGCAGGCCGCCTCCACCCAGTTGGGTTTCTCTCCCAAGCGGACGATGATGATCGCCCAGAAACTCTATGAAGGGGTCAAAACCCACAAAGGAACGATGGGGGTCATCACTTATATGCGGACCGACAGCCTCAATCTCGCCAAAGAGGCCGTCACCGAAGCGCGGGAGTTCATCCAGAAAAATTTCGGCGACAAATACCTGCCCGCCAAACCGAAAGTCTATGCGTCCAAAGCCAAAGGCGCCCAGGAGGCCCACGAGGCGATCCGCCCGACAATGACCGAGTTCACCCCCGAAATGGCCGCCAAATATCTCGCCGCCGACGAACTCAAACTCTACCGCCTCATTTACAACCGATTCCTTGCCTGCCAAATGACCGAAGCGATCTTCGAAACCCAGACCATCCTTTTCGCCGGAGAGAGATCGGTCTTCAAGGCCACCGGACGCAAGCTGATCTTTGACGGGTTCTACCGGGTGACCGGCTACAACGAAAAAGATCGCCTTCTCCCCGAGCTCAAAGAGGAGCAGCCGGTGGAGCTGAGTGAGATCAAAGCGGAGCAGCATTTCACCGAACCGCCCCCACGCTATAACGAAGCGAGCCTCATCAAAAAACTCGAATCCCTGGGGATCGGACGACCCAGTACCTACGCCCCGACAATCACAATCCTGCAGAACCGTAACTACATCGAGATCGAAAAAAAGCGGATCCACCCCACCGAGATCGCTTTCACCGTCATCGAACTGCTGGAGAAACATTTCCCCGAGATCGTTGACAGTAACTTCACCGCCCGAATGGAAGAGACCCTCGACAAGATCGCCGAGGGCAAGGAGGATTGGCAGAAGGTCCTGCTGGAGTTCTACGAACCCTTTATGGAGAAGATCGCCGAAGGCAAAAAGTCGATCCCTTCCCAGAAAATGGCCGAACCGATCGGTGAAAAATGTCCCGAGTGCGGCGCGGAGCTCCTCAAGCGCAAGGGGCGCTACGGCGAATTCATCGCCTGCAGCAACTTCCCCAAATGCCGCTACAGCCGCAACCTCGACGGAACCGAACCGGAAAAGCCCGAAGCCACCGACGAGATCTGCGACAAGTGCGGCGCTCCGATGGTGATCAAAAACTCCCGCCGGGGTAAATTCCTCGCCTGCAGTGCCTACCCCAAGTGCAAAAACGCCAAGCCGCTGACTCCGCCCAAGGAGTTGGAGGTCCCCTGCCCCGAGTGCGGCGGCAAACTCATCGAACGCCAGGGGCGCCGCGGCACCTTCTACGGCTGCGCCAACTACCCCAAATGCAAATTCATCGCCAACTTCGAACCGGTGAACAAAAAGTGCCCGGAATGCGGCTATCTGATGGGAATCAAGCACCTTAAAAGCGGGGATGTCTACGTCTGTTTCAAATGCAAACACAAAGAGGCAGTTTCCGACAAATAGAAAAAGTGAGGAGGCGCCTATGGCGCAGTTGCAAGTCGCAAGTTGTTGGTTATTGGTATATTGGTATATTGGGAGCAGGGCTTTAGCCCTGCTTGCGGGAGTGAAGTCCCGCCTCCAAAAAACTGCGTTGCAAAGCAACGCCCCGAAACTATTCACCATTCATCATTCACCATTCACCATCAAAATTCTATCCACTACCTACTACCCACTACCCACTAAAGTCTTCATCGCCGCGAGAAGCCCCAAATGTTGAAATCGAAAAAATCCCTCCTCAAAGAGTACTGGCTCTTCATCCGGGATTTTTTCAAAGACCTCTTCGACTCCCGGCTCGGCTTCTATGCCGCGAGCATGAGCTGGAGCACCCTCTTTTTTATCATCCCTTTCATGGTAATCCTGCTGGTACTCTTCACCCATATGCCTATCTTCGATACCGCCTACGGGAAGCTCCACGAACTTATCGCCAAAAACCTGGTTTCCTCCGACTCCGCTACCATTATGGCCCATATCGATCGGTTCGTGGCCAATGCCGACAAACTCGGCTATATAGGCATCGGCTATGTCTTTGTCGCCGCGGTGCTTTTCTTCAAAGACTACGATTTCATCGTCAACGACATTTTCGAAACACCCCAGCGGAGTGCATGGGGGGCCTTCCGCACCTATTTTTTCCTCCTGCTCTTTCTGCCCATGATGCTCGGCAGCTCCTTTTGGCTCTCTCAGCGAATCGGGCACTATTTGGAGGAGCTGGGTATCGCCGGAACCTTGCATATCTACTATCTCCTGCCCTATCTGATTATCTGGTTGCTTTTCTACCTCGCCTATCAGTTCTCCCCGAGGGGCCATGTCTCTCCCCGGGCCGCAGTGACCAGCTCTTTCATCGCTTCGCTCGTTTGGTACCTGGCCAAAAGCGGCTTTCTTTTCTATATCTTCTACAACAAGACTTATACCAGCATCTACGGGGGACTTAGCACGCTACTCTTTTTCTTCCTCTGGATCTACATCTCTTGGGCGATCTTTCTTCACGGACTGCGATTTTGCTATATTCTCGACAAACAGGAGAACGGTTGACATCATTGAAAAATGAGTTTTTTTGAAAATCTCACTATATTTTATTTTAGATTAAGCATTGACCCATTATAATTCGGGTCCATTTTGCGATGGAACAGGTGCTGGTGTAGCTCAGTTGGCTAGAGCAGCTGATTTGTAATCAGCAGGTCGCGGGTTCGAGTCCCATCACCAGCTCCATTGCATAGGAACGTATCAGTGTTTGACCGGTAAAAAGGGTGAGATACTCAAGTGGCCAACGAGGGCAGACTGTAAATCTGCTGGCTTTTGCCTTCGGAGGTTCGAATCCTCCTCTCACCACCATAAACGACGCGGGAGTAGCTCAGTTGGCTAGAGCGTCAGCCTTCCAAGCTGAGGGTCGCGGGTTCGAGTCCCGTCTCCCGCTCCATATATACTGGGAGCTGAAAAGATCTGTCCGCATTTCTTTGAAAATGCTTGACTTCACAGTTACAGCTTTTCATCCGCACTGAACGACCCACAATATAATTATTTGACGCCCAGATAGCTCAGGGGCAGAGCACTTCCTTGGTAAGGAAGAGGTCGGCGGTTCAAATCCGCTTCTGGGCTCCAGTACACCACCACATCGGCTGAGTATGGACAGGAGTACAACCTACGGGTTGGAGTCTTGTCCATAGCGTTGGGC
>WFQO01000127.1 GCA_015486995.1 Nitratifractor sp. | reverse complement strand
TTTTCGACGGGGTGGGTGATGTAGCCGGTCTCCACGAGGATCGCCGGCATCTCCGCGCCGACGAGGACCCAGAAAGGGGCCGGGCGCACCCCGCCGTCGACGACGCCGCTGTATCGGCTGCGAAGCCGAGAGAGGATCGAGCGCTGGACGTCCAGAGCCAGCTTGTTGGAGAGGATGATCTTGGAGTGGGTCAGTGTACGTAAATAGACGTTCATACTGTCTTTGTAGTGTTTCTTGAATTCGACGCTGTTCTCTTTGGCGGCGACGCGACGGGCCCGGGAGCTGCGGGCGGGCGAGAGGTAGTAGGTCTCGACCCCTTTGACTTTTCCGGCACGGCTGAGGCGACCGACGGCGTTGGCGTGGATGGAGACGAAGATGTCGCCGTGTTTCCGGTTGGCGTAGCGGGTGCGGTTGTGCAGACGGATAAATCGGTCGCTGCTGCGGGTCATCAGAACCCGGAAACCCATCGCTTTGAGGTCGTTGCGTACCCGGCGGCCAATGGCGAGGATCGCCCGTTTTTCCAGATAGCGATGGCTCGGATCGAGCGCTCCCGTATCGTGTCCTCCGTGTCCGGGATCGACGATGACGGTATAGCGGCGCTTGAGATGGATCTTGCCGTCATTGAGTAGACGGCTTTTTTTCACGACACTCTTGGTAACTCTTTTTGACTTCTTCTTGTTTTCAGAGACATTTCGGACACGCTTCCCGCGGACGGACATTCCGGTTCGAGTACGTGGAGAAAGCATCGAAGTCCCCTGCACTCCCAAGGTGGCGAAAAGCCCCCGAATGGAGCTGCTTCCTCGGGGAAGGACGACGGTATAACTGCGCTCATCCAAGGGATAGTGTGCCACGGCATAAGCCTCGGGAGTCTCCACGACAAGGCGAACGATACTGCGACGGTACTGAGAGAGTCGGATCGAACGGATCTTCGACGAGTAGTGCAATCCGTCGGTCAAATGCTTCGACCCCAGACGCATCGAGTGAAAATCAAAAACATAGCGGAAGGATCCCTTTCCTTTGAGAACGAAGGTATGGAGGTTTTTCGATGAGAAAGGTTGAGAGAAATGCAACAGCAAACGGTCATAGCCCATCGTCATCTTTTCGAGATGATTGAGAGAGGCTTGTGCCGTGAGCGAAAAGAGGGAAAAGAGCAAAAACGCCGTCCAGGCGCTTCGCAAAAAGCCGGAGTTACTCCCCATTGACCAGTTTGTCCATCAACTCGCGGACGGTGATGATTTCCTTGAGCCGATAACCGTTGGCGCCGGTAAAGAAGAGTCCGGTCTCCTCCTTGCCTTCGTAGGCATCGGAGAGACGATCGGCGATGCAGTAGCCCACCGCTTTGGCTTCCTCCCCCCGGTGGCAGGGAGCGACGCAGTTGGAGATGCAGGCGATCTTGGGAGCGGTCCCCTCCTCGATGCGGCGGTGCAGCTCGGTTTTGACCCCCCGGGCGGGATAGCCCACCGGAGATTTGAAGAGTTTGATGTCCTCTTCTTTGGCTTCGAGAATCTTGCGCTTGAAGGTATCGCTCGCGTCGCACTCGACGGTGCCGATGAAGCGGGTCCCCATCTGCACGCCGTCGGCCCCCAGAGCAAACATCCGGTCGATGTCATTGCGGTCCCAGACCCCTCCGGCGGCAATGACGGGCATTTCCCCCCATTTCTTCGCCTCTTCCACGACGGGGGGCAGGATCTCCTCCAGCTGATTCTCGGGCTTGAAACAGTCCTCGTACTTGAAGCCCTGGTGTCCCCCGCTGAGAGGTCCCTCGACGATCACCGCATCGGGTAGACGACCGTGGGCCTTCTCCCAGCGACGGCAGAGAATCCGCAGCGCTTTGGCCGTGGAGACGATAGGCACGAGGGCCACATCGGGAAAGCCTTTGGCCGCTTCGGGCATCGTCAGAGGCAGGCCCGCCCCGGTGATGATGATGTCGGCTCCCGCTTCGCAGGAGTCCCGCACGACCCGATCGTAATCGTTGATGGCGTAGAGAACGTTGCACGCCAGCGGTTTCTCCCCGCAGAGTTTGCGGGCATTCTCGAAGATTTTGAAAAGCGCTCTGCGGGAGTAGAAATTCTCCACTTCGTAGGGACGGCCGTCGGCCATCAACGTCTCGCAATAGGCGCGATTTTCATACAAGCCCGTCCCGACGGAACTGATGACCCCCAGTCCTCCTTCACGGCTGACACTGCCCGCCAGCCGGTCCCAGGAGATCCCCAGGCCCATTCCCCCCTGGATGATGGGCTTCTCGATGATATGTTTTCCGATTTTCAGAGGCTTCAGTTCCATCTAGTTCACCTTGGCGCGTGCGAATTTACGTTTGCCGACCTGGAGGATATACTCTCCGGGCTCCAACTTGAGCTGTTCGTCGGCCACCTTCTCCTTGTCGATGCGGACCGCTCCCTGCCGGATATCCCGGCGGGCCTGGGAGGTCGAGGGCTCCAGCCCCGCATCCACCAGAGCCTTGCAGATCCAAGTACCCGCTTCGAGCGGGATCTCGGGAATGTCGTCGGGGATCTCCCGGGCCTTGAAGAGGCTCGTAAAGGCTTCGGCCGCTTCCCGGGCAGCCGCCTCGTCGTGAAAACGGGCGGTGATTTCGAAAGCGAGCATCTCTTTGGCTTTTTTGGGGTGCAAAGTCCCCTCGTCCACCTCCCGTTTCATCCGGGCGATCTCATCGAGGCTTCGGGTGCTGAGCAGTTCATAGTAGCGCCACATCAGTTCGTCGGAGATCGACATCAGCTTGGCGTAGATCTCCTTGGCGGGTTCGGCGATACCGACGTAGTTGCCCAAGCTCTTGGACATCTTCTGCACACCGTCGAGCCCCTCGAGGATCGGCATCATCAGCACGGCCTGCTCTTTCCCGACGCCGTAGGCCCGTTGGAGATGGCGCCCCATCAGGAGATTGAACTTCTGGTCGGTGCCTCCCAATTCGATGTCGCACTCCATCGCCACGCTGTCGTAGCCCTGCAGCAGCGGATAGAGAAATTCACTCACGGCGATACTCTGGCCCGCTTTGTAGCGCTTCTCGAAGTCGTCGCGCTCCAGCATTCGTGCGACGTTGTACTGCGTCGTCAGTTGGATCAATCCCCCGGCGCCCAGAGCATCGAGCCAGGTGGAGTTGAACATCAACTCCGTCCGTTCCGGATCGAGGATTTTGAAGGCCTGTTCCTGATAGGTTTCGGCGTTCTTCTTCACGGTTTCCCGATCGAGGACCTTGCGGGTCTCGCTCTTGCCCGTGGGATCACCGATCATCGCGGTAAAATCTCCGATCAGCAGTTGCACGATCGCTCCGTGCTTCTGAAAGGCCGCCAGTTTCTGGAGAATCACGGTATGCCCCAAGTGCAGATCGGGAGCGGTGGGATCGAGCCCCAGTTTGACTTTGTAAGGCTCTCCGTTTTCGTAAAAATTCCGTACCAGCGTCTCGATCCGCTCCCGGTCGATGATTTCGGCCGTTCCCCGTTCGATCTCTGCCAGAGCCTGCTCTACGCTCATTCCTGCTCCTATTTGTGGTTGTAGGCATCGTCGAGTGCGACGATGTCGATCAGTTTGAATTTGCTGGAGATCCCCTGGGCGATCTCTTTTTTGTTGGCCCGCTCCGACTCCACCTCGATCCGGCAGTACTCGGCATTGTCGCTGCTGTAGATCCCCAGCTCGATGCTGGTGACGTTGAGCCCCAGATGCGACAGACGTGTCAGCAGCTGGGCCAGGACGCCTTTGCGGTTGTGCAGGGCGACGATGAGACGGTAACGGGCCAGTTTGCTGCCGCTCCAGCGCACGAAAACCATCGGTTCACCCGCCTGGATCAGGCTGTAGGCCTTCCGACAGAGCTTGTGGTGAATGATAGCCCGGTTTTCCTTATAGAAGGCTACGATGTCGTCGCCCGCTTTCGGGTGGCAGCAGTAGTCGAATTCGACCCGGTCAATGGGACGGTTGGTGTAAAAGGAGAAGTGGTCGATCTCCTTGATCCAGGGGCGTTTGTAGCCCTTTTTGAGTACTTCCCAGAAGCGCACTTCACGGATCTTCGCTTCCCGGGCGATCTTGTGGATCTTCTCTTTGAGGACGTCGAGACTCTCGGGAATGCGCTGCACCGACGTCGTCGCCCCCGCCTCTTCGAGGAGGCGCCGGATCTGCTCGGGGCGTTTGCCGAAAATGGTCGCGAGGATATTGACCCCCGTCAGTTCGTTGACCTCCCGGGTCCGCTGGCGACATTTGGCCCGGATCCCCTCTTTGGCCCGGGAGGTTTTGACCGTATCGACCCAGGAGCAGTGCAGGATCGGCTCCTCCTGGGTGACGATGCGCACGATGTCTCCGTTTTTGAGGATTGTCAGCAAGGAGGCTTTCTCTTTGTTGATGATCGCGCCCGTCGCCTGGTCTCCGATCTCGGTATGCACCGCATAGGCGAAATCGAGTGCGACGGAATCCTTGGGAAGCGTGTAGTAGTCCCCTTTGGGCGAAAACACGGTGATGTCTTCGCTGAAGAGATCGTTTTTGGCCAATTCGTAGAACTCTTCGATCGAGTCGTCCTGGTACGGCAGGCTCTTGAGCCACTCCAGTTTGATCTCCTCGCCCGCATCCTCGCCCTCTTTGTACTTCCAATGGGCGGCGATGCCGTACTCGGCCAGATGGTGCATCCGCTCGGTACGGATCTGGGCTTCGACGATGTTTTCGTCGTCGAAGAGGGTCGTGTGGATCGTCTGATAGCCGTTGTCCTTGGGCAGGGCGATGTAATCCTTGAAACGGGAGATCAGCGGCGTAAACTGCAGATGCAGCGCTCCGAGCGCTTCGTAGCACTGGATCGGTTCTTTGACGATCACACGTACTGCCAGCAAATCCAAAACTTCGTCGATGCCGATTCCCTTACGGTGCATCTTGAGGTAGATGGAGTAGTAGTGTTTGACCCGGCCGATCACTTCGAATTCGTCCCGGGGAAAGCCGTACATACAGAGGGTGTTTTTGACTTTGCCGATGAACGAGTTGAGACGGATATGCAGACTTTGGTGGTTGCTGCGGATGTACTCGTCGATCTTCGCGTAATCTTTCGGGTAAATGTAGCGGAAACTGAGGTCTTCGAGGAGGTTTTTGATCCGCGAAATTCCGAGCCGGTGGGCGATGGGAGCGTAAACCACGAGCGTCTCTTCGGAGATCCGCAGCTGCTTGGCCGGCGGCAGGGCATCGAGGGTCAGCATATTGTGCAGGCGGTCGCAGAGTTTGATGATCAATACCCGCACATCTTCGATGGAGGCGATGAGCATCTTTCGGAAACTGAGTGCCGAAGTGATGAGCCGTTCGTTGGAGCCTGCGGGGGCGAGCTTGTCCTCCCGGATTTCGACGATTTTGGTCAATCCTTCGACGATGTGCCGCACATCGGGACCGAAGCGCTCCCCGA
The DNA here is from genome assembly GCA_015486995.1 of Nitratifractor sp. GTDB lineage: Bacteria > Campylobacterota > Campylobacteria > Campylobacterales > Sulfurovaceae > Nitratifractor. The sequence continues at coordinate 9,364 of WFQO01000127.1, read as the reverse complement.
TCTCCTCGATCGTGTGGGGCGTGTCTTCGACCACGTCGTGCAGTAGCGCCGAGATGACCATCGTAGGATCGCCGCTGATGGAGGCGGTGATCGCCGCGACAAGAATGGGATGGATAATGTAGGGCTCTCCGCTTTTGCGCTTCTGCCCCTCGTGGGCGGCGATGGCGAAGTCGAGCGCTTCGCGGATGGAGTCGTCGATCTCGATCTGCGTCCCCAGAAGCGTTACCGCTTCATCGACCGACCGCAGGCGTTTGACGAGCTCCAGAAAATCGTTCAAGCGTTCAGCTTTCCAATTCGACTCTCAGTTTGCCTTCGGCGATTTCGTGGATCGCGATGTCGGTGGCTTTGTGCTTTTTGACATCCATATCGACCAGAGGAGTCGCGCCGGAGCTGAGCTCTTCGGCCCGCTTGCCGACGGCCTTGGCCAGCAGATAGCGATCGTGATTGACCCGTTCGAGGGCCTGGGCAGTGATTTGTTCAAGTCGTGTCATTTTTATCCTTTTTTTATCTTTACTTCTCTTCAGTGAACGATGGAGCAGAGGCTTCGATCTCCCTGGACGATCTTGAGCAGATTGCCCGCTTCGAACATATTGCAGACGACGATGGGGAGGTGGTTCTCCTTGGCCAGGGCGATGGCGGTATCGTCCATCACGCGAATGTGCTCACTCAGGGCCCGATCGTAACTGATCTCGTCGAGTTTCTTCGCGTCGGGATATTTTATCGGATCTTTGTCGTAGACGCCGTCCACCTTCGTCGCCTTGATCAGCATATCGGCGTCGATCTCACTCGCCCTCAGAGTGGCGGCGGTATCGGTGGTGAAGTAGGGGTTGCCCGTTCCTCCGGCAAAAACCACGACCCGTCCCTTCTCCAGATGCCGCCGAGCGCGGCGGACGATGAAACTCTCACCGATTTCGTGCATATCGATCGCACTCTGCAGCCGCGCCTCGAGGCCGATACTCTCGAGCGCCTCCTGAATCGCGACGCCGTTGATCACAGTCGCCAACATTCCCATATAGTCTCCGCTTGTGCGTTTGATGATCCCGTCCGCCGCCGCGGTCACCCCGCGGATGATGTTGCCTCCGCCGACGACAATGGCCACTTCGATATCGTTCTCCACCAGTGAGCGGATCTCGTCGGCAATGTATTTGAGGATCTTCGTATCGATCCCGTAGCCCTCTTTTCCGGCCAGAGCTTCTCCGGAAAATTTTACCAATACGCGTCTGCGCTGCTTCATCGGACCCCCTTGATTTTGACGCGATTATAGCGAAAGTTTTTCCGTCTAAATCTTTATGAGCCGCAGCGGATTGATCAGCTTTTCGTGCTGGGTCGCTTGGAAGATGAGCTTTGTGTTGACTTTACCGATGACCACGCCTCTGCGGATGCGACCGCCGGTCTTGACCAGAGGTGAAATCTTGGAGAGGCCGGCGTAGACGGTGTGCAGGCCGTTGCCGTGTTGGACGATCACGACTTTGCCCAGCATACTGTTTTCACCCACATAGACGATCTTGCCGTTGAGAACGTTGCGGACTTTGGTATCGGGAGCCGGAGCTTTGAGGGTGATCGAATCGTTGAAGATTTTGATCTTGTAGATCGGATCGACGTAGGTCCCGAAGCGCTTGACGACTTTCGCTCCCCGGAAAGGAGGAATGGTCCGCGGCCCGCGGTAGCGTGCGACCCGCTCTTTTTGGTAGGAGCTGCCGTACTGTTTGACCGAGCCCGGTTTCTCTTCCGTTTCGGGCGGCAGGGTCACTTCGCTGTAGTCCACCTCCCGGCCTTCGGCTTTGGCCTGGGCCCGCTCGGCCGCTTTCTCTTTGCGCAGTTGCGCCAGACGTTTGGCGCGGGCCTCAAGCTGTGCTTTGCGCTCGGCTTCCCGCCGTTTGGCCGCTTCGATCTCCTCCTTCTTCAAAATCTTGAGCTTCGCCAGGGTCAGAAGCAGCTGATTTTGACGGCTGATGATGTTCTGAAGCTTCTGCCGGTAGAGCTGCTCCTCTTTGGCTAACTTTTTGAGCAGAGCCTGGGACTGCTCCTTTCTTTTTCGGTACTCTTTGCGTTTTTTGAGGATCTGAGCGATGCCGCGTTTGAGCCGGGTCCGCTCCATCAGAAGCGCTACCTTTTTGCGGCGGTTTTTGTCGATGCTGGCTTTGAGCGCTTTGAGCTCTCGGTCGTTGGCCCGCTTGTAGGCTTCGTAGAACTCCTTGAGGACGATGGAGCGCTCGCTCGTGCGATGCATCTCCTCCAGCGCCACGATCATCGAAAACTGATCGGAGAGTAGCCGGATGAAGCGGTCGTGTTTGCGCTGGATGCTTTTGTCGAGCTGTGCCAGCTGGGCGTCGACCTGGGCGATACGGTCCAACGCGGCTTTGGATTGGGCTTCGCCTTTTTGTCTCTCTTTCTCCAGACGGTCGAGGATCTTTTGCAGTCGCACCAGATCTTTGCGGGTCTTTTCGATGGAGTCGGCGATTTTGGAGAGCTGGCGGTTGGCCGCTTTTTTCTGTGCTTCGGTGCTCTGGAGGGTCTTTTGCGATTTTTGGATTTTCTTTTCGATCCGGGAGGCCGACGCCGCAGAGACAAGCAGCAGCGCAACGACGAAGAGTCTGATCCCGATCACTCCCGCACCTCCCCGCTGCGAATCGTGACGTTCATCACCGCAGATATGACGAGCGTGAAAGCGATGGCCGCGAGAATCGCCAAATCCTTCGGCTCGAAGAGCAGCGCCTGCCGGTCGACGAGGATCTCGATCCCGCTTCGGGGAGCCCAGTAGTATTTGAGCAAGGCGAAAAGCCCTCCGCTCAGCGCAACGGCGAAGATCGCGTCGGTGATCCCCATCCGAAAGAGCACCCCGCTACGCAGCAGCATCGGCGCCCCGAAAACTTCCATAATCTGCATCCGTTCCCGATGGGCCAGCTGCCAGACCTCCATCTGCTTCAGAATCAGGAAGAAACTGACCAGGGAGAGAAGCACGACAAAGCTCCAGAAAACGATCTTGAGGAAGAGGAAGAGGTTGTATTTCGCCCGGTGATTCTCGCCGAAGGTTTCGACTTTTTTGACGCCGGGGACTTTGAGCAGTTTTTTGCGGATCTTTTCGACGGCGGTACGGCTGAGATACCGGTCGAGGTGCAGCGTATAAAAATACGGCAGAGCAGCGAGGATCTCCTGCGTTCTGGTGTTTTGGATCCCCCGGGCGATCTGGCGGGCGATGCGCTCTTTGGAGATCGCTTCGACCGAAGAGATGTGCGGTTCGATCCGCCGGAAACGGCGCAGGCTCATCGGGCTTTTGCTGACGACGAGGATGGTGTAACTCTCCCGCAGCTTCTCCTCGTAATTGCTGGTCACCCGGTTGAAGACCAGGACGAACTCCACCCCCAGCAGGATGGCCATCAGCGGGAGGATGAACATCAGATGCTCTTTAACGGACTTCATAGATACCCTTGCTTTCGATGATGAAGTGACGGTAGGGGATGTTGAACATCGTCGGCAGCTGGTGGGTGACGACCACCACCGTCGAGCCCAACTGATCGCAGGCGTTTTCCAGCAGATCCCAGATGACGTTGGAGGAGTATTCGTCGAGGTTTCCCGTCGGCTCGTCGGCGAGGATCAGAAAGGGGTTTTTCGATAGCGCTCGGGCCACCCCCACCCGCTGCTGCTCCCCGCCGCTGAGTTCCAGCGGGTAGCGATCGGCCTGCTCGGTGAGCTTGACGTGGCGCAGGAGACGTTTGGCCTGGGTCTGCTGAACTTCCATACTGTAGCCGGCGATGATCAGAGGCAGTACGACGTTTTTTTCCACCGTCCATTCGTTGATGAGACGATAATCCTGAAAGATGATCCCCAGGTGACTGCGCAGTTCCTGGAGTTTGCCTTTGCGGATCTTGGCCATATCCAGGCCTCCGACTTTGAGAGTCCCTTCCAGCGGGCGAATGGCACCGTAGAGGGCTTTGAGCAGGGTCGACTTGCCGCTGCCGCTGGGGCCGGTGATGAAGACAAACTCCCCCTTGCGGACGGAGAAGCTCGCGTTTTCGATGATCCGTTTGCGCCCCCGGTCATACGCCAGGGTCAAATGGGATGCGGTGATGACGTTAGCGGCCATAGACGATCGCTCCTATTTTCTGATGGGCCCGGGCGTTGGTCGCGGTAGCGACGGGACGCTCCGGGAAGTATCGCAACGGTTCTTTGTCGCGGTAGATCAGGTATTTGTGTTCGGGACGGTCGAAACTCCCGAACGAGCACTCCACGATTCCGCCGCTGTCGTCGCTGAAGCGGTAGGCACGTCCGAAATGGACGAAGAAATTCTCCTCCACCACCGGTTTCGAGGGAACCATCCGAATCGAATCGTAGGTCACCGGTTCGTGAAAAGTGAAATCGAAATCCGCCTGTCGGGGAGATGACGCTTCCAGGGCCCGCAGACTCAGGGTGTAAATGTTTTTCTCCATTCGGCGCCAGCGGGCTTCGTATTTGCTCACGACGGGAAGATCGCGATTTTTCTCGACACGAAAATCGGATTTCGGCGGACGACTGAAAACCTCCAGGGCATAGCGGTAGTAGTTTTCGCTGTCGGTGCGCAGCTCCAGCACCGCTCCCGGACGCAGCGCCCGCAGCGCTTCCTCGACAAAAGCGTCGGAGATCACCCGTCGATGGGGCTTTTTGTCCCAGGGGACCGGGAAATGGACGTAAAGCGCTTCCAGAAGGTTCGAGGGGAGCATCTCCAACAGCAGTCGGGCGTCGTAGTTGACCACCCAGACGTTTTGTAAGCCGCGCAGACGGATTTGGCGTAGGACCTGCTGAGCGGAGGGGGTATGGATCTCCACTCCGATGAAGAGCGTATCGGGATGACGCTCCGCCTGCCAGAGCAGATGACGCCCGCTGCCGAAACCGACCTCCAAAGCGACCTTCTCCATCGGGAAACGCATCGATTCGAAGTCCCGGATCGATTTTTCCGCCTCTGCGGCCAGAGGGGGGCGCTGAGCGCTCTCCTCGATGTTGCTGTGCAGGATCTTCCAACCGGCTTTTTCGGCCAGAGCCGCCAGGCAGCGCTTGATCCGTCCGACGTCGAGAGGCCGGCTGATTTTGTCGGCGCGCAGGACCGTGGCCTCGGGGCGTTTTTTGATCTCGAGAAGAAAAGGCTCCCCTTCGAACTCCACCCCCAGCAGCTCCACCGGTGCCGCGCTCTCGGGCACGGCACGGAAGTGCAGCCACTCCTCCTCGGCGATCAGACGATCGAGCTCTTCCGTCTTGAAAGGTTCGACTTTCAGATGAGGCACACGACGCTCCTTACCGAATAGTGATCGACTGGGCGGCGGAAGGCTTCGTCCGCACGCCGTCGGCGGTACGGCCTACGACCCGGTAGGCGTAGCGTCGCCCTTTGGCCGGCGACATATCGATGTATTCGGGCATCAGGCGCCCTTTGACCGTGTCGAGGTATTTCCACTCTTTGCCTTCGAGTCGGCGTTCGATGACATAATCGGCGACTCGCGGATCGGGATGCGGGACCCAGAGCAGTTTGATCACCCCGGCGTCGGGTTGGTAGAGTTTGGCGATCTTGACGGCGGGCAGACGGGGGGCGGTGTGGACCCGGATCACCTGCCCGGGCGCCGAGCCGAAGAGGACGCCGAAGGTCCGGAACGTGTAGAGATAATCGCTGTCGGGTTGGATCGTCGTATCGACGTAGTGCGTCGCGTAGCGGTTGCCGATGGTAGCGATCTTCTGCATCTTCTGGGGGGTGCCCTTTGCGGCGGGCCGGGCACGATAGACGTCGATCCCTTCGACCCGCTTGTCGGTGACCGCGGGCCATTCAAAGCCGACACTGGTTTTGTCGACGACCGTTTTGACTCCGCGGATCGTGGGCATATCGAGATCGGTCTTGAAGGCCGTCATACTGGTGAGGCTCCCGACGCTGTCGCTACACCCGCTCCAGAGGACCGAAAGTGTCACGAAAACGACCGGGTAGAGCATCGAGCGTAGTGCTTTCATCAAAAGAACTCCTTGTTTGTGTCGTCAGGTACTCCCGCATATCGGCAAAAAGCGGTGCACGAAACTCCATCCGTTCCCCGGTGAGAGGATGGCTCAGATAGAGCAGACCCGCGTGGAGAAAAACCCGCGGAATCCGAGCCGGTCCCCGATAACCGTAGAGACGATCACCGAGAATGTGCCGCCCCAGACTCGCCAGATGCACACGAATCTGATGGGTTCGTCCGCTGTGCAGACGCGCGGCGATCAATTCTGTGCCGTTTTCACCTTCCGCGAGTTTCAAAAAATCGGTGCGCGCCGCTCTTCCCCCCTCGACCACCGCCATCTTCAGGCGATTTTTCGGGTTGCGGGCGATGGGGGCGTCGACCGTCACATCCTCCCGCAGCGGATGATCGATGACCGCCAGGTAGTAGCGCCCCATCCGGCGGCTCTGGAGCTCTTCGGCCAGGCGACGATGCACGGCGTTGCTCTTGGCCACGACCAGGGCGCCGGTAGTTTCCTTGTCGAGGCGGTGGACGATGCCGTGGCGCTCTTCGCCCGAGAGCGTCGAGAGGGAAACCCCGCGGCGTACCAGCCAGTCCACCAGGGTCGGCTCCCGGACCGACGGGGCGGGATGGACGACGACGCCGGCGGGTTTGTTGAGGACCAGGATCGCCTCGTCTTCGTAGAGAACCTCCACGTCGAAGTCGACGGGCATCTCCTCCCGCTTCGGCGCATCGAGGAAGCGGTAGCCGATCCGCTGCCCGGCCTGAACCTTGAAAGAGGGTTTGGCGACTCTTTGGCCGTCGACCCGTACTTCGCCCGCTTCGATGAGCCGGGCGATTTGATTGCGGCTCTCACCGAGGAGTGCGCTCAGAACACGATCGAGACGTCCCTCCTGCGTCGCGACAATCTCCTGATCTTTCCGCTCTTCCATCCGCTCTCCCCGTCGTTTTTCACAGCGATTCTCTCACTCTCTGTAAAAAACGGAATGAACTCTGAATATACCAAAAGGCTCTTTAAGGGGATATTAAAAAATATAATTTACCGTTCCGAAAATCGCCGGTTTCATTCAGACCATTCAATTGATGATGACACCATTGATGGTAACACAGTATAAATCGAAAGAGAAATGTCACTATCCTCTCTCACGTTGAAAATGAGTGTGCCGCCACAGATCCGCCACCTCCGCAACCCCTTCGTCGATCGACTCTTCGCTCAGGCCTCCAAATCCCATCCGCAGCGCCTCCCACTCTTTCCCGTAGAAGTCGCTGGCCAGATAGAGGCGGATCCCCCGCTTTGCCGCTTCCTCGCGCAATCGCTTCAGATTACATCCGTCGGTGGGGCGCACGAGGATCGCCAAGCCCCCGCCTTGAGTGAGGATCCCGATGCGATCTCCCAGCTCCCGTTTCAGTGCAGCGAGCATCCGGTCGTGGCGGCGACGGTTCAACGTCCGTACCCGACGCAGGTGCCGCTCCCAGTGCCCCTCGGCCATAAAAAGCTCCAACGTCTGCTGGATCGGCAGCGACACCCGGGCGAAATGGGCGTGGCTCGTGCGGCGGTAACGCTCCATCAGCGGCTCAGGCAGCACCAGGTAAGCGACCCGGATCGCCGGAGAGAGGGATTTGGAGAAGGTTCCCAGATAGAGTACCCTCTCTCCCCCCTCGAGCCCCTGCATTGCCGGGATGGGACGGTGGGTGTAATTGAGTTCGCTGTCGTAGTCGTCTTCGATGATCCAGCTCTGTTCGCGTCGTGCCCACTCCAGCAGGGCTTGACGCCTGGCCACCGGGAGGGTCACGCCGGTGGGATACTGATGGGAAGGCGTTAGATAGAGGCTCCCGGCCTCCGTCGCCTCCAGACGCCGCGGATCGATCCCCTGAGAGTCCACGGGGATGCGGAGTGTCCGGTAGCCGTGTTCGCCCATCACCCGCTCAGCCAGGCGGTATCCGGGCCACTCCATCGCAAAGGGGCGATCCCGCGCCTCCATCAGCTCCGCCGCCAGGGCCATCGCGTCGATGAAACCGGAACAGACCACGATCTGATCGGCCCGGCATCGGGTCCCGCGGATCCGGTTGAGATAGGAGGCGATCTGCTCCCGGAAGCCCGCCTCCCCCTGCCCGTCGGGATAGGCGCCGAAGTCCAGATCTTCCTGCAACGACCGGGCGATCAAGCGCCTCCAGGTTTTGACGGGGAAAATTTCAGGGCTGAGACGTGCCGGAAAAAAGTCGTAGCGTACTGTCCCGTTTCCGAGAGGGCGTTCCTCCGCTTCCGGTTCTTTTTTGGCGCCCCGATTGACCGCCAGGAGATCCTCGGCGACGAAATATCCCGACCGGGGACGGCTCTCGATGTACCCTTCGGCGTAGAGCTGGGAATAGGCGGCTTCCACGGTGGTGCGGCTGAGACGGTTCTCGGCGGCCAGCGCCCGGATGGAAGGGAGCCGCTCCCCCGGCTCAGCTTCGTGGAGGATCCATTCTTTCAAGGTAAAGTAGAGGCGTTCGGTGAGGGTCCCGCTCCCTTCCTGAAGTTTCAATATCACAACTGTCCCCATATTTTTTTCATTATTTGGCTCTTTTGCAAAGGTCAGATAGGCGCTATCATAACGTATCTTTTTGAGAGGAAGCAGGGTCATGCATGTGGAAACGATACAGAGAATTCTGGAAACAGCCCCTTACGCCAGCCTGGCGTTGAGAGGAAAAGATGGGATGTCTGTCGTCCCTGTCAGTTTCGCCGGGGACACGGAAGCGATCTTTTTTCACGGCAAAAAGGGCGGAAGAAAAATGGGGGCGATCCGTCAAAATCCAAGGATTTTCGTCAGTATAGTGGAGTTGGGGAGTCTGATCCCCTCCTACTTCAGCTCCGAGGAGGGGCTCGCCTGTCCGGCGACGCAGTTTTTCGCCTCTGTGGAGATCGAGGGATCTGCCCGAGAGCTTGGCTCCTCACAAGAGAAGGCCCGGGCGCTGGAAAAACTGATGCGAAAATACCAGCCGGAAGGCCATTACCTCCCTTTGGACAATGAACCCCGCTATGCCAAAGCCCTGGAGGCAACGGCGGTGGTGGAAATCGCCATCGAGAAGATCCGTACCAAAATCAAATACGGGCAGAAACTTCCTGCCGAACGTTGGGAGAGGATCCATCGCTTTCTCGCAGAGAGGGGGACAGCTCTGGATCTGGAGACTCTACGACGGATGGAACACGATCGCAAAAAGGAGAAGCACAATGGAAATTCGTAACGCCACACCGGAAGATATCGACGCGATTTTGCGTCTGCACCGCCGCTATCAGGTCAATACGATCGCCGACGAGGACCGCTCCGACGGCTTCGTCACCACCGACTTCACCCCTAAGCTGCTGCGGGAGCTCATCGAAAGTGACGAAGGGTTTTTCGTCGCCGCCCGGAAAGACGGTGAGATCGCCGGATACGTGA
>WFQO01000126.1 GCA_015486995.1 Nitratifractor sp. | reverse complement strand
GCACTGACGACCTGCGCACCGCTTTGTTCGATCATTGCGGCTTTTGGCTTGCCCGCCGCTTCGGCGAAATGGTACTTCTCCGTCTGCATCGTCACGCCGCCGAAGCCGCAGCAGCGGTTGGGGTCGCTCATCTCTTTGAGTTCGTAGTTCTGCTTGAGCAGTTCGCGGGGCTCTTGCCAGATCCCCTGGACTTTTTTGGCGTGGCAGGCGTCGTGGTAGGTGACGGAGTCGGGCATCGTCACGCCCCGGGCGGCGAGGCGCTCTTTGAGGTCGGTTTTTTTCTCCAGCCACTCGGTGGCCATGTAGATCTTTTCGTTGAGCTTGCGGGCCCGGTCGGCCCATTCGTCCATGCCGCGGTTGCGGAAGAAGACTTCCCAGTCGTGCTTGATCATCGCCGAGCAGGTCGCTTCGGGGATGAGGATAGCCTCCACGTCGTCGATGAAGCTTTCGAAATATTCGATGTTCTGCTTGCTGAGGGTTTCGACGGTGTAGAAATCTCCGGTGAAGTAGGCGGGGGCGGAGCAGCACTTCTGCTGCTTGGGGATGAAGGCGTCGATGCCGAGCTCTTCGAGGATCTCCATCAGGCTGTCGCCGATACCGGTGTAGTTGTAGTTGGCCAGGCAGCCGATGAAGATCGCTACCCGGCGCTTGCCGCCGTGGGAGACCTCTTCGGGGTATTTGTTGAGGAAACTGGTCTTGCCGAGGCTCGGCAGGAGTCGGCCGCTTTTGATGATGGGAAGAGGGAAGCGGGGGATCATGCCGCCCTTTTCGGGCTCCTCTTTGAAACCGCATGTGCGGAAAGTGTAGCCCAGCTTCATCATCAGGTCCATGAGCCAGCGGTGGCGCAGGAGGGTGAAAAAGCCCCGCTTGAACCAGGCGATTCCGTAGCGGTCGGCGATGTCGCGGCGGACCTCCTCGATCACCATATCGGTGGGTAGGGAGTTGGGGCAGACTTCGGTGCAGGCGGTGCAGAGGAAGCAGCTCTCGAAGATATCCTTGGCGGTGCGGTCCAGCTCCAGCTCGCCGCGCTCGTAAGCCCCCAGCAGGTCGATGAAGCCCCGCGGGGAGGTGGTCTCGTCGGGATGGACCTGATGGATGGTACAGACGGGGATACAGCGGCCGCATTTGATGCAGTCGTCGCTGACGGTCGTGAAATGGAATGTCTCGGTAGCGTTCACCGCGCCTCCTTGCTCTGGGGAGTAAAATCGATGCGAAAATAGGGCATGACGCATTAAAAACAGCTGATTTTATCCTTTTTGACCTTTACGAGAGTCGCGGGAGCTCCCAGCGCAGCGTGTAGGCGAGCATGCGCAGGGCGACTCCCCCCAGGAAAAGGAGGGTGAGGGTGGCGTCGTTGGCCCAGCCGATCTTCTGCAGGAGCGAGAGGGCAAGCCCGACTCCGATGGCGATGATGCCGTAGAAACCGCCGTGGAGAACGTAGGGGACTTTGTTGATCAGGACGTCACGCAGGATCCCCCCACCCACGGCGGTCGTGAACGCCAGCAGTGTCACCCCCGCGGCGTTGAAACCGCTTGAGAGGGCGACGGAGGCTCCGGAGATAGCGAAGGAGACCATCCCCAGAGCGTCGACGAAGACGAAGAGCCTCTTGGAGTCGATGGTGGGGTGCCGATGCATCCGACGGGCGACCAGGAAGGTCGTCACCGCAAGGACCGTCAGCGTCGGCGCAGGGTCGGTCAGGGAGATGGGCGTGCGGTCAGCCAGCAGGTCGCGCAGGATCCCCCCGCCCAGGGCGGTCAGAAAGGCGCTGAGGTAGATCCCCAGCAGGTCGAGCCGTTCGCGTACACCGATGTAGAAACCGCTGAGGGCGAAGGCGGCGATGCCGAGATATTCCGCTATAAGAAGAAGCATTGCTTCTCCTTATAGCGAGTGAAGAGCGAAGAGTGAGGAGTGAATTTGTGGTGGGAGGGTGAGAAGGTGGGAGGGTGAGAAGGCCGGTGGTTCATCTCTTCCCACCCTCTCACCAGCGCAAAGCGCGATCTCACCTCCTCACCTTTCCTCGAAAGACGAAGAGGGGCGAAGCCCCGTCCAAACGACAAAGGACGATCCACCAATAACCCTGGCCTCCGGCCCGTTAATGATTGAGAATCTGTTTGAGGAAGAGTTGGAGGCGTTCGCTCTCGGGATGGTGGAAGAAGGTTTCGGGGTCATTCTCTTCGACGATTTGGCCGGCGTCCATGAAGATGACGCGGTCGGCGACTTTGCGGGCGAAGCCCATCTCGTGGGTGACGGTGATCATCGTTTTGCCCTCTTCGGCCAGTTTGACCATGACGTCGAGGACTTCGCCGATCATCTCCGGGTCCAGGGCGGAGGTGGGTTCGTCGAAGAGCATGATGTCGGGGCTTTTGCACAGAGCCCGGGCGATGGCGACGCGCTGCTGCTGGCCGCCGGAGAGCTGGTTGGGGTACTTGTTGGCCTGATCGGCGATGTTGACCTTCTCCAGGTAGTGCATCGCGGTTTCGATCGCCTCCTTTTTGGGCTTTTTGTAGACCCAGACGGGGGCGAGGGTGAGGTTTTCGAGGATCGTCAAATGGGGAAAGAGGTTGAAATGCTGGAAGACCATCGCGACGTTCGCGCGGACCTTTTTGAGGTTTTTGACGTCGTTGTTGACTTCGATCCCTTTGACCTTGATGCTGCCCTCCTGGTACTCCTCCAGGCGGTTGATGCAGCGGATCATCGTGGATTTTCCTGAGCCGGAGGGGCCGGCGACGACGACGATCTCCCCTTTGCGGACCTCCAGGTTGATGTTTTTGAGGACGTGGAAGTCTCCGTACCATTTGTTGACGTTTTCCAGTTGGATCATCGGTTCGCCCAGGGGATGGACCGCTTTGGGGTCCTCTTTGCTGATGTGCGTCGCCTGCGGCGTCTCTTGCACCTGTGTCGAAGTTTCGTTTGCCATAGATTCGCCTTTATTTGTTGTTGGTGTCAAGTCGTTTCTCCAAACGTTTGGAGTACATGGACATACTGAAGGTAAAAATCCAGAAGATGAAGGCGACGAAGACGTAGCCTTCGGTATCCATACCGAGCCAGTCGCGGTCGTTGGCGGTGACGTTGACCATCGCCAGCAGATCGAAGAGGCCGATGATCATCACCAGCGACGTATCTTTGAAGAGGCTGATGAAGGTCCCGACAAGGTTGGGGATCGTCACTTTGATCGCCTGCGGGAGGATCACCAGGGCCATCTTCTGCCAGTAGCCTAGCCCCAGTGCGTCGGCAGCTTCGTACTGCCCCTTGGGGATCGCCTGGAAGCCGGAGCGGATGTTTTCGGCGACGTAGGCCGCTTCGAAGAAGGTGATCCCGATCAGCGCCCGGGCCAGCTTGTCGAAATTGACCCCCTCGGGGAAGAAGAGAGGCAGAACGACCGACGCCATAAAGAGGACGGTGATCAGAGGGACGCCGCGAACGAATTCGATGTAGAAGACGCTCAGGCTTTTGATAATCGGCAGCTTGGACTGGCGTCCGAGGGCCAGGAGAATCCCGATCGGGAAGGAGAGGACGATGCCGACCGAGGCGATGACCAGGGTCAGGAGCAGGCCGCCCCACTTGCTCGTCTCCACGAGGGGGAGCCCGAAGTGCCCGCCGTGGAGCATCAGATAGGCGAAGACGGGAAAAAGCACGATCAGCGTGAGCTTGAGCCGATGCAGACCGGGGACGAATTTGGCGAAGGCTCCGAGGGCGAGAACCGCGGCAAAAACGCTCTTGGGCCGCCAGAGCTGATCGTGGGGGTAGAAGCCGAAGAGGAACATATCGAGCTTCTCTTTGATGAAGACCCAGCAGGCCCCTCCGCCGGTGCAGGCGCTTTTGGAGTCTCCGGCGAAATGCGCATCGATGATCGCCCACTTGATAAAGGGGGGCACGGTCCAGTAGAGGATGGCGAGCCCCAGGATCGTGAAGGCGATGTTGTAGGGGCTGGAGAGCAGATTGTGGCGAATCCAGGCGATGGGGCCCCGTGCGGTGAGGGGGGGCTCTTTGGCGGGTTGGGGAGGATAGACGGCCATCTCAGCGCTCCTTGATTTTCATTTTGGTGTTGAACCAGTTGAGGATCAGCGAAACGATCAGGCTGATCAACAGGTAGGTCAGCATCGTGATCAACAGAATCTCCAGGGCCTGGCCGGTTTGGTTGAGGCTGGTCCCGGCGAAGATCGTCACCAACTCCGGATAGCCGATCGCGGCGGCCAGGGAGGAGTTTTTGATCAGGTTGAGGTACTGGTTGATGATGCTGGGGATCGCGATGCGCACCGCCTGGGGGAGGATCACCAGGCGCAGCTGCTGCATCGGGGAGAGCCCCAGACTCGTCGCCGCCTCCTTCTGCCCTTTGGGGACCGCCTCGATCCCGCTGCGGATCGCCTCGGCGATGAAGGTGGCGGTGTAGATGCTCAGGGCGAAGAGCAGAGCGAGAAATTCGGGGGTGAAGGTCTTGCCGCCGCGGAAGTTGAAGCCGTGCAACGCGGGGAGGACCGCGGTGACGGGCCGCCCGGCGATGAGATAGGCTAGCAGGGGCAGGCCGATGAGCAGGATGATTGCGGTCAGGAAGACGGGGAACTGTTCACCGGTCTCCTCCTGCCGTTTTTTGGCCCAACGGTTGGTGAAGTAGATCGCGACCACCGCGAGGAAGAGCGCCGCACCGATCATCCAGGAGCCGGGCCCGAAGACGAACTCCGGCATGAAAAAGCCCCGGTTGTTGATAAAGATCGTATCGAAGAAACTGAGACTGTGCCGAGCCGCCGGGAGGGTCGCGAGGACGACGTTGTACCAAAAGAGGATCTGCAGCAGGACCGGGATATTCCGGAAGGTTTCGATGTAGGCGGCGGCGATGCGGTTGATGAGCCAGTTGGGGCTCAGGCGCCAAACGCCGATCAGCAGTCCCAGCAAGGAGCTGAGTACGATTCCCCAGAAGGAGACGATGAGGGTGTTGAGCAGACCGACCTCGAAAACTTTGAGGTGGGTATCCATCGGGCTGAAGGGGATCGGCGCCTCGGTGATGTCGAAGCCCGCCGTCGCATGCAGGAAGGCAAATCCTGTTTTGATGCCCCGCTGCTCGATGTTGTGGGAGGTGTTTTGCGCGATGTAGAAGAGGAAAGCGACAAAAAGTACGATCGTAATGATCTGATAGAGAATGCCGCGAACTTTTTCGTTGCGTAGAAAGGCGGGCAAGGGAATCCTTTTTTGAATAATTAAAAATGAATAATTAATAATTGGGGTATGCGTTGCTTGGAGACGCCAATTATTACCAAAGAGTATCTCACTACTCCACCGTTTTCATTATTAACTATTTATTTTTAATTAAATCCGAATGGAGCGAAGCTCCATAGGGATTAGCGGAACGGAGGAGAGTACTGGATTCCGCCTTTGGTCCACAGAGCGTTGAGACCTCGCTTGATTTTCAGAGGTGTTTTGGCTCCGACGTTGCGCTCGAAGATTTCGCCGTAGTTGCCGACCTGTTTGATGGCGTTGTAGAAGCACCCGTTGGGGAGTTTCACGTTTTCGCACATTTTGCCTTCGACGCTGAGAAGACGCCGGACTTCGGGATCCGTACTCTTCGCTTTGGCATCGTCGACGTTGGCCATCGTGATCCCCTTCTCTTCGGCGGTCAGGAGGGCGTTGCGTGTCCATTTGGCGATGTCGAACCATTGATCATCCCCCTGGCGCACGGCGGGAGCCAGCGGCTCTTTCGAGATGATCTCGGGCAGGACCACGTATTTGTCGGGGTTTTTCAGTTTGGTCCGGGTGGCGTAGAGGCCCGACGCGTCCGTCGTGAGGACGTCACAGCGTCCCGCCTCGAATGCTTTGGTCACCTGATCGTTGGTATCGAAGGTGATCGCTTTGAACTTCATATGGTGGCTGCGGAAGTAGTCGGCCAGGTTGAGCTCGGTGGTCGTACCCGCCTGGATACAGACGGTGGCTCCGTCAAGCTCGCTGGCGCTTTTGACCCCCAGGGCTTTGGGAACCATAAAGCCCTGTCCGTCGTAGTACATAACACCGGTGAAGTTGATTCCCAGGGAGGTGTCCCGGGTTTCGGTATCGGTGGTATTACGGGAGAGGACGTCGATCTCGCCGCTTTGCAGCGCGGTGAAGCGCTCTTTGGCGTTGAGGGGGACGAACTTAACTTTGGAGGCGTCGCCGAGGACGACGGCGGCCAGTGCGCGGCAGTAGTCGACGTCGAGTCCGCGCCACTGTCCTTTGGAATCGGCTTCACTGAAGCCGGGGAGTCCGGTGTTGACCCCGCATTTGAGGACGCCGGCCTTTTTGACGTCGTCCAGAGTTCCGGCCATCGCCAGGGTGGCGGTGGCGAGGGCGGCGACCGCCGAGAATTTCACGAGTCTTTTCATCATAATAATCTCCTTTGATTGATGGTTGACGATTAAGTTTAGAATGATTTCGATTAAACAAAGCTAATAACTCTGCATAATTTTCGAAATCTTTTTCAAAAGTGTCAAAGGGGGTCGATTTCCCAGAAAAAATCGATCCACGCCGGGGCGGTTTTGAGGTAAAAATCGGGTTCGATCAGAGAGCCGGGTTTGTGGAAAAGGGTGGCGATGGAGAAGTCGGTTTCGGGATGGCGCTTTTGCATCGTTTCGAGGACTCCGATGAGGGTTTCGCCGCTGTCGGCGATGTCGTCGAGGATCAGCGCTTTGCGGGCGCCGCGGAGGTCGGGGAGGTTGAAGATCTCCAGAGTATCGAGCTTGCGGGTGCCGTCGTAGTGGATGGAGTTGAGGCAGAAGACGCGTCGGGTATCGAGGGTGATGCCGAGAAAATGTCCCATCGTCAGGCCGCCGCGTGAGATCGGCAGCAGGGTGTCGAAGCCGTGAGGCTCTATCCGACGGTGGAGTGTGCGGATGTCGTCGAGGAATTCCGTATAGCTGTAGTAATACTTCTCCATACCGCCGGCCTCAGTGCAGGATGAAGACGATGAGGCTGATCGCCGTGATGAGGTAGATGCCGACGTTGAGTTCCGCGAATTTGCCCTGCGCCATTTTGAGCAGGGTAAAAGCGACGAAGCCGGCGGAGAGACCGTTGGTGATGGAGTAGGTCAGAGGCATCAGCAGGACCGTCAGGAAAGCCGCCGTCGCGGTGGCGAGGTCCATTCCCTCGAAGTCCACTTTGCCCAGCTCGGTGAACATCAGGATTCCGACGATAACGAGGACCGGATAGATAGCGGGCCCGGGAATCGCTTTAAAAAGCGGCAGCATAAAGAGGGTGAGGATGAAGAAGGCCGCCGTGAAGATCGCCGTCAGGCCCGTGCGGCCTCCCGCTTCGACCCCGCTGGCGGATTCGATGAAGCTGGTGGTGGTCGAAACCCCCAGCAGGGAGCCCGTGACGGTGGCGACGGCGTCGGCTTCGAGGGTCTTTTCCAGAGATCGATCGGGATCGTCGCCCTCCTGGAAGAGCCCGGCCCGGGCTCCGACGGCGGTGAGGGTGCCCAGTGTGTCGAACATATCGGTAACGAGGAAGGTGATGATCACCGGAAGCAGCGCCAAGGAGAGAGCGGAGACTACGTCGAGGTGAAAAGCGATGGGGGCGATGGAGGCAGGCATACTGAAAAGCCCCTCGGGGCTTTTGCCCAGGCCGGTCATCCAACCGACGACCGAAGTGAGCAGGACACCGAGGATGAAGGCGCCCCGGATTTTATAGAGATAGAGAATCAGGGTCAGGAAGAGGCCGAAAATTCCCAGCAGCACCGCCGGTTGCCCCAGATGCCCCAGGGTAACGAGGGTGGCTTTGTCGGGAACGATGATCCCCAGCTGCTTGAGGCCGATGAAGGCGATGAAGGCGCCGATACCGGCACTGATGGCCCGGCGCAGGTCCATGGGGATCGAATGCATGACCCAGACCCGGAAGCGGGTGAAGGAGAGGAGGACGAAGATCACCCCCGAGAGGAAGACGATCCCCAGCGCCGTCTGCCAGGGGATCTTCATCCCCAGGACCAGTCCGTAGGTGAAATAGGCGTTGAGCCCCATTCCGACGCTCATCGCGACGGGAGTGTTGCTCCAGAAACCGTTGAAGGCGGTGGCGAGGATCGTCACCAGGGCCGTAGCGGTGATGACCGCGGGCATCGGCAGCCCCGCGTCGGCCATAATGAAGCCGTTGACGGGGACGATGTACATCATCGTCAAAAAGGTGGTCAGGCCCGCGATCAGTTCGGTCCGGACGTCGCTTCCTTTCTCCTCGAGTTTGAAACGGTCTAGAAAAGCCATACGATCTCCTCTCTTCTTCAAAAAAATAGTTGATTGCGGTTTGAAGTATAACACGCAGTGCATCAAGCCGATATTTTGACTTGAGATCGTTACGTTTGCGGTGAACAATTCATGTTTCGTATTTCGAAATCCGTTTCATAATATGAAAGTGTTAACCGTGCCGTAGGGCCCAGCTGCTATAATAAGCGCAGAAATTCAATGAGAAAAAGAGGTAGAGAATGCAACTGTTTGATGAGGACGATGATTTTTTGAGTACGACGCCGCGGGAAAATTTCTATCAAGTCCTTTTCACCGCCAACCGGAACATCGTGGAAAACGAAGTCGACAAACTGATCGAGCGTCTGGCCGTCGCGGAGAAGATGCTCGAGGATCAGGGGCTCGAGGAGGAGTATGAGCGGCAGGTACTCTCGATGCCGATCGCGGAGCCCTCAGAGATCGACAATCGCAAAAATTCACTTTTCATCGAGACGGTGGGCAACATCGTCACCCAGTGCGAATAGGACGTTGAAGTGTTGGAGGCTGTCGAGCGAAAGATCGCGCAATACATCGCCGAATTGGAAGATCCCGATGCCGTGGCGCTTTACCGCCGCTTGCCGGCGGGGAAACGTCTGCGGGCACGGTTGATTCTGACGATCGCGGGGACGGGTCTGCCGGCGGTAGAGACGGCGGCGGTCGTGGAGATGATCCATGCGGCGAGCCTGCTGCACGACGACGTCATCGACGACGCCTTCGTCCGGCGAGGTGAAGCCTCTATCAATGCCCTCTACGGCAACAAAACCGCTATTATGTTCGGCGATGTCCTCTACTCCAAAGCCTTTCACGAACTGGTCGACATCGACCGGCGTATCGCTCGGGTGATCTCCCGTGCCGTCGTCCAGCTGAGTCTCGGAGAGCGGCGGGATGTGCTTCTGGGCGAACGCTTCAACCCCGACCGGGAAGCCTATCTCGGAATGATCTACCAAAAGACCGCGTCCCTGATCGAAGCGGCTTCCGAAGCGGCGGCGCTTTTGGCGGGCAAACGCCCGGAACCCTATCGGATTTACGGGCGCAATCTCGGGATCGCTTTTCAGATGATTGACGATCTGCTGGACATCACTCAGCCCTCCGAAGTCCTGGGAAAGCCGGCGATGCACGACTACGAAGAGGGAAAGACGACGCTGCCCTACATCACCCTCTATGAACACCTGGACGAAGCCGGTCGGGCGAAGCTCGTCGCACTTCACGGCCGGCGGCTTCGTCCGGAAGATCAAGCCTGGATCCTGGCAAAGATGCAGGCCCACGGTGTGCTGGAGCGCTATTACGCCGAAGCCCGGGAGCTGGTGGAAGAGGCGATGGCGCTGATGGAACAAGAAGGGGAGCCCAATCTCGAAGCGATCGCCCGGAAAATGATCGAAAGGAACTATTGAGATGCACTATCAGGTCGTCAGTTTCAACTACAAACGCTGCGATCTCGAACAGCGGGAAACGCTGGCGTTCACCGACGACGAGGAGATCCGAGATTTCCTGCGTACGCTGGTCCATTTCGACTTCATGCTCGAAGCCTTTGTCATCAACACCTGCAACCGCATCGAAATCGTCAGCGCCAGCCGGGACAACTTCGCTACTTTTCACGCGATTCTCGGCCTGCTGAGCCGCCGTACCGGCGTGGGCTTCCACGAGCTGGCCCAGAGTGCGATGCGCTACGAGGACGAGGCGGCGGTGGAGCATCTCTTCAGCGTCGTTTCGTCGCTGGACTCTCTCGTCATCGGGGAAGCCCAGATCACCGGGCAGGTGAAGCAGGGTTTCCGTCTCTCCTACGAAAACGGAACGGCGGGCCGGGAGCTCAACCGGGTGCTTAGCTATGCCGTCAAATGCGCCGCCGAAGTGCGCAACGCCACCAACATTTCCGAAAACCCCGTCTCCATCGCCTCCGTCGCCGTCGCTCAGGCCCAGGAGCTGATGAACGGGTCACTGGCGGGAATGACGGGGATCGTCGTGGGGACCGGCGAGATGGGACGCCTGGCGGCCAAGCATCTGTTGCGTTCCGGCGCCGACGTTCTGCTGGTCTCCCGGACCCGGGAAACGGCCGAAGCCCTGGCCGAGGAGCTGGGGGAGAACGTCCGGGTCGGCGACTTCGCTAAGCTACGCGATTACCTCAATCGCTATCGCCTTCTCTTTAGCGCCACCGCCTCCCCGGAGCCGATCATCACGCCGGGAATGCTGGAGGAGAAGGCCCTCGATCGGATCTGGTTCGATATGGCGATTCCCAGGGATATCGCCGAAATGGGCGGGTGCAACGTCCGTCTCTACCGCATCGATGACCTCCAGGCGATCTCCAAGAACAATCATGCCCTGCGCCAGGAGCAGGCTCTGCGGGCTTCCGAAATCGTTCAGCGCTACAAAGAGGAGTTTTTCCGTTGGCTCCAGGCGCTCTCGGTCGAACCGGTCATCAAGCGGATGCGCCTCGACATCGACGGCGTCGTCGACGAAGAGGTCGAGCGGGTTTTGCGCAAAGGGTATCTGCCCCCGGAGTATGAAGCCAACCTTCGCTACGCGATGAAACAGGCTTTCGATAAATACCTCCACCGGCCCACCCGACAGCTGCGGGCCATCTCCAAAGAGAGCGAGGGGAGCAACGCCATCGATGCCCTCAAACGGGTCTTCGGCATCGATACCGAGGATGTCGATCCCCGCCAATACAAAGTCAGCATCAAGGACAACGAATGAGATTTTCACGAACGCTAATTCCCACGGCCAAAGAAGCACCCAGTGACGCGGTGCTTCCCAGCCACATCTATCTGCTGCGTGCCGGATTCATCCAGAGTGTGGGCGCCGGTCTTTACAACTTCCTCCCCCTGGGCAAGCGGAGCCTCGATCGGGTCCGGCAGGTGGTCAAAGAGGAACTCGACGCCGCCGGCTGCCAGGAGGTCGATCTGGCCTTCGTCACCCCCGCCGAGCTCTGGCGAGAGAGCGGGCGCTTCGAAAAGTACGGCAAAGAACTGCTGCGTTTTACCGACCGCAAGGAGAACGAATTCGTCCTGGGCCCCACCCACGAGGAGATGATGGTCAACCTGGTGCGCCAGAGCGTCAAGAGTTACAAGCAACTGCCCCTGCATCTCTATCAGATCAAGACCAAGTTTCGTGACGAGATCCGCCCCCGTTTCGGCCTGATGCGGGGCCGGGAGTTCCTGATGGAGGACGGCTACAGCTTTCACAAGGACGAGGAGGATATGAAGCGGGAGTTCGACCATATGGAGGCGACCTATAGCCGGATCTTCACCCGTCTGGGGCTCGATTTCCGGGTCGTGGAAGCCGACAGCGGCGCCATCGGCGGCAGCGGCTCCAAGGAGTTTATGGTCCTAGCCGACAGCGGGGAGGATACCGTCGTCGTCTGCGACGGCTGCGACTACGGCGCCAACGTCGAAGCGGCGACGAGAGCGCCTCGAGAAGCTCCCCGCTACGAGGAGGGAGAGGCCCCCGAGATGAGCGGAGGAGACTTCCATACGCCGGGGACCAAGACGATCGAAGATCTGGCGGAATTTTTCCACATCGATCCCCATCATCTGATCAAAGCCGTGGCCAAGAAGGCCCTCTACGACGAAGGGCGGGAAGAGATCGTACTCTTTTTCGTCCGGGGTAACGAAGAGCTTGAGGAGACCAAGGCGGCCAATGCCGTCGGGGCCAACGAATTGATCGAGGTGAGTGAGGAGGAGCTCAGAGCCACCGGCCTAACACCGGGCTATATGGGCTTCGTCGGCTTGCCGGAGACGGTGCGCTACGTCCTCGACAACGAGCTCAAGGGAGAGAAGAATCTCATCATGGGGGCCAACCGGGAGGAGTACCACAAAATCGGAGTGAGCGTTCCCGATTTCGGAGAAAACTTCGCCGATCTCGTCACCGTACGGGAGGGAGACCGCTGCGCCCGGTGCGGCGGACGGCTTTCGACGACCCGGGGGATCGAAGTGGGGCACATTTTCCAGCTCGGCACCCGCTACAGCGAACCGCTGGGAGCAACTTTTCTGGACGAAAACGGCAAAACCCGCCCCTTCGTGATGGGGACCTACGGCATCGGAGTCTCCCGGCTCCTGGCGGCGATCATCGAACAGCATCACGATGACAAAGGGTGTATCTGGACCCGAGAAAGCGCTCCGTTCGACGTGGAGATCGTCGTCTCCAACATCGCCGACGACGCGCAGAAAGAGGCGGCGGAAAAGCTCTATGCGACCTTGCGCTCCCGCGGAGTGGAAGTCCTGCTGGACGACCGCAAAGAGCGTTTCGGTTTCAAAATGAAAGATTTCGAGCTCATCGGAATTCCTCTGGGGATCGTCGTCGGCAAGAAACTGGACGAAGGGCAGGTGGAGTTGATCGTCCGGGACGGCCTGGAG
>WFQO01000125.1 GCA_015486995.1 Nitratifractor sp. | reverse complement strand
GAGTTTTTCAGGGGCGGCAGGGCGAAATAGGAGCGGAAAAAGAACGCGAAGGTGTCGATGACGGTAATGGTTTTCATAACGATGGATTCTCCGAATCGGATGGACTGAAGGGCACCTCTAATAATAGGTCGTGCCCACAACATCTCCAGTTTTTGTCCAGGCAAGGCATCGCTTCGCAGGCATAGCCGTAGCTACGTCAAGAAGCGATAACACAGCATGGGCGAAAACTGGTGATGCCCGCAGGGTGGGCTTTGGAGACGCGATCTTTCACTCGATGCTCCCTTCGCCGTAGCTTTGGCTACGCCTCGAAAGCCTCAAGCAAAATCTCACATCTCCAAAACCCATTGTGAGTATGACCTATTATTCGAGGTGCCCTATAATCTCTGCCCCGTATTGCATCAATACAGCCCCATCACTTCAAACTGCAGATACCACAGAAGCAGCGAAAGAATATACCCCGCCAGAACGGTCCAGGCCAGACGTAGATGACTGCCGAAGGTGTAAATACCACGCATCCGTCCCATCACTCCGACGCCCGCGGCGGAACCGAAACTGATCAGGCTGCCGCCGATCCCCGCCGTCATCGTCACCAGAAGCCACTGATCGATCCCCATCTGGGGCGACGCTTTCAAAATCGCGCTCATGACCGGGACGTTGTCGATAATCGCCGAAATGAATCCTACACCGATGTTGGCCGCCGTCGCCCCCACCAGATCATAGAGATGATGAACGTACCGGAGATACCCCAGATAGTGCAGCGCTCCGACCGCCGAGAGAATTCCGAAGAAGAAAAGCAGCGTATCGTTCTCGACCTTTTTCATACTCAAAAAGATGTCGAAACCCTCCGCGCTGCGGCGGTTGAGCCGGTAGGAGTAGAGCTTGAGCAGCGAGAGGCCGAACATCATCCCCCACATCGCCGGGAAGTGAAAAAACTGATGCCCCATCACGGCGATGAAGATCGTGAAGGCTCCCAGCCAGACGACCGCCATTCCCCCCTCTTTGATCACCGGCTTGAACTCCGTCGCGGCGTCGAAGTGCGGTTCGCCTTTGGGAACGTAGAGACTAAGCAGCCAAGCCGTCAGAACCCAGCCTGAAAACGCCGGAACGAAGAGAAAGAGGAAATCGGCAAACTCCCCTTTGCCCGCGGTCCAGGCCATCAATGTGGTGATGTCCCCGAAGGGGCTCCAGGCACCGCCGGCGTTGGCGGCGACGACGATGTTGATGGCCCCGGCGACCAGAAATTCCCGGTTGGTTTTGTCGATGGTGAAAAGGACCGTCGAGAGAATCAACGCCGTGGTGAGGTTGTCGGCGACCGGGGAGATGAAAAACGCAAGGAGTCCGGTTAACCAGAAGAGTTTCTTGTAACTGTATCCTTTGGAGACGAGCTTGAACTTCAGCGCGTCGAAGACCCCCCGCTCGATCAGCGTCTCGATGTAAGTCATTGCGACAAAGAGGAAGAAGTAGATCTCGGCAATCTCTTCGACCAGTTTGACCATCTCCTCGTGCAGAGGATCGGGATTGAGTCCGTTGAGAGCGTAGTAAATCCCGATGACCATAAACATCGAGGTTCCGGCGAAGAGCGCCGGTTTGGCTTTGTTGATTTCGTACTGCTCCTCAGTGGCGATGAGATAATAGGCGATGACGAAAATCGCCAAGGCGAGCCAGCCCGCCCAGGTGTGGGTCAGATCGAGTCCGTGCATTTATGTCCTTTGTCACTTGCTTGCATCGCAGCCTCCTCAGCTTCGATGTAATGGCTTCCCAGAGATTCCCGGCGGGCCAGCGCCGCCTCGACGATGGCGGCGGCGGTATTGAGCCGCAGCTCCAGCAGCCGGCCGATTTCACGGTTTTTGGTGTCGTAGATGAAGTTTTTGGCTTCGTGGAGCCCCTCCACCGTACGGATAATCCCCACGTTCTTCCACATCATCTGCCGTAGCTGCTGCTTGTAACGCTTGTCGTTCTCCCGGTGAAGCTGAGTGTCGTAATCCTTTTCAAAACGGGGAATCACTCCATCGTGTATTTTCTCCCCCAGGATCGCCTCGGCGGCGCGCCGGGCGAAAACCGCCGCTTCCAGAAGTGAATTGGAAGCCAGACGGTTGGCCCCGTGAACACCGGTGCGGGCCGCTTCTCCGGCGACATAGAGCCCCCGCATCCCCGGAATCCGTCCCCAGCTGTCGCAGTCGATTCCGCCGTTGGCATAGTGAAAAGCGGGCGAGATCGGTACCCGATCCTGCGGCAGCTTATAGCCTAGGGCTTCGAACGTCTTGCTAATGTTGGGGAAACGCCGGTGAAACCACTCTTCATCGAACATCGAAAAGTCGAGATAGACTTCACTGCCGGTTTTGCGCTTGTAGTCGAAAATAGCCCGGGAAACGATGTCCCGGCTGGCCAACTCTCCCCGCTCGTCGTAATCGAAAAGGAAGCGGCGCCCCTGTTCGTCGACGATGTGCGCCCCCTCCCCCCGCAACGCTTCGGTCAACAGCAGTTTGCGGGCGTAGGGGGTCTTGACGAAGACCGTAGGATGGAACTGCATAAACTCCATATCCGCCAACGCGATCCCTTTTTCGGTACAGATGCCGTGAATGTCGGCACTGACGGTCCGGGAGTTGGTATTGTAGGCATAGAGAGACCCGATGCCTCCGCTGGCGATGAGAACGTGGTCGGCGTAGAGCGTCGTGGGGCGGTAGTTGACCATCGCCCGCACGCCGTAGCAGCGGCCTCTTTCGATGAGGAGGTCGTAGACGAGGGTGTTGCGCTGAAGCAGATGAGGGTTGTGGGTCATCATAAAGTAGTGCAGATAGCGGCCCGTCGCGTCGCCGCCGGCATGGAGGATACGGCTTGCCGAATGCGCCGCCTCCTTCGTATAGAGCAGCGCCCCGTCTTCCCCGCGGTCGAACTCCATCCCCCGTTTCAGCAGATCTTCCCTGACCGAGAGCGACTCGCGCGACATGATCTCCACCGCTTCGCGCACATTGTGCCAGGCTCCCGCGGCGAGCGTGTCGTCGATGTGAAGAGGCACGTCCGCTTCGTCCAACGCCGTAACGATCCCTCCCTGGGCGTAGAACGTATTGCACTCCCAGGGGATGTCTTTGCAAACGACGAGTACTTTCATCGATTCGGGCAGATGCATCGCGGCGTAGAGGCCGGCGATTCCCGCCCCGATGATGATCACATCGAAGCGCTTCACCGGATCCCTCCCTGACTCAGATTGTGTTCGGTGTGAGGAACGTAGACGGGATCGGTCTTGTAGCCGCATCCCGTCGCCCCAAACAGTAGAGATGCTATAATCATGCCATGAAAAAAAGCGCCGCGATTCTCGAGCATCTTGTCGATCAATCCCAATTCAAACCCCTTCGACAGCATCGATGCTATCGCCTTTTTCTCGATTTACTGCCGCCGCGCTTTCGGCAAGCTATCGCTTTTGTTACGATTAAAAATCGCCGCCTTATGGTCGGCCTCCGCCATCCCGGCTATAAAATGGAACTTAATTATAATCAAGAACTCTTGAAAAGCCTATTAAGCACCCTACGTGAACATAGACCCGAATGTGCTTTCATGGAGGCAGAGAGTATCGTTCTCTTCGCTTCCAAATACCACCCCTTCATCGAAAAAACCTCTGAGACGGTTCCCCATTATAAAGAACTGGCCCTTGGGAAATTCGACGTACTCCCTTCCGACGAACGGCTACGTGATCGTTTCGAATCCATCCGTCGCCTTATTCGACGCAATCGTGGAGAACCTGAATGAATAACGCCCTACTTTCTACGATTCGCAGCCTGCCGGAACGTCCGGGAATCTACCAATATTTCGACGCACAGGGTCAACTCCTCTACGTCGGTAAAGCCAAACGTCTCCGCACCCGGGTCAAAAGCTATTGGCGCTTTACCCCTGACCTGCATCCCAATCCCGAACTGGGTCCACGTCTCCAAAAGATGTTGGCGGAAACTTCGACACTCGAGTACATTCTAGTAAAGAACGAAGAGGACGCTCTGATCCTTGAAAACTCTCTTATCAAACAGCTGCATCCCAAGTACAACATCCTCCTACGTGACGACAAAACCTATCCCTACCTCTATCTGGATGAAGGGGTAGATTTTCCCCGCTTTGAGCTGACCCGCAAAGTGATACCCGGGAAAAAAATCCGATACTACGGCCCCTTTCCCATAGGGGCCAGAGCCCTGCTCGACGCTCTGTATTTTCTCTATCCTCTCGTACAGAAAGCAGGATGTCTTCGGGGAAAAACAGCATGCCTCTTCCATCAGATCGGTCGATGTCCCGCTCCCTGCGAAGGCAAAATTTCCCCCGAAGCCTATCGTCGAACCGTCGAAGAGGCGAAACACTCTTTGCAAAATCTCTCCCTGCTGACACATAAACTCGAAGAGCGGATGCTTCGCCTCGCCGATGAGGAGCGTTTCGAAGAGGCAGCAAAAGCCCGCGACCAGATCGCCGCCATTTCCCAACTTAAAATCCACTCGGGAATCGATCTCGCTCGACGAGAGAACCTGGATATTCTCGCCATCATCCGAGGAGAGGAGCGGGGAGTCCTGCTGCGTCTCTTTTTGCGGGAAGGACGCATTGTCGCTTCAAGCCATAGTTTCTTCGGTGATTTGGAATTTTTTGATCAAGAAGAGGCTTATCGACAGGCCCTACTCTCCTATTATGGATCGGAAACTCCCCGAACCGCCGAGGGGGTGATCCTCGCCCATCCTCTCGAAGGGCACGAAGAGATCGAACGAACGCTTCGGGAGATCCTCGGCTGGCCGCTTAAACTTCTCAATCCCCGTAGAGGACCCAAAGCACGCCTCAAAGAATTGGCACTCACCAACGCGGAGGAGTTGCTCAAACACCGCAAGGTAACGACACAAGAGAATCGTGAGGAGGAGATTCAGAGGCTCTTCAAACTCGAGCGCCTCCCCCGACGGGTCGAAGTCTTTGACAATTCTCACCTGATGGGGGAAGCTCCCGTGGGCGCCATGGTGGTCTGGGATACGGATGAGTGGGACAAAGCATCTTATCGGCGTTACCGTCTCGAAAGTCGCGACGAATACCATCAGATGATGGAAATGCTTCAACGACGAATCAAGGAATTCGATCGTGAATCCCCACCAGATCTTTGGCTCCTCGACGGAGGGGAAACGCTCCGGAGGCTTGCCGAAGAACTTCTCCATAAAACGGGAGTCAATCTCCCCGTCCTTGCCATCGCCAAAGAGAAAATCGACGCTAAAGCGCATCGGGCCAAGGGGGCCGCACACGATCTCCTCCACGGACCCGACGGAGAAATCCGTCTCGATCCCAACGATCCCCGACTGCAGTGGCTCCAAAGATTGCGGGATGAGGCTCACCGCTTCGCCATTGCTTATCACCGGCGCCGCAAACGTAAAAATGATAGAAAAATATCCCTCCTGGGAAAAAAAGGAATCGGTCCAGCGACAGTCCGGCGCCTTCTTGACTATTTTGGAAGTTTCGAAGCGATCGAAAAGGCAAGCCCGGATGATTTACGTCATGCTGCGGGGGAGAGAATCGCCCGTTTGTTGCGTTCTGAATCCT
Source organism: Nitratifractor sp. (assembly GCA_015486995.1). Taxonomy (GTDB): domain Bacteria; phylum Campylobacterota; class Campylobacteria; order Campylobacterales; family Sulfurovaceae; genus Nitratifractor. The sequence goes on along the minus strand of WFQO01000125.1, from coordinate 6,609 downwards.
AAAACATTCTTTTAAAAACTCCCATTCGACCACACTTTGAAGTCTCGATCATGAATGCGGATTTTATGTGAAATAGTATATGATATGGCAACTCCGTAAAGGAGAATGTGGAGTATGCCCCTGATTGGAAAACAAAACGGGGGAGGAGAAGTGAAGAAAGGTGGACAATGTATTTAATTGTAAATGAGGAAAAACGCATCGTTGCGGCAAGTCCGGAACTATTAAAAAGAGTGGGAGTCGGAAGTGTTTTCGATCTCCTTACAGGGCATGATCTTTTGCAATTCTCTAAAGAAGAGGATTCTTCTGTAGATATTCAACTCGGGGAACAGACATATGGTAGTGAAGGAGAAGCACTCGCTTCGCTCTTTGGAGCGTTGACGATCCTCCGCCTGATAGAAAAAGAACAGGAGGAGATCAGCCTTCCTTTAGAAGAAAAAGCACGCATTCCCGAGTCTGAATTCATGGAAGAAGCTTCCATGGAGTTCATTGAGCCTTCGATAGAGGAAGAAGAAAGTGAAAAGATCTCTGAGCCCACTCTCCGGCAGGAGATGGAGACAAGAGAATCTGTGCTCGACGTAGAGGAAAAGGTCTCCGACAAGTTGACCGAAAATGAAGCCATCCCTACTCTGAAAGAAGAAGGTGAGCCGGAGGATATTCTTCCTCTTTTACTCTCGGAGGAAACGAAAGGGCAGGAGATCTCCGAGACCGAGAGCTCTTCGAATGAAACAAGTGAGACAGAACTCCCCTCTCCCGAACCGACTGCCCAAAGAGTCGAAACCGAAGAGCTCGATCTGCTCGAAGCGAATCAACTCGAAATTCCAGAGGTGCCTTCGATCGAAGAGTTTGGCCAAGAGAAAAACCCGCAGGACAAATCTCCAGGTGATGAAGATCTTTTGCAAATCTTCGACGAAGAGTTGGAACGTGAAAATTCGGGAGAAAAAGCATCCGGAGATTTCTCTTTGGAAGAACAGCTCAAGAAAGAAGAGTTCGAAGTTCTTGAAAAAGAGACATCCGAAATTCCAGAGAGTGGAGATATCATCGAAGAAGCCTCCACTTCCACCGATATGATCTCTGAAGAATTATCGACATCCTCCCTTCCCATCGAGGAGAGTTCACCTACGGAAGAACCGGCACCTTCGATCCAAGAGACATCCCCTTGGAAAGAACTTCTGGAGCATTACACGCCAAACGTGGAAAAGAATGCCGAAAAACTCGGTCTCTCTGTCGAGGAGTATCTGGATCTGCTTGCTTCTTTCGTGCAGGAGAGTCATGCGCTCGAAACATCGCTTCTCTCTCCGGAAGCTTCCAAAAACGACGAAGCACTCAATACTCTGTACGACGCCATCGCTCTTTTGCATCTCGACGAATTGCATGAAGTGCTCGATGAGATCCGTAGCACCCCTCTCGAGCAGAGATCCAGCGCTGTCGAAGCCTTTTACCATTGGCTGGATACTTCCCTGGATCGTATCCGGGAAACAGTCACAGTCACCCAGCCCTCCATTGAAATCGAGAAGGAAACTTCCCCCAAAAGTGGAATGCCGACTTTCGAAACCGTGGAGCGTGAAATCGAAGCGCCTGAAGTACAATCTGAAACGCTTCCCGAACCGGCCATTGAAGAGACCGTCACCGTGGAAGAAGAAGCCGCCGAAAACCCTCCTGAACTTCCGGAAAGTGAACTTTTCGAAGATCTGCAACCTGTGCCCATCGAGTTCAGTCTGAAAATAGCGGCAGAAGAGCTTAACCTTCCTGAAGATCTGGTCCTCGAATTCATCAATGATTTTGCGACGCAAGGGCATGAATATCTCCCCGTTCTTATCGAGAGCTATCAAAACAATGATTTGGACAAACTTCAAAAAACCGCACACATGCTCAAAGGAGCCGCCAGCAATCTCCGCATCGAACCGATGGTCGAAAACCTTTATGAACTTCAATTCGATACCGACATATCCCGCGCTCCCAAACGTATCAGACTCTTTGCGGGACAATTGATGAGCCTCGATCAATATTTGCAGCACATGCAGAATAAATAGAGGGAGTAGAGGATGAAAATTACCAACAAATTGAGAATTATGGGAATAATCCCATCAGGAATTCTACTAATCGCCGCAGCCTATTTTTTGATTGTCTCTTTTCAAAATGTCGAGCGGACCCGTGCTTTTCAAGCAACACTTGACAACAATCGCCTTATAGGAAACGTTCTTTTTGAAGTGGGGAAAGAGCGGGGGTTGAGCTCTCTGTACATCGCTTCGGATAAAACGGCTTATTACGAGCTATTGAAGAAACAGCGTCAAAAAACCGATCGTGTCATCCAGACACTCAAGAACGGTCTGATCAAACAGATCGATCTACCACTTGCATCCGAAAAAATGGTGGACAGTGAGGCTTATGAGGAAATGTTGCAAAGCCTTACGGAATTGGCGAGCATTCGGGCATCGATCGATCGGGGAGAACGCGATTTTGACAACAGTATTCTCGAAGGATATACTCAAACGATTACCTCCAGACTTGTCCGAAATCTACAGCAACCCCAGCGTTTCGTTCTAACGGTACGACTCCGTGATCTCAGTGCCTTGATGGGGCGTCTTGGCATCAGCGAAGAGTATACGGGACTTTCCCGGGATTTTGCCGCTTATTATCTCGCAAAAAAACAGGGGATGGATGCAAATGCCCTTGCTCAATGGGACCGCTTCCATACACGGTCCACCCAATTTGATCCCGACTTCGTTCTTGACAAAAGTCTCCTCGAGCACATCCTCACCCAGTACCGTACCCACAATGCCGAGAACCTCTTCAAAAGAATCACACAAGAGTACACCGCAATCATCCGACAGAGCGCAAACGGTCATTACAGCATCGATCCCATTGACTGGTTCGCTCTGCAAACCAAACGTATCTCTCTGTACCGCAGCGTTAACTCGGATATCCTCCTGATGGCATCGGAGGATGCTCGAGCCTATCTTTCCCGGCAATATTTGATCTTGGGGCTTTCGGCCTTCCTTCTCTTTCTGGCTATCATTCTTCTCCTCTTCGGTTATCGGACTGCCCGAGGTATCAACCGTAGCATCCACACACTCGAAGAGACTCTGGGACACGCGGCAATGGCATTCCAAGAAAAAAGTGGCGAGGACGATCAGGAGGATCACCTCGACATCATTGATCTTGAAACCACGGAGGGAATGGACCAAGCCTTCAAACATCTCGAGTCGTTGATCGAGCGCGCTCATGGAGAACGGCAGGAGGCTCGCGAAGCGAATGAGGCCAAATCTCTTTTCCTTGCCAATATGTCTCACGAAATCCGCACACCGATGAACGGGATCATCGGATTTACCGAACTTCTGAAAAACACCCCTCTCAACGACGAGCAGAAAGAGTACACCGAGATCATCGATAAGAGTTCTCAGAATCTGTTGAGTATCATCAACAACATCCTTGATCTCTCCCGCATCGAAAGCCACAAAGCGGAAGTGGAGCACGTCATTTTCGAAAGCCGTGAACTCTTCGATGAAACCGTCTCCAAATTCGCAACAGAAGCCGTCGAGCACGATCTCGAACTCAACTATTTCCTCGATCCTTCCCTCGAAACGAAACTCAAAGGTGATCCGGCAAAAATCCAGGAAATTCTCTCCAACCTGATCAGCAATGCGATCAAATTCACCGACCGGGGCGGAGAAGTGACCGTAGAGATTCGAAAGAGAGATACGAACGATGATGACCGAACGACCATCGAAGTAAGCGTCGAAGATACCGGAATCGGCATGTCACCCGACCAGATCAAGAAAATCTTCGAACCCTTCACCCAGGCCAACGGTGCTGTGACACGTAAATATGGGGGTACGGGACTCGGACTGACCCTCAGTAAAGAGTACATTGAAATGATGGGAGGAAACCTGGAAGTCGAAAGTGAGGAAGAGAGAGGAAGCCTTTTTCGTTTTGAACTCACGCTCGAGGTGGTTCCTGATGAAAACCCAAGTCTCGAAAATGCTTTTGAAGGACTGAACATATGCTGGGTTCCCAAAGAAGAAAAGAGCCGCCTCTACGGCTATTGCCTCGAATACGCGAAGTATTTCGGTGTCAAATTGATTGGAACTGAAACGGCCGCCCAACTGATGCAATTCATGGGAGAGGGACGCTGCTCATCTCTTTTCATCGATTTCGATGCTCTCGATCATACATGGCAAGAAGCGGTTAAGAATTTGAGTAAAGAACATGCAGGCGTACTGGGTAGAATCGATCGGCGAACCGAGATGGAGGAGTGGGGATTCTCTCCCCAGCGTATCTTGGTCAAACCGTTGACACTCGGAGCACTAATCGATCTGCTTACCTCTTTCAATCACCAGGAGATCGAAGAGAAAAAGAATACACTGCATCCGAAGGTCTATACCCATTTCCACGGGAAAGCTCTCATTGTCGAAGACAACATCATCAACCAGAAGCTCGCCAAAAGCGTACTCGAAAGTCTCGGCCTCGATGTCGATGTCGCTTCCAACGGTCGTGAAGCGATCGAAAAACGCAAGTCCAACGATTATGATCTGATTTTTATGGACATTCAGATGCCTATCATGGACGGTGTCGAAGCGACGCATAAAATACTCGAATACGAGAAGAAGAACGAAGAGAAGCATATTCCGATCATTGCACTGACCGCCAACGCTTTGAAAGGGGATCGTGAGCGTTTTCTCTCTGAAGGAATGGATGAATACATTTCCAAACCTATCGAAATGTCCGAATTGATTTATATCCTGAATAAATTTCTTCACGATCGAGCAGAAGTGAACGTCGACGTCCACAAAGAAGAAGACTTTTTGTCCAACAAAAAAGAGACAGAGCAGGAAGTCCTGACAAAACAGGACAATGCTGAGAAGAAGGAAAAAGAAATCGAAGCATCCGCTCCGGTAGAGGAGCATGAAATCGTCGTTGCAAAGACTCTCCCATTCAGCCGGAAACTCCTTGCCAAAATGCTTGGAGCTCTCGAAGAGGATTTCGTCGTTGCCGAAACACCCGAGGAGGCGGAACGGCTGATCGGAGCTCCCGAGTGTAAAATCGTCTTTGCCGATGAGTTCATGATCAGCGATGCAGCCCTAAGAAATATCCGGGAAAAAGGAATTAAATTGATCTTTACGAGTGAGCCGGAGAAGAGCGATCGCCTCGAAGGAATAGAGTACAATGTATATCATGGTAAAATGACGGCTGAAAACTTCTCTACATTTATTAAAAACCTTCGAGGTGCACAATGAATCATCTAAAGGTTATGATCGTCGATGATGACTTCATCAACCGCAAACTTATCCAGGCTCTGCTCAAACGTCACCCGGATCTAATCGGTGAAACATTAGAGGCCGAAAACGGTTCCGAAGCGCTGAGTCTGTTGAAAAAGCACCCCGATGTGGATGTAATTCTCCTGGATATCCTCATGCCCGTGCTCGATGGAAAAGAATTTTTGAAGATTTTCAGATCCGAACCGAGGAACAGTCAAATCCCTGTCATCATTCTCTCGACCGACGACACACAAAAGAGTACGGTGCTTAATTTGGGTGCCGAAGATTTCATCCTTAAACCGATCAACGAAGATCAACTCATCGGGCGTATTCGATATTGGACGCAAAAACTCTGAACGTATGACAATGCATAAAAGTATCGGAGAGCGGGATACTTTTGTCGGTTCTTCCTCTTTTTCCTACATTGTTCAGAACCTTTACCTGAAAAGCTTTACCGACATTATCGATGCAGCCGATCCCTTCCGTCGATACGTCGAAATGTGAAGCGACTTTTTTCACTCTTTCAGACTTTTTTCGACAATTTCCCACATCTTCTCCTCGGGCATAAGCTCCACTCCCAGCTGTTTCGCCTTTTCGTATTTACTACCGGCATCTTCTCCATAGATGACATAATCGGTCTTTTTGGAGACCGAGCCGGTTACCTTGGCCCCCAAGCTCTCCAGCAGGGCTTTAATCTCGCTGCGGGGGCGCTTCATCGTGCCGGTCAGTACCACATGCTTGCCGGTAAAAGGGGACTCTTTGATCTCTTTTTTCTCCGGAGCTTTGGGCTGGATGATCTTCATCAGCCGCTCCACCTTCTCCCGGTTGACCCGGACAAACTCCAGGAAGCTTTCGGCCATCTCTTCCCCGAAGCCCTCGATGCCCATCAGGCTCTCTTTGTCGGCCTTGAGGAAATCGAGGCCGAAGGTCTCACAGATCTTCTTACTGGCCACCTCTCCGATGTGCTCGATCCCCAGGGCGTTGACGAAGCGCCAGCACTCCCGCCCCTTGCTCGCTTCGATGGCGTCGAGAAGATTGCGGGCTTTCTTCTCCTTGAAACCCTCGAGCTTGAGCAGGTCTTCCATCGTCAGATGGTAGAGATCCTCCACCTCCTTGACCAGGCCCGCTTCATAAAGCTGCTCGACGATCTTGTCCCCCAGGCCGTCGATGTTCATACACCCTTTGGAGGCGAAGTAGATGATGGAGTTGACCACCCGAGCCGGGCAGTCGATATTCTGGCACTTGACCAAAGGACCTTCGTCTAGGACTTCACTGCCGCAGACCGGGCAGTGAGTGGGCCGTTCGATGGGGCGCTCCTTGCCGGTGCGATACTGTTTCAACACACTGACAATCT
>WFQO01000124.1 GCA_015486995.1 Nitratifractor sp. | reverse complement strand
GCTGATGGATTGATAATCCACCGGCTCGTACTCCAGATGGCCCCAGTGGGGCTCTTCCATCTCCAGCCATTTGTGGTAAGCCTTGAGACGCAGTTCGGTCATCCAGTCGGGCTCATCCTTCTTCTTGGAGATGAAACGGATCACCTCGTCGTTGAGGCCCGGCGGTACCTTGTCCTCTTCGATGTCGATCTCGAAACCGAGCGCGTACTCGCCCGAGACCGCTTTGTCCAGCTCTTCTTGTGCCATGACTATCCTTTTTTCGACGGATTTGGCAAGGTTATAACCAAAGCCGATCGCTTATGTCAAGAGATTTTAGCAGAAAAACGTTTAATTCGGAGTTTTTTTGTCTTGATTGACCGGTTCACCCGTTTTTTCGAGGGCTTTCAGCCGAAAAAGTTTTTCCGTAAACCGTCTATAGTGGGGATTTTTCAGCAGGCTTTCAATAAGTGCCGAGCGCAGAGGATTCCGCTTCTGGGAGGCCATCAATTCGATCAACGCCTCGGTTGCATCGTAGGAGAGGGGCCGCTGCTCCACAAAACGGCCTAATTCTTTCCATCCCTCCTCGTCAATACGGTATCCTTGCAACGACTCCAGGATCTCCGGATAAAGAGTGGCATCCTTCGGTATTTCCAGGCCGCGAAGCAGTCGCCGGTAGGAACGTTCTCCCCGCCCATGCCGCAAAGCCGAGTAGAGAGCCTCTTTCAGGGCAAATGGGGCTTCAGCGGAAAGTGATTCTTCCACCTCCTCCAGTGCCTGGGCGTTTCGACTGTTTCCCAGCGCTTCGATTAGAGCCGCTCGCTTCGTGATATCGCTCTCGTCACGATAGGCGTCGAGCAGGCGCTCCGAGATCGCTTCGTCAGGATAGCGATGGGCTAGACCTCCCAGAGCATAGAGGCGTGCGGCATCAAGTGTGCCAAAATCTTCCTTGGCTAGGGCATCCTGGAGCAAGGAATCGACCAACCCCTCCACCGGAGGCTTCCCCAATTCATAAAGAGAAAAAATTGCCTGAAAGCGCAGTTTTCGACCTGCACTGTCGTCCAGGATCAGGTCCTGCAATGCTCGCTGATCTTCCGGGCTCGCTCGTTTGGCCAGAAGCATAATCCACTCTCTTTTCCTGCCCATACTTTCATGCGATGATCGGATACGCTGCATAATGGTTCGGGTATCGGGATTTCCTTCTTCTCTCTCTTCCTTTTCTCCGAGCCCTTTTTCCGTCTCGGAACTTTTTTTCGAAACAGGTATAGCGACTGCCGGTGGATTCCCGGGCAGATCTCCCCCATAGAGGAAAAGAGAGATATTTCGGTCGATCGTCACGATTCCCCAACTGTTGGAAAGCACGAAACGATCTCGGCTCTCAAGCTGCCGACACCACGGAACGTCCCCGGCTAAACGGCAAAGGCTGTTGGAGGCCTGAACTTTCCCCTCTTTCCAGGGGGCGTTCACCCGGACGAATCGTATGTATCTTCTTTCGATTCCGTCGCCGCGATGACGAAACACCGCTTCCAGGGTCCCCAAGGTTTCCGTGACGTTCGCTTCGACGTTATGGTGCAGTATCTCCATACTTCGAGCTAGGCCGGCAAGAAGCTTTTTCCCTTTTTCACTTGCTTCATCGGGAGTTTCGACGGCAAGGATTTTCCCTTCGGAATCCAGCAGTAGATTCAGTGGCGAGCGATAAATCCCGCAAAGCTTTGGCAGAGGTTTCCCATTCGCTTCCGCACGGCATTGGCCAAGCCCGAGAGAGATTCGAAACTTTCCATCCTCCGTCTTGTTTCCGTCGACATTCACGATCCATTCGACTCTCGTCCGTAAGGGAAGGCTCTGCCGTTTTTCCATGGAAAAGAGGAGAACCGTCTCATACCGTAGGCGTTGACGAAGATGAAAGTTTTCGGTACGCTTCCCCTTTTTTTCCCCCTTCCAAAGCGGAAAAACCGAAAGAAGGATTAGGAGAATCGTTCCCACGAACAGTAACCCGCGCCTCATTGCTTATTCATCATATAGGATTTGTTAAAATCGACGAGGTAGCGCTTGTCTTTGAAGAGTGCGTGGGGATAGTGATAAAACCACAGATGGCTCTCTCCCTCCTTGGTTCCACAGGGATAAGGTGGAGAGGTAACGCCGCAACAACTCTTTGTACACCATTTGACGGTCTTGTAATCACAATACAACCCTACTTTCCCGGTCAACACTTCCACGCTGTTATGGGCCTTGAAATCGATGCCCACTCCAATCTCGTCGAGTTCCACTTTCCCATCGACAACGTTTCCGCTGATGATCGTCGGTTCGACAACGGCCGGTGCCTTGAAGGTATCATCGAAGATAACGAGATCCGCTTCGACCCCCACACTGGCATCGGGAACTCCGACCCCGCCCCGGACAAAGGCGGCCGCGTAGGGATGAAGCATCAGATTTCCTTCCAGGCGATCGGTGAAACGGACATAATATTGGTAACGGAAAACTCCCCGCCCTCCGAAACCGACGGTGACAGGAACCGGACCCACTATAAAATCGGCATTGGCGAAGGTATGATCGAATGTGAGATTGTCTTCGTTCGACCAATCTAACTGGCGACCGAAATCATCCTCTTTATAGACGAGGTTTTCTAGAAAATAGACTTTGGTCTGTCCACCGTTGTTGGTGGAGATCTCATCAGCCAATGCCGTAATGTTTTTGGAATAGCGGAGAGTGTATTTGACCAACCGGTTGTAAGCACCGCCGATGTAGAGTGGAATTTCCACCGAAGCGGAAACGTTGAATCCCGGCATCGGAACGAGATCGAATCCGGCGTGCCCTTTGGGCTCGAAACCGACGGCAAAATACTTTTTCTTTCCGAGAATCGGGATATGCCCTCCTTTGAGATCGGCTCCCACCCCGACGATCGTCGTGGGCATCGGGTGCCCCCCGTCGTAAAGGTGAATCCCTACGTCCGTATGGTAGACCGTTTGACTCTTCGTTTCCGCGCTTCCATTCTTGGCGATTCCTCCGACATCGGCAAGAATCCGCAGCGAATGCCGTGCCTCATCTTCATGGGCGTAAAGCGCTTCCTCTTTCAATTTCTCAAAAAGTTCGTTTCCACTCACATTGATGAAAAGGGGAAAGAGATATTCCATCCCGACAATATCCGGCTCGTAACTCACTTCCGCAGCGAATTGCATCGTGCGGCTGTCCCAAATCTCCAAGTCTTCCCAAACCCCGTCGACTTGCATCTGTGCCCGAAAGGTGACCCGCCGGTCCGGGCGGTCAGTCCGTAGGTGAACCGATGCGTAAAAGGGAGGATCCCGATAGATCGCCGTCGTCGCATTGGTGTCGATCCATGCCTCCCGCTCCCCGAATTCCACCGCCATAAAATGGACGGCATCGGCATCGGGATTCACAGAGATCTCCAGAAAAGCTTTGGCTTCGGGAATCCCTTTGGGTTTGTCGGGGTTACTCTTGTTGTAAGGTACCCAGCGCATGGGATCGACCACCGCCGTGATGAAATACTCTCCACTGCGGGCGATCTCCGGAGGCAGGACCCACTCTTGCAGAAGGGTTTTCGCTCCGTCGATCTCCTCCGGCCTCAGACGGATGCTACCGAGATGATAGACCCCTTCGACCGGATTTTCTCCGGCGCTCGTATTCTCCTCCACCTCATGCCGATCGAAAAGGTAATAATCGATCTGCACCTGCCCGTCCCCATCATCCCCGTTTCTAACGACAACTGTTTGAACGGTCACATTGTCTCCGGGATGGAAAAGTGCACTACCGTTTCCCTCGATCGAAATCGAATCGATCGTGAGAGCGTTCTCTTTTTTTACAGAATTTCCCGAACTCCCACATCCCGCCACTACCAGAATGAAAGCAAAACCCATAACCGCGACCATCGATCTTAGCACCCTCTCTCTTCCCATCCTTTATCCTTTATATC
>WFQO01000123.1 GCA_015486995.1 Nitratifractor sp. | reverse complement strand
TCTCCATCGACGGCATGGGGCTGCTCTTCTACCAGAGCGCCCTGTCGAGGGACTATCCCGTCATTATGGGCATCCTCGTCGTCGGAGCTTTTCTGACTCTGCTGGGCAACGTGATCGCCGACCTGGTTCTGCTCTGGATCGACCCGCACCGGCAGCGGTGAGGTCAGAACTATAACGTTTAGTCATAATTCTTATTACAAATTTCCATATTTTTTAGTTAGAAAATATGGATATTTTTTTCAACATTCATTAAGATATATTCCTGTAAGATACATTTATTCCAAAAAAGGAGGAAGAGAAATGAAACATAAAAAGATTTGGTTTTCCCTGGTAGTAGGAAGCTGTGTTCTATGGGCAGGGCCGAACGGACCGGTGGACGGAGGAAGCATCGCACCTCAGGCAACCGGAGATATCCATATCACAGGAACACAGACTGTAGCCGAAGAGGGGAAGTGCAGCTACAACGAATATATAATTACGGGGACGATCACCGGAACAGACGACGATACGGGGAAGGGACAGGACATTGTCCAATTTGTTTTATGGGATGACGGGACATTGAAAGATGAAGCCAATGTAACCGTCGATGTGGGAGAAACCATTCCCATCAATGTTGTACTCTCTTTCAAAGGACTCTACGGAACCGGAGCGCCCGGCGTCGGTGTGGGTGCCCCTGAAATTGATGGAGGTTACATTGATCCTTTCTATCCGGAAGATGTCAACGGTAGCTGTCCGAGAAACGGAATCACCAAATGTTGGGTGACTCCCCACATTACCAGAGCAGGGGGTAGGGTCACTTTCAATGCGGAGATTATCGGGAAGGCGAAGATCGTCGCTCTTTACAATGGAAACAATCCGGTTAAAATCGGAAAGAGACTCGTTAAATTGACGGATCCGGATGGAGACAATATTTACAGTGTTACCTATCGGATCCCCAGAAGTACACTTCCCACGGGTCCCTGGCTTTTTGATTATAAAGTTCGTGCAGTCGGAAATTGGAAAGGTGATGATTGGTGTCCCGGAATTCGGGTCAGACATTAAGCTTCTTTAAATTCCGTTGAGGGGGATGAATCCCCGAGCGGATTGCGTATCTCTTCATATATAAAACTTACCTGATCCATGAATAAAATCATTGTATGTCGTTTCTATTAAACGTATGGAAAGCAGATTGAAAGATTCCATATTTCTACATCATTCGGATTAAATCCATTCTATGTGCAATAGTAAGCGCCTCATCCGCATCGATCATCGGCGGCATGGGCGATTGAAGCGAATGTCATCGGCCGTCCGCGATGCCTGCGGCATAGACGCGGCGTCGTGCGGAGTAACAAAGGCAAAGCAGTTTGCCTTTGTTTGAGGCTTCTCCCCCCTATGCACCGAGTATCGACACATCTGAAACACTTTCTCTCGTATAAAATGGGTTAAATCTATCGGTGCACGGATTGATGAGAGAAGAGGGATTGTTTGCCCCCTCCGTAGTTATTTGAAGAGATTCTCGAGGGCGGAGAGATCTTTCGTCTTCTCCTGGTTTTTGCCGGCTTCGGGAGCACGTTCGGTGACGCCTTCGACTTCGTTGAGTTCGATTTGGTATTTGGTGAGCATCGAGGCGAGGCGGATGTTGATGCCGCTCTTGCCAATGGCTTTGGCCTTCTGGTCAGCGGTGATGTCAACGATGGCTTTTTGGTCGGCGGTGTTGTTGTTTTCGATGCGTACGCTCTGGACGATGGCGGGGGAGAGCGCACGGGTGATGAAGATCTCGGGGATCGGAGAGTATTCGATACAGTCGATGTTCTCTCCGCAGAGTTCGGCGCTGACGGCGTTGATCCGTACCCCCCGCTGGCCCACGGCGGCGCCGATGGGGTCGATGTCGGGGCGATCGCTTTTGAGTGCGACTTTGGCCCGCTCTCCGGGGATCCGGGCGGCGGAGACGATCTCCACGGCACCGTCTTGGATCTCGGGAACTTCACGTTTCATCAGTGCTTCGAGGAATTTGGGAGAGGTGCGGGTCAACTCCAGGTACATACCGTATTTGGGGTCGATAGTGACGAAACGCAACAGGGCTTTGAGCGTGTCTCCGGTTTTGAAGCTTTCGCCCTTGATCCGGTTGCGCTGGCTGAGGATCCCGCTGAGTTCGCCGATCTCGACGTAGGTGTTGCCGGCGTCGTCGACCCGGCTGACGGTTCCGATAATGATGCTGCCCACGCGGGATTTGTACTTCTCGAAGAGATCCTGCTCGATGCGGCGCTGGATATGGTACTCCAGTTCCTGGAAGAGGTTGGCCGCGGCGGTGCGCCCGTACTCTTCGAGATGGATCTCGCTGCGGATCTGGTCGCCGGGCTCGATGTCGGGGTCGTACTCGACGGCTTCCTCCATCGGGATATAGCTCTCGGGGTCCTCTTCGAGACGGGGATCGTCGTCGGGGACGACGGTGAGGACTTTGTAGATGTGGTAGTTCTGCTCATCGGGATCGATCTCCACTTCATAGGTCCCCTCTTCGCCCACCAGGCGCTTGGCGGTATTGGCCAGCGCCTCCTTGAAGGCTTCCATCGCGTTGTCGACGGAGATATTCTTTTCGTGGGCGATCGATTCGATGATGGACAATATTTTCTGCATTTCTTTCCTTTCGTCTTTTCGGGCACGTTGCGTTCTGATCTGTAATTCGGCTTCTGGAGTTACTTTTTGGGCGGGAGTGCTCGATTTCTTGGAGGCTTTGATTATAGCTAATCCGAGCTTTACGAGAAATAAAGTATAATCAAAATAAATAGTGACGCAAAAGCCCCGATAAAAGGTAAAAGTAACGATGAAACTGAAACTGGCACGAACCACGTTGAAAGCGAAACCCAAAAGTATCGAGCTAAGCAAGCTCGAAGAGATGCTGCCCCAGAAATCGATCTTCTATTTCGATCGGGAAAATTCCCACAAAGATCTCAAAGCGATGATCGAATATTTTGAGGAGAAGGGCTACAACGTCTATATGCGGGAGGTCAAGTACGGCCTCAATGAGGATGAGTACATCTACGAGGTCCACATCGTCCAGCAGTGACGGGCCGCCAATGAAGAAAAAACTCTACATCGAAACCCTCGGTTGTGCGATGAACGTCCGCGACAGCGAGCACATCGTCGCGGAGCTGGGGGCCAAAGAGGCGTACGAGCTGACGAACCGGATGGAAGAGGCGGATCTGCTGATCATCAACACCTGTTCCGTGCGTGAAAAGCCCGTCGCCAAACTCTTCTCAGAGATCGGTCACTTCCGCAAACGCCGCAAAGAGGGGGCGAAGATCGGCGTTACCGG
>WFQO01000122.1 GCA_015486995.1 Nitratifractor sp. | reverse complement strand
TTTTTAAACACTCCGCACTGCCCGCTTTTTTATTCCTCTTCGACGGCCGGAGCCCCGATTCGGGGTTCGGTGGCGACGAAGAGAGATATTTTATCGAAATTTTTTAGAGCTCTTCGGCGTGCTTGGCGAGGTATTCGGCGACACCTTCGGTATCGGCCTTCATTCCCTCTTCACCTTTGTGCCAGCCGGCGGGGCAGACTTCGCCGTGCTCGTTGGTGAAGAGCATCGCGTCGACCATCCGGAGCATTTCGTCGATGTTCCGGCCCAGGGGCAGGTCGTTGATGACGGCGTGACGGACCGTACCGTCTTTGTCGATCAGGAAAGATCCGCGCAGGGCGACCGCTTCGTCCAGAAGCACGTCGTAATCGCGGGCGATCTGCTTGGTCAAGTCAGCGACGAGAGGGTAGCCGACCCGGCCGATGCCGCCCTTGTCGACGGGAGTCTCTCTCCAAGCGAAGTGACTGTACTGGCTGTCGACGGAGCAGCCGATGACGGTGATACCGCGATCGTGAAACTCTTTGAGGCGATGGTCGAAAGCGATCAGCTCGGAGGGGCAAACGAAGGTGAAGTCCAGGGGGTAGAAGAAGAGGACGGCACCTTTTTCTCCGATGTTGTCGTAGAGGTTGAAGTCTTCGACGATGCTTCCGTCGGCCAGAACGGCGGCAGCGGTGAAATCAGGGGCTTTTTTGGTAACGATCATAATGATCTCCTTTGGATAATTTTTATTGAGAAGAAAATTTTAGCTTTTTAGAGCTTAAAATTGACTTATCTACTCCTCTTTGTAGAGATTGAAAGGAAGCAGCCCCCATCGCCGGATCTCCCCGTCGTCGATATCGATCAATCCCTTTTCTTTCAGTCGCTCGAGAACCTCAGGATCGCAGTGGGTGTCTCCCGGCCACTCCCGGACATACCCGTCGAGGAGGTTTTTGTTGGTGCCGTCGATGGCGATGAAAGGATCGAGCAGAATGTCCCGCCGGGCATCGATGTTGTTGACGACCCGCCAGAGCAGGAGGTAAGGATTTGCCAGGTCGTTGTTTTCGGCATCCACGACGACCACAATCGCCACATAACGCGCCAAAGGTGTCAAGGCGTCCAGCGTCGCCTTGACAGAGCGCTCTTTGCGTACGGCGACGACGGTAATGGGGGTGGGAGTCTCGCTCATATACTGTTTCAATGCGATGATCTCCGGCGCCTCCTGCCGCATCTTTTCCAGCAATTCCCGATCACTGAGCCGCTGTTGGACCGCATCAGGCATTTTCGGTCCGGTGGCATCGATCCCGAGTTTGCCCCCCACCAGGGTCTGGGGCGACGCGTGGTCAAGTTGATCCACGATCCCTTCGGTGATGAGGATTTTGGCGGGATCGAGGCGCTCCAGGATATGCCGGGTAAGTGCTTCATACTCTTCCAGCGGCGGCGCCTCTTCACCGACGAAGATCGCATGCTTGACGAAACTCATCTGCCCCACCCCCCAAAAGGCGTGCATAAACTGCTGGGCATGCCCTTTGTAGTGGACCTTCATCTTGGCCAGGATCAGATTGTGAAAAACACCGTTTTCAGGCATATTGTAGTCGAGAAGATCGGGGGCCATCGGCTTGAGCATCGGCAAAAAGATTCGCTCCGTCGCCCATCCCATATATTTGTCCTCCAGCGGCGGCTTGCCCACCACCGTCGCGGCGAAGACCGGCTTCTTTTTCATTGTGATCGTCTCCACCTCCAATACCGGGAAGGGTTCGGGCAAGGTGTAGTAGCCGGTATGGTCCCCGAAAGGCCCCTCCACCTCCATCGCTTCGGGATCGACAAAGCCTTCGATGACGAGATCCACATCCCGGGGGATATAGATATCGTTGCTGATCGATTTGACCAGCTGGGCGTTTTTGCCGCGAATAAAGCCGTAGAGCAGCATCTCGAACATCCCGTGAGGCATCGGTGCCTGGCCGCACCAGATGTAGAGAGGATCGCCCCCGATGGCGACGGAGACGGGCATCTTCTTTCCCGCTTCCCGATATTGATCGAAGAAATGGCTGGCATCTTTGTGGATCTGCCAGTGCATCCCCAGGCGTCTCTTGTCGTACTGCTGGAGGCGATACATCCCCAGATTCTGCAT
>WFQO01000121.1 GCA_015486995.1 Nitratifractor sp. | reverse complement strand
TATAAGAGACAGGATCGAGGGCGTTCTTGGCACTCATCGTCCCCATCTTGGCA
The DNA here is from genome assembly GCA_015486995.1 of Nitratifractor sp. Lineage (GTDB taxonomy): Bacteria > Campylobacterota > Campylobacteria > Campylobacterales > Sulfurovaceae > Nitratifractor. Next base: position 4,169 of record WFQO01000121.1, on the reverse strand, counting down.
CTCATCGTCTGCTCGACCAAAAAGGAGGGATCGATCGCTTTGGCGGCTTCGATGGATCCGGGAACTTCTCCAAACTTCTCCAGCATCATCTTTTCGACCATTTCAGGAGTGGGGGTTTGCATCGTTGCTTTCCTTAGAAGTGAAATTTCCGGCCATTATATCAAAATAGTTTGATATATCGATCTCACTAGCCTTCCCGGAAAGCTTTAGCGACTTTCCTTCTCGTGCAGGTAGAGCGTCAGCTTGATCGCTTCGCCCAGGAGATCGATCTGTTCCAGGACATAGAGGCGGTTGGAGAGTTCGCGTACACCGACAGCCAGGTAGAAGACGGACTCCCCCAGGCTTAGATGTTTGACGAGGTCGTAGCTCCCTTCCCGGGGTTCGTGCTCCAGAAAATCGAGCCGCGCGACGGCCCAGCCGAAATTCTCTCCTAGAATGCGGCGGATATTCTCCCTGGCCCTCTCCGGAGTGAGGCTACGCTCGTTGGTCACGAGGCGGCGATAGACGATGTCGGTCATCGCCCGCAGGCTCGCCAGGGAGCTGCCCAGGGAGAGGTAGGCGGTCACCGAGAGGTCGTTGAGAGGCCGCTCCACCGCCCGTCGCAGGGCTTGCACGGTCGTTTCACTCGGGGCCTTGGCGTATTCGGTGCAGAAGCGCTTGATCGTCGCCAGATCGAAGCCCGCCTCCGCCAACACCTCCCGGTGTTCCCGCAGCTCCTCCAACGCTTTCTCGAAGGCACTATGGGCTTCGGGATCGACCCGAAGATTTTCAAAAGATTCCCGGCACCCCATATAGGCCGTATGCAGCCGGTTGACGGCGACAAAGAGATCGTTGGCCCGGTAAGGGGATTCGGCCAGGCTCTTCTGGGCGAAATACTCTTCGCCCATAATCGCTTCGGAGACTTTGAGGTATTTGATGATCAATTTCAGATAAGGCAGGAGGCTCGGGTCTTTGTGGGACTGCTCCAGGATGAGCTCCGAGAGGAGATGGTAGCCGTAGGACATATAGAGCGGATCGAGGCGGATGTGGTAGTGGACGATCCCCACCCGGGCGATACGGCGATAGAGCTTTTCGTCGAAGGGCTTGGAGAGCAGTTCCACGACAAAAGCGATCTGCTTAGCCTTGAGCTCCGGGATCCGCTCCGTGGGGATGAAGCGGGCGAAATCCTCCTTTTCCAGAAGTTTTTCGTAAAAACGGTCCATGATTTCGTCGGCGAAGGGTTTGACCTTCTCCAGCGCCTCTTTGCGCTGAGGCAGGTCGTTCGGATCGAGCCGGTAGATCTCTTTGAGCAGTTCGAGTTTGGGATTCATCAGAGCACCTCTTCGAGTGTTTTGTACATTTCGGCGATTTTGGCGTCGCTCTTGCGTAGATGGCCGGCCAAAAGACGGCTGAGATTGCGCAAGACTTCGGCCGCGGCTTCGGGCTCTTCGGCGCAGAAAGCGTCGCAATCCGCCCGGTCGATCCGTCGGATCGTGCACTCCTCCACCACGACGACGGTCGTCAGGCTCGGCCCACCGTCCACCAGGCAGGTCAGGGAAAAGAGGATCCCGTCTTTCGGCGTGGCGACGGCCACCTCCATCTCTTCGTCACCCGATCGGCGGCGGATCGAGAGGGTTCCTTTTTCCAGGGAGAAAGCTCCCGGAGCGGATTGGCCCTCTTTTTTCAATACGGTTCCTTTGGGGACTTTTTCTTCTTTGCATCGGGCCAGAAACGCGTCACGCGCTTTGGCGCTCACTCCTTCAAGCAGTCTGTCCATTTTTTCTCTCCATGACGATAATGGCGGCGAACTCGGGGATGAGGAAGTCGTCCTCGGGATTGATGATCACCTCCATCTCGATCTCGTTGTGTTTGATCTGGTTGAGCAGGGTTTTGTACTTTTCGGTCTCTCCGCCGAAATGAAGCTTCTGCAGAACGATCTTTTTCAGCTCCGCCTCGGTGATGTAGTTGCGGATCACCCCCAGCAGGATCTCCCCCTTTTCGAGGCTGCTGTCAAAGGCCTCTTTGTAGGCTTTGCCGACGAAGGGATGCCGGGTGACGATCTGGAAATTCTGGGTACGCAGAAGGTTGCGCACCACCTTGGACATTCCCGGTTCGGTGATCGATTTGGAGAGGAGGAAGCGGTTGTACTCCTCGCTCATGATGATCTCGTTGCATTTACTTTTGACGAGGTAGTTTTCGTATTTGGCGTCGTTGATCTCGGCGATGATGTAGACGGTCGGATTGAGGGAGCGGATGACGATGACCGTCTCGAGGACCTTGGCGTCGGCGAATTGATCGTGCATATTGAGGATCATCACCTTGTCGGCCTTTTCGATGCGGGCCTCTTTGAGCACCGCTTCGTCGTTGTACTCCCCCTGGGCGAATTTGAGGTTGTGCTCCTCAAGAGTCTTCTCCAGCTCCGGGCTCAGTTCGGGATAAACGATGACGATCCGATCACCGTAGTGGCGCTTGAAACTCTCCAGCACCTCTTTGCGGGGGCTTTTGAAACCGCAGATCACCAGATGATTTTCCAAAGTATCGAGCATTTCATACCTTTTCCGGGAAAAGAAAGTCCGCGCCACCAGCCGGCTGGTCATCAGTGCGGTAAAGGCCGCCACTGCGATCACCCCGCCGATGATGATCAGCACCGCCAGAAATTTTCCCGCCTCCGTATGCGGGACCATATCGCCGTATCCCACCGTCGTGGCGGTGACAATGGCCCACCAGAGCCCGTCGAAGAAGTTGCGGTAATTGGCCGGTTCGATCCAGACCATCAGCTCCGACGCGACGAGCAGAAAAAACGTATACGCGACGAGATAGACGGTGGCGAGGCTCAGTTCGAACTTTTTCATCACTTTCCATTCTACCAGACTCTTCTTCCCAAATATGTCTTGCCGGTATCTTTTTTTGGCTATGCCCTATCGACACTCGGTTTTCGGCATCGCCGGGATGTCCCTTCGATCTCAGCCCCCCTGGATCAATACAAAAACCCGAAGAGCCAAAGCGGAATTTTATTCCCAAATCCGATTTCGATATCGTCGGCTACGACAAAAGAGTCGGGCAGACTTTTTTCGACTACTATTGTCTATTTTTTACAACATTTTACCAATAATAGTGTTGTGGAATTCATACAAATTATCGATGAATCACAATTCAAGCATTGTCCGCACCCCGTAGGCTATCTTTTCGAGTTCCTCTTCGCTCAGAGAGGCCAGCCTCTCTCCCAGGCGCCGTTTGGAGACACTGCGAAGCTGCTCCACCATCGCATCGCTCTCTTTTTCGAGACCTCCTCTTGGAGCGATCCGGATCCGCAGCGGTTCCGCATCATCGATGAGATTGGTCGTCAACGCCACGACCGTCACCAGATCCAGAACTTCGTTGAGTTGCGTATCGGACAGGATGACCGCAGGGCGGACCTTCCCGACCTCTTCTTTCTTCTTCTGAGGATTGAAATCGACCAGGACGATATCCCCGCGTTTATAGCCCATCGCCGAGGCTCCCTTCCAGCAGACGGTTCTCTTCGACGGCACTCTCTTTGATCTTACGGGCCGCTTCGAGGAGTTCCTTCTTGCGGAGATACTCGAAAAATTCCTCGGCGAGTTTCGGCCCGATATAAACCCCGAGCCGCTTGTGCGCCTTTTTGTCTTCGACGACGAAACTCTCCTCCGGGGCAATTCTCAGAAGAGACGGATTGCGCACGATATCTCTTGCACCGTAACTTTCACCCATTGTCACTCCTTGGTCAGATATTTGTCAAATATCATAGCGACATCTAAGGCATGAGTAAAGGGTAATTTTCTAAGAATGTCCTCTCTATTATGTCTATTATTGAAATGCCAAGTAGTGGAGGTTGGATAAAAAGGAAACAATAAATTTTGTGGATACCCCGATCGGGTATCCAGCAGTTTACTTTAGATCGGGCTTGGGAGTTTTATCGTTGCTGGCGGGCAGCATGGGATAGCGAACGTAGGGTTTCTTGCCGGTAAGCGCACCGAAGAAGGCTTTGATCTTCATCGTCTCTTCATCACTGATAGTGGTGCCCAGCTGAGTCTCGCCCATAATCTTGATCGCCTCTTCGATGCTCCAGACCGCACCGTTGTGGAAGTAGGGGCGGGTCTCGAGAATATTACGGAGGGTGGGAACTTTGACCATACCGTTCTTGTCACCCTTGAAATCGCCTACGTTGGCGT
>WFQO01000120.1 GCA_015486995.1 Nitratifractor sp. | reverse complement strand
CCCCGGGGGGAGTATCAGCTCATCGCCGTGCATGTCGAACCCTATGGGCGCGGAGCGTTGGCTCTGGCTTTCGAGCAGCTCAAGAAGAAGCTGGAAACCAAGGGGTACTTCGCGGCGGAACGTAAAAAAAGTTTGCCGAAATATCCCCGAAAGATCGCGCTGGTGACCGCCGCGGGAGGTGCGGCGCTGCAGGACATGCTCAAAGTAGCGGCCAAGCGGTGGCCGCTGACGGAGATCACGGTGATCGACGTCCTGGTTCAGGGGGAGACGGCGGCGAAGGAGATCGCCCGAGGCATCGCCGCAGCCGATCGGCTCGGGGTCGACCTGATCGTCACGGGGCGCGGCGGCGGAAGTGTCGAGGATCTCTGGGCTTTCAACGAAGAGATCGTGGCCGACGCCATTTATGCCGCCCATACGCCGATCGTCAGTGCCGTGGGACATGAGGTGGATACGTTGATCTCCGATTTTGTGGCGGATCTGCGGGCACCGACCCCCAGCGCCGCGATGGAGATGGTCCTGCCCGATCGTAACGAACTGCTTTGGAGCCTGGATGAGATGGAGGAGAGGATCGGGCGCAGGATGAGAGAGATCTTGCGCCGAAAAGGGGAGATACTTCGGCGGGAAGAGGAGGCTTTGCGCCGTGCGTCGGTCCTCAACCGTCTGCAGCGCATCGCCGAGAGCTTCGAGCGGCAGCGTCGGGAACTCTCCGATGCGATGCGCTACCGCTTGAGCCGTTTCGGCGAAGAGCTCACTCCGTTGCAGGCCCGGACACAGGAGGGTATCCGCCGCCTCTTGGAGCGCAAAGAGAGCCGACTGAGGGGATTGCAGGAGCAGATGAAGCGTCTCGATCCCCGTCTGCGGAGCCGAGAGGGGTGGGCGCAGATCAGCCGGGAGGGTCGCCTTATCTCTTTGGAGCGTCTCGAAGAGGGAGACTCCTTCGAGCTCAGTGACGCCCGGGTCAAAGTGACGGCCCGCTGCCTCAAAAAGTCTCCGCTGCGTTGATCTACCTGAGCCTTTTCACCGTAGCTTTCGCCGCCGCGACGCTCCTGCCGCTCTCCAGCGAAGCGACTCTCTACTATGCCCTGCAGAGCGGGGCGGATCCCTGGGGGCTTTTGCTGGCCGCGGGCGGCGGCAATACCCTGGGCTCTTTGCTCAACTACTGGATCGGACGCAAGGGGGTCGACTGGCTTTTGGATCATGGACGAATCTCGAAGCGGGGTCTGGCGCGTAGTGAAGCCTTCTTCGATCGATGGGGCGGCTGGAGTCTCTGGCTCAGCTGGGTACCGGTCATCGGAGATCCTCTGACCTTCGTTGCCGGAGCGTTGCACTACGATTGGCGCAGATTTCTCCTGATCGTCTCTCTGGCCAAATTCGGCCGTTATTTCATCGTTTTGGGATTCGGTTGAAAACATTGTGCTAAGATTGGGTTCAAAGACGGAGGAGGGCGGATGGCTTATACGAAAGTGCTCGGTTTTCTTTTTATTCTCTATGCCCTCGGCTGGGCGATCGTCGTTAGCTTCTGAGGATCGAAATGTCCACGACCATCGTTCAATTGGGGAAGAAATGGCAGCGTCGGACGGGAGCGCTGCTGCTTTATCTTCTGATGTTGCCGCTGCTTCTTTCATTGATGGTTTCGCTCATCGGCGGGAATGTGCGGCTCTTTTTGCTGAAATTGGCCGCTTTCCTGCTCTGGGGCGGGGCGGCAGCCGCGGTCAGTCACGGTATCCGCCAAAGCCTTGATTATGAGGAGGCCGATGTGGCGCGTGCTCCCCGCATTCCCTGGAAAATCGTGGGTGCGCTGCTGCTGGCGGCAACGATTTTTCTCCTGGGATATTTCGCAGGTCATGCCTCCATCGGAGCCTCGGTCTTCGCTGCGATTGTCGGCGGAACGGGGGTCGTGCTCTACTACGGTGTCGATCCGCGTCGGGACAAGCTTCCGGATCTGGAGGGGATGGATGCCGATTTCCTTTTGCGGAGTCTCGATGAAGCGCGTGATACCCTGGAGACGATCCGCCTCCACAGTCGAAAGATCCACGACTTGACGCTGCATCGATCGATCGAGTATGCGTTGGAGCAGGCGGAGGAGATTCTCGCCGTGATCGAACGCGACCCGATCAAGCTCCGCGATGCACGCCGATTTCTCGTCGTCTATCTCGAAGGAGTGGCCCGTGTGACCGAACGTTACGTCGATCTGGATCGGGAGACGGTGGATGATGAGAGCCGTCGGAGACTCCAACGGCTTCTGGAGGAGGTACAGGAGCGCTTCGATGGGGAACTTCACCGTCTGAACGAGAGCAAACGGTTCGATCTGGATGTGCAGATCGACGCGTTACGTAAGCAGATCAAAGAGTAATCATTCGTATTTTGTGTTTAGCTGTTTGTCGGCAGGAGAGGGGAAAGGATCGCCTTAATCGAAAAACGAATAACGAAAGACGAAATACGAAACAAAGGAGAAGCATGGAGGAGTTGAAAAAAAAGCAGCGCGAGAAAAAAAGTCTAAATCTGTCGGAAAAGGAGCGACCCGCAGCGGAGGAGGAGAAAAGGGTTGAAGAGGCGATGGCGCGTCTCGATCCGAAGGAGCGTAGCTCGGTGATCCGATTCGGCTCCGAAGCCCAGGCGAAGCTGGATGAGATCTCCAACCGGATGATCGAGGGGGTGAAAAACAAAGAGACAGCGGAAGCGGGTGAGTCACTCAATCGGATGGTCGCGGCGATTCGGGGCTTCGACATCGACGCACTCGATCCCAACAAAAAACTCTCCTGGTGGGAGAAACTGTTGGGAAAGAGTCAACCCCTGGCGCTCTTCATCCAGCGCTACGAGGAGGTGCGTAACCAACTCGACGTCATCGCCGTCGACCTGGAACGGCACAAGGCACAGTTGACGGCGGATCTGGTAGCCCTGGACAAACTCTACGAAGCCAATCTGGACTACTTCCGTCAGTTGGAGCTCTACATCGAAGCGGGGGAAAGAAAGCTTCGGGAGTTGGAGGAGAAAACAGTGCCGGAGTACGAAGCCAAGGCCGAAAGCGGGGAGATGTCGGCGGTGCAGGAGTTGCGCGAATTGCGCGGTTTCCGGGACGATCTTGAGCGTCGGGTACACGATCTTCGCCTCTCGCGTCAGGTAGCGATGCAGGCGCTGCCGGCGATTCGGTTGATTCAGGAAAACGACAAATCTCTGATCGCCAAGATCGATTCGACGCTGGTCAATACGGTACCGCTCTGGCGCAATCAGTTGGCGCAGACCGTGACGATCTTTCGAAGCCGTGAAGCCGCCGGGGCGATTCGGGCAGCGGGCGATTTGACCAACGATCTACTCGAAGCCAATGCCGAGAGCCTGCGTCAGGCCAATGCCGAAGTGCGGAGCCAGATGGAGCGGGGAATCTTCGACATCGACAGCATCAAAAAAGCCAACCGCACTCTGATCGCCACGCTCGACGACTCCCTTCGCATTGCCGAAGAGGGGAAAAAGGCGCGCCGGGTCGCTCTTGCAGAGCTGCAAAAGAGTGAGCAGGAACTCAAAAACGCCCTACTCAAACTGCACGAGGCGCAAAAAGAGGAATGACCCTCCGGCGAGAAAGAGGCGGCCGCGTCGCTTTCCACCCGGTGAAAAAAACGGAAAATGTTTACAAACGAATAAAAAGGAGAAAAAATGAAACTTTACGAAGTAGGTCCCAAACCCATTGTCAACCAACACGGTGTCTCTTTTGACACCACCCAACCGGATCGTTACGGGTTCATCAGTCCCACCCTCGAACTGCTTGAAACTCTAGATTTTGATACGGAACAGGAAGAGCAGCACTTCAAGGAGCCCCGTAGCCTCCCCTATCGGGGTGGCGAATTGGAGGAAAAGGTACGGGAGCAGTGCGGCGATATCGATACGCTTCTCGAAGAGCGGGAGCGAAAGACCCGTGAATTGATCGAAGAGCTGCGTCGCAAAGTCGAAAAGACGGAGCGTCTGAGCCCCGATGAGAAGCGGGCATGGCTGGGCAACATCGAATCGATGCGTGAGTACTATCTACAGTACGTTACCAACGAGACGGTTTATGTCTGTCTCTTGCGTAAGTTGGCCGACCGTTTTCTCCGCTCCCATATCTCCTCCATCACCTTCCCTCTGAAAAATCATTACGGTCTGGTTCTCGACGATCTGATCCAAATCCTGCGCGATCACAAACCGCCTTTTGACGGAGAGATCAGAGTAGAGGAGAGAGAGGATGCTCTTGTCGGCCGTTTCCGCAAATATAGAAGCGGAGGGGCGAAATGAAACGAACGGATATCCTTATCGTCGGCGGAGGTCCGGCAGGGATGGTTGCCGCGGCGACCTCCAGGCAATACTATTCCGACAAAAAGGTGACGGTGGTCAAAAAAGGGGAAAAGTCGCTGGTTCCCTGCGGGATTCCCTACGTCTTCGGGACGATGCTCGATTCGCCGGAGGACGATATGATTCCCTGCGGTGCCCGGGCTCAGAAGATGGGAGTCGAACTGATCCATGACGAAATCACGGCGATCGATTTCGGGAGCAAAACCCTTCGGGGAAGCGTGGGAGAAGAGTACGGCTACGAAAAGCTCATTCTTGCCACCGGTTCGATTCCCCGTAAACCCGCGATCGATAACGTCGATGCCGAAGGTGTTTTCTTCGTTCCCAAAGATCCGGAGTACATTTTGACGATGCATGAGAAAGTTCAAGCGATGGGAACGATCGCCGTCATCGGGACCGGTTTCATCGGGGTCGAGATCGCCGGCGAACTGGCCCACAGCGGCAAACAGGTCCATCTGGTAGGCAGCCGTCTCCTCAAACACGCCTTCGATCCGGAACTCTCCGATTACATGGAGGAGAAGATGTTGCACGAGAGCGTCCGCTTCCACAAAAACCGACGTACGATGAAAATCCTCGTCGACGAAAGGGGCAAAGCCTCCGGCATCGAACTCGACGGCGGGGAGACTCTGGCAGTCGACGGAGTGATCCTGGCGACGGGGTACCGCCCCAATACCGAGCTCGCCCGCCGGAGCGGCCTGAGCATGCGTCAATACGACACGATCTATGTCGACGAATACATGCGCACGACGCAGCCCGATGTCTTCGCGATCGGAGACTGCGCCGAAAAGCGCCATTTTCTCACCAAACGAACGGTTCCGATCATGCTCGCCTCCACCGCCACCGCTGAAGCCCGGGTCGCGGCGGCCAATCTCTACAAGATCAATCTCGTCAAAAACTTCAGCGGAACCATCGATATCTTTTCCACCGTCATCGCTGACACCTGTTTCGCCTCGGCGGGAATCACCGAAGAGGATGCGACCAAGCAGAGTATCAATACCGTCAGTTCCACCGTCATCGTCGACGGCAAACACCCGGCCAAACTCCCCAACAACCATCGGCAGGCGGTACGCCTTGTCGCGATGGCCACCAGCGGGATCGTCATCGGTGCGCAGGTGATCGGCGGCATCGACGTCGGAGAGATGATCAACATTCTGGGCGTCATCATCGAAAAACGGATGACAGTCTTCGATCTGCTCAATCTCCAGGTCGCCACCCATCCGCTTTTGACCTCCGGTCCCACCTCCTACCCCATCGTCCAGGCGGCCCAGAACATCGCCGTGCGGCACATCGGTCGCTGAGATCGGGGGCATCTCCTTCTCTTATCGAGGGGGCGGGAAGCGAAAAGGAGGGCTTTCTTCCTCATATCCGGATCGGGCGATATGGTATAATAAGCTCTCTGAATAAGGGAGAAAAAGAGTAGATGCTTAAATATTCTATTTATATACTGGCTCTGATTTTTTTGATGAACGGGTGTGCAGGTACCGTTTCACCGGCTCCGAAATCACCTTGCCGGGTGCAGGGCGACATTCCTCCCTATTCGCTCGAAGCGATCGCTTATCAGCAACAATGCGCTTCCCGACAATAACTACGAAGATCTTCTCTTAAGGTGGGTACGTGAAGCGTTTATTTACTTTTTTGTTGGCATTTCTTTTTTGGGGGATTCAGCCCGCAGGAGCGGTGGAGCTCGAACTCTCCAAAACCCCGAATACCGCCGAGCAGAGTGCCATGCAGGCAACGGGAAAACTCTTTTTCGGTCAGCAGCTTTTCCAAGGGAATTTTAAAAATACCCAACAGTACCGCTACAATCCCGATTATCTCATCAACGTCGGGGACATCATCTCCGTCAAAATCTGGGGGGCTTTCGATTTCGTAGGGGATCTGCCGGTGGACAAGCAGGGCAATATCTTCATTCCGAAAGTCGGGGTGGTGCATCTACTCGGAGTCCCCAACCGGGATATCAAAGCCAAAATCGAAGAGGCGGTTCGTAAAGTCTTCAAGGATAACGTCTACGTCTATGCCGATGTCAAACAGTATCAGCCCATCTCGGTTTTTGTTTCTGGGGCAGTGAAGAGTGTGGGACTCTACAGCGGTATGTCCACCGACTCCGTGCTTCAGTTTCTCGACAAGGCCGGCGGGATTCTTCCGGGGCAGGGGAGTTTCCGACACATTCAAATCCTGCGGGACCACCGGGTCGTCAAGCGAATCGATCTCTATCAATTTCTCGTCAGCGGCAATGTCGATCTCTTTCAGTTTCGCAACGGGGATGTGATTCTGGTTCCGCCGTTGAAGTTTTACATCCAGGTTGATGGGGAAGTGACCCGTCCCTACTATTTCGAGCTGATCGGACGCCGCAGTACCGTTCGGGATGTGATGCGTTACATCCTTCCCAAGGTTACTGCCAACCGTTTCGTCATCACGACTTGGAAAGGCTCCAAACAGATCACCCGGGAGTATCCTCTCAGCCAGGCCGATCGTGTCCGGGTCCGCAACGGAATGCTTCTCGATTTTCTCGGCAGCCACTACGCCCAGACTTTGCGGATCAAGATCCAGGGTGAGCACCGCGGGCCCCAGGAGATCGTCGTCCCCAACGGCACGAGTCTTTACGATGTACTGCGCAAAATACGTTACACTCCCCGCTCCGACATCCGGGATATCCGTCTCTACCGTCAGAGCGTCGCCCAGGCTCAAAAACAGATGATCAACACCATGCTCGACGACCTGCAGGCCAAAGTCTTCACGGTTTCTCCCTCCACCCCGGAGGAGGCACAGATCCGTTCCGAAGAGGCCAAACTGGTGATGCAGTTCATCGACGCCGCCCGCAAAGTCCAGCCCAAGGGGCAGGTGATCCTGGGGCCCAAGGACAATCTGAAACAGGTGGTCCTGGAGGAGGGGGATACGATCTACATTCCCAAGCGCAGCAACGTGGTCATCGTCCAGGGACGGGTCAGCATTCCCAGCGCCCTCAACTACAAACCGGGCTATACCGTCGATGATTACATCAAAGCGTGCGGCGGCTTCGCCGAACGGGCTAACGAGGATTATGTACTCGTCGTCAAAGCGAGCGGGAGAGTACTGCGCTACAAGCCGGGAAGCCATCAGAAGGGTAGCGTCAATCCGGGGGATTCCATTTTGATCCTTAGCAGCGTCGGAACGAAAAACCTGATGCTGGCCAAAGACATCACACAGATTATTTACCAGATCGCCGTGGCGACGGCGGCGATCCTGAGGATTTGAGTCGGATGAAAAGAGGGTTTTTTACCCGTTTCAGCGGAGGAATGGGGCACACACTCTTCCCCGTAGATGAGGCGGCAGAGTGGCTGAAGCAGGAGCTTCCTCAGGAGCGAAATTCCTGGCGACGCTTCAAACGGGTGGTCTACGCCCTCTATCTCCGTCAGCTTCAGCGCCAGCTCAAGGGGGAGTATGCCGGTTTCGTCTGGCTGTTGGTCGAACCGTTGATGATGATTATCCTCTTTACCCTCCTGCATACGGTGATTCGGGGCCGCTCCTCCTCGAGTTACGATATTATCGTTTTCATGGGAAGCGGGATTGTTCCTTTCTTTCTTTTCCGGACGATTCTGACCAGCTCACTTCGAGTTTTCAAACAGAATAAATCGCTTTATCACTACTCTCAGATCAAACCCTTCGATGCCTTTGTCGCCAACGCTTTTTTCGAAAGCTCTCTTTATGCCGTTATTACACTGATTCTTCTTCTTCTCGCCTTTCTGATCGGCGTGGACATCGTCCCGCAAAATTTCGACGGGGTGGTCGTGGGAATTCTCTGGTTGATCCTTTTCGGAGTAAGCTGGGGGCTTTTTCTCGGTGTGTTGAGCCACTTCTACGAAGTGATTTCGAAGTTTGTCTCTTTCATGAGCTTTCCTCTCTTGATTCTCTCCGCGGTTTTTTTCCCGCTCAGCTCTCTACCTCCGGTACCGAGAGAGTGGCTGCTCTACAATCCTCTGGTCCATTTCATGGAGTGGATCCACGGATCGTACCTGGCAACGCTGGATACACGCTACGTCGATTTCTCCTACATGTTCGAGTGGACCGTCATTCCCCTCTTTCTCGGTCTCTGGCTCTACACCAAAGCCGAAGGGAAATTTCTCGACTCATGATTTGGCTGCAGCGACTCACGAAATATTACGAAGAGGATCATATTCTCTTTTCGGATGTGAATCTTTTGATTCCTTCAGGGGTGACGGTCGGGATCCTGGGAGAGAACGGAAGCGGCAAAAGTACGTTGCTCAAAATGATCGCCGGAGCCGAACTACCCAGCAGCGGCAGGATCGCTCTGGACGGGTCGCTGCTCTGGGCAGGGAGTGTCACTTCCGCGATGAACGGGCAGATGACGGTAGAGCAGTCGCTACGTTTTCTGGGGCGGCTTTATATCGAGGAGGATCGGCTGATGGAGGAGAAGGTGGAAGAGATTCTCCGGGTGGCCGGCCTCACCGAAAAGCGTCGGATACTCTGGAACAAGATCCCCGGAGATCAGAGACAGAAACTCAAATTTGCGGCGCTCTGTGTGATCGAGACGGATCATCTGCTGATCGACGGAGGGCTTGCCCCGAAAAACGACAGTTTTTTTTTGGAGAAAATGGTCGAGAGAATGAAACGATCGACGACACTTCTCGCCTCCGGGAACAAAAAGATTCTGCGGGAGTATTGCGATGCGGGCATCGTGATTCACGATCGAAAACTCCACTACTTCGATGCAATCGCAAAAGCTCAGAAATTTTTTGAAAGTGTGAAGAGCCATGACAAAACTGATACGTAATCTATTGATTTTGATTTTTATCGCCGGGACCTTCTATATCCTTTTTCTCGAAACCCGTCTCTACCAATCCTCGTCGGTGACGATGGTCAAGAATCTCAACGAAACCATGCCCGACCTCGGTGGATTGGGGATCTTCGCCTCCGCGTCTTCATCGACGGTCCAGGACGCCCGTGTTTTGGAGACCTATCTCTCCTCCTACGATGAGTTGGAGAGATTGGATAGGAAATTTCATCTTTACAAGCATTACCACAGCGATGCACTCGATTTTGCCGATCGCCTATACAGCTTCAACAGTCGAGAAGATTTTTTCAAAAAGTATCTTTCTCGTCTTCAGTTGGATCTTGATGAGGTTTCAGGTCTGTTGACGATCGGTTTTTTGCATACCGATCCCAAAACGGCCAAAGCGATTACCGAGCAGTTGATCGCCGATTCGGATGCCAAAATCAACGAATACAACAAGCTTGTAGCGGAAAAACGTCTCTCCTATCTCATCAAGCAGGTCGCAACGGCCAAGAAAAAACTCGACAAATCGATCAAAGAGTTGGAGCAATTTCAGAACAAATACAATCTGCTCGATCCGACTTCGAGTGCGAGTTCCCAGACAGCGATCTTGGCGACCCTGCAATCCCAACTTGTGTCGAAAAGAGCCGAACTCAACGCGATGAAAAAGTATATGAGTGAAAAGAATTTCGATGTGATTCGCCTCAAAAGGGAGATCGAAGAGATTCAAAAAACCCTCAAAAAGATCCATCAAAGTCTCGCTAACAAAAAAGGGGGGGCCTTGAACATTGTCCTGTTCGAGTATGAACGGCTTAAGAGTTTCGTCGACCTTAACCGTGATCTCTACAAAGCCGCACTGACACAATTAGAGCAGACGCGTGCGGAGGTCAGTCAGAATCCGAAGGTGTTGATGAAGATAACTCAGCCCGTTCTACCGGACGATTATGCCTACCCGCAAAAAGCCCGATCGATCTTCATGCTTTTCCTGATTCTCGCCCTGGGATACGGGATTTTCGTCCTGATTCACAACATTATCCGAGAGCACTGATCCTGTGAGTTCACTT
>WFQO01000119.1 GCA_015486995.1 Nitratifractor sp. | reverse complement strand
GGCAAGCAGCGGCCGCAGCAGATGGCCCCCGTGGCGGAAGCGGTAGGTGGCGGTGGCCAGGGGAGTGAAAAACTCCGCCGCCCCCTGCGCATCGATGATCCGATCCTGCTCTCCCACGAAGACTTCAATGACGATCCCACGCGTGCGCAACGCTTCCAGATCCTTCTCACTCCAGCGGTAGTTCAGGAGCCTCTCGAGCTCTTCCACACTTCCCGGATGAAGATAGGGATGCAGATCGTACTCCGCCGGCGCGGTGACGTTGGCGAGGAAACGGCGCAGATAGCTCTCGGGGTCACGACGGTAAGCCTCGAGCTGAAGCCGACGGAAGCGCTCGCTCCGCGTCTGGAAAAAAGCGGGGGAAAAGAGCAGCAGACGATCCAGCCTCCCGGAATACCCAAGCGCGTACTCGACGGCTCGGATCGCTCCGTAGCTGAATCCGGCGACGGCGTAGTCGCTCTCGACAAGCCAGTCGGCGAAGAGCCCCGATTCGCCCCGGAGGGAGAAGCCGCTAAAATAGATCACGCAGGATCGCCCTCGCTTCCTCTTCCCGGATATTCTCGCGGGCCAGAAGCTGCGCTTCGATGGCCCGCCGAGCTCCTTCGAGCTTTTTCATCATCAGGGTCATCTCTTCGTCCAGCTCCCGCAGCAGCGCTTCGGCTTCGTCGGCGCGGGGAACGATCGACTCGCTCATCCCAAGCTCCTCGATCAGCGCCCTCGCCTCGGCTCTGGCGCGGGACAGATCCTCCGCGGCATTGCTGTAGCGCTCCGCATAGACCAGACGCGTCGCCGCCTGACCGGCGAGCAGGACTTTGAGGCGGTTGAGCATCTGGGAGCGGGAGCTGATCTCCCGGTCCACCTCTTTGAGCCGGGTGGTGACGAGGCCGATCTTTTCGTAGGGGACCCCGAGCCAGGTGGCGGCCAGAGCTTTGCCCGATTGATAGACCGCCTGGATCTTGCGCTCTTCGTCGCTGTAGCTGAGGATTTTGCGTTTGCCCGAGATCACCCGCTCACGCACCGCCTCGAAATCCTCGTCGGTCAGCGCCTTGCGCCCCGCCCGGAAGGCGTGCAGCGCCGCCTCGTTGACGAGGGTGGCCAGCGCCGCGGCGCTGAAACCCACCGTCGCGCGCGCCAGCGCCCCCAGATCCGCTTCGTGGGGCTTTTGACGCAGATAGAGTGAGAGGATCTCCTCCCGCTCCCGACGATCCGGCAGGGAGATATGGATCCTCCGGTCGAAGCGGCCGGGGCGCAGCAGCGCTTCGTCGAGCATCTCGATGCGGTTGGTGGCCGCCATCACGATGACGCCGGAGCTGCTCTCGAAACCGTCCATCTCCGTCAGAAGCTGATTGAGAGTGGCTTCGCGCTCCTCATTGCCCGCCGCCCCCCGGTGACGCCCCACGGCGTCGATCTCGTCGATGAAAATGATGCTCGGAGCCGTCCGTTTGGCGGCCTGAAAGAGTTCGTGCACTCGCCGGGCCCCCATCCCTACATAGATTTCGACGATGTTGGCACCGCTTTGGTAGAAGAAAGGAACCCGCGCTTCGCCCGCCACCGCTTTGGCGACGTAGGTCTTGCCCACCCCCGGAGGCCCGACGAGAAGCACCCCTTTGGGGAGGCGGATGTCGAGACTGCGGTAGCGGCCGGGACGGCGGAGAAAGTCGATGATTTCGCTCAAATCCTCCTTGACCTCTTCGATTCCAGCCACGTCCCGGAAGCGGACGTCGGAGCGGATCGGCCGTACCGCTTCGGCGCTCTCGATCGGAGTACGGGACGTTTGCAAAGAGCCGCTATCCTCACGCTCTGTCGGGGCGAAGCGGCGACGCCGTAGCACGAACGCTCCCCCGGCTGCGAGCAGAAGCAGCAGGGCGCCGGCGAAAAGCCACGGCATCGATGAAGTTTCGACCGTCACCGGATAGCGTCGGGCGAGCCGCTTGAGATCGACCCCCTCTACGGGGATCCGGTAGAGCATCCGTTCCGTCCGGACATAGAGGTAGGGATCGCGACGGACGACGTGGCGAATCAACTGCTTTTGCATCAGGACGTCGAGCTGACGGCCGCTGATGGTCCGGGCGTTGTCCCGCAGCAGGACGAAGGAGCCGATAAGCAACAGCAGTCCGATCCCTGCCGCGGCGATCTTGAGATTTCTACTGCGGATAGCGGGCACGGTTCCCCTCCTCCAACGCTTCGGCCTCCTCCAGCAAGACCCAGGTATGGCGCAGGTCCTCATCGCTTTCGATCAATACGCGGTTGTAGTACTGATCGAAGCCCTGATAGATCCCCTCTTTGCCGTTTTCGACCAGGACCTGAAGCGTGCGGTTGTGTGCCCGCCGGAAGCGCAGATTTTTCTCTTTGATCCGTTCGGTCAACTCCCGATGCCGTGCCTTGGCGATGTCGCCGCGCACCGCCGGCCCCATCGCGGCGGACGGAGTCCCCTGCCGGGGCGAGTAGGTGAAGGCGTGGATGTGCGTCAGAGGCAGTGCCTCGATCCGCTCCATCGCTTCGCGCCATTCGGCCTCCCCCTCGCCGGGGTGTCCGACGATAAAATCGGTCCCCAGCGCGTAACCTTTCTGTGCCAGTTCCTCGAAAAGTTCCCGGTCTTCGACGTATCGGTTGCGGCGGTTCATCCGCTCCAGCATCCGATCGGACGTGTGCTGCAGCGCGATGTGCAGATGCCGCGCCATCCAGGGTTCGTCGAGGAGTTCGCGAAACTCCGCGTCGATCTGGATCGGCTCCAGACTGCCGATGCGCAGGCGCCGTACCCCCCGAATCCCGCTCAGACGCTTGAGCAATCCGGCGAGATTGCCGCCGCGGTCCCGGCCGTAGCTGCCGACGTTGGTTCCGGTGAGGATAAATTCGCCGAAACCGTTGGCCGCCAGCCGTTCGACCTGCTCGGCGACCTTTTCGGGAGCGTGGCTGCGGGCGTTGCCTCGTACGTGGGGGATGATGCAGTAGCTGCAGCGGAAGTCACACCCCTCCTGGATTTTGATGAACGCGCGGCTTTTGCCGACAAACTCCTCCACGACCGTCTCGTCGATGTGCTCCAGATCGCCGATCTCGTAGAAGCGCTCGTCCCGCCGCAGCAGTGCATCGATCTTCTCTTTTTCCGAGTGCCCCATCACTCCGAAGACTTTGCCGTCACGGAAGAGCTCTTCACCCTTGGAGTGGGCGCCGCAGCCCGCGAGGATCACCCGGACTTTGGGGTTTTTGCGCTGCACGGCGTTGATGTACTGCCGCACGCTGGCGTCGGCGCCGTTGGTGACGGTGCAGGAGTTGACGACGACGACGTCGGCCTCCAGCTCGTCGGCGCTCAGCTCGAACTCCCGCAGCCGACTCATCATCACCTGCGTATCGAACTGATTGGTGCGGCAGCCGAAGGTTTTGAAATAGACCCGTTCGCTTTTCATACCGTCTCCTCCTGCATCGATGGGCTCTCTTCGGGCGCGGAGGGGTGCGGCGGCGGCCCGTCGAGGTGCAGGCTCTGGGTCGGATAGGCCAGGGCGATCCCCTCCTCCGCTCGGATCCGCTCCAGTATCTCCTGACTGATGGTACTGCGCAGGGTCAGCGTGGCGAAGGCATTGGTGAGATACCAGGCACTGATGCGCACACCGTAGGGCTCGATAAAGGTGAAGACCCGAGGCTCGACGTTGGTGTTTTTGAGGTGGTAGCTGCTGCGGAGTTTGTTGAGCTGCTTGCGGGTGATGTCCGTGTAGCCTTTGGAGTATTTCTTGGCCACCTCTTTGGCGATGCTCGCAGCCCGGGAACTGTCGGAGTCGAAGGTCACGGTGAAATCGATCCCGTCCCAGACCGTCTTGAGCCCGGCGTGGGAGTAGTTGGCGATCAAATCGGTGAAGACGTAGTTGTTGGGGATGAAGATGATCCGCCCCGCCCGGCGGTTGTGCATATAGGTCGTCAGGGTGATGTCCTCCTGGATCGTCATCTTCAGCAGGGAGATGTCCACGACATCCCCGACGTATTCGGCACCGTTGCGGATCACTTTGACCCGGTCGCCCACGTGGATCCCCCCGCCCATGACGATGACGAACCACCCCATCAGCGACATAAACCAATCCTTCATCGCGATCGCGATTCCCGCGGAGGCGAAGCCGAGGATCGTCACCATATAGTTGACGTTTTCGATGTAAGCGAAGAGCAGAATGATCGTCGCCACGCTGATAAAAAGAACGTTGGCGACTTTGTTGATCGTGTAGAAGCTCTCCTTGTCCGCCATATATTTACGCACCAGATGCTTGAAGATCAAAAAGAGGACGAAGAGGAAGAGGATGATCCCCCCGATCGAGGCCGCCTTTTCGGCTTCGCGTTTGATCGCTTCGTTGATTTTGAGACGGATCTCGTCGATCTTTTTGCGGTAGACCTCCTGCGTGGTCTTGAAGATCTCATAGGTCGGCTGCAGCGTCTCGATCTCCCGCTCCACCGCCTTGAGACGCCGGCGAAGTGCCGGGCTATCGGGTTGATAGCGAAGCATCTCCCGGATGAGTCTGCGTTCCTGTTCCAGGGAGTGCAGCGTTTTTTCCAGCGTCTCGAAATTTTTGGCGTAAGCTTGCTCGTCACCGGAGAGACGTTTGAGATAGGAAAATGCCGAAATGATACTGATGGGGTTACCGATCTCGGGCTCTTGGGGGATCTTCGGCGGTTCGAGGAGCTTTTTGAACGGATCGGTCTGAAACTCCTGAAGCAGCTGTAATTTTCCGGCGTTGGTCTGACGCTCGACGCGGTAGCTTTCGAGACGTTTTTTCTCCTTGGGGCTCAGACTCTTTTTGTGCTGGAGACGAAAGATCTCTTTCAGCAGCCAATCCTGGCGTTTCTGAAGCTCCCGGTAGGTGCGATAACTGCTGTAGACTTTGGTCCAGATGTTCCCCTCTCCGCTTTCGCTCTCCAAGGTACTGAGGCGTTGCATCAGGGAGTCGAGATGCCGCTCTTCTGCGGGAGTGCTCTTCATCGGCGCCGTGACGTTACCCCCCGTACCGGAGACGGCCGCAGGATCCGAAGGGGCTCCCAGAAGGAGCAGCGGCAGCAAAAGCGCGAAAAGGCCGTATCTCATCCGGCGGCTCCGAAGCGTGCCAGGACGCGCTTGACCCGGGCTTCGTCGATATCATCCCGGATGACGTGCGTGCCGATGCTTCCGCCGGGAAGAATGAATTTGATCCTTCCGTGGGCGCTCTTTTTGTCGAGAAAAAAGTGCTCGTAAAAGGCATCGACGTCGGCGATGGGATAGCGCACCGGCAAGTCGTAGCGCTTGAGCAGCGCTTCGATACGCTCGGCCTCTTCACGGCTCAGCAAGCCCAGATCCACCGCCAGTTCATTGGCCATTACCATCCCGATGGCGACCGCCTCTCCGTGCAGATAGCGGCTGTATCCGGTCTCGTTCTCGACCACGTGACCGAAGGTGTGGCCGTAGTTGAGGACGGCGCGGATTCCCTTTTCCTTCTCATCCTGATTGACCACCTCGGCTTTGAGAGAGACGCTCCGGGCGATCATCCGCGTCACCGCCTCTTCGTCGCGCAAATCACGGCTCTCCAGAAAGTCGAAAAATTCCCGATCGAACATTACCGCCATTTTGATCACTTCCGCCAGGCCGGCGGCGTACTCTCTAGGCGGTAGCGTCCGCAAAAAAGCGGGGTCGATGAAAACCGCTTCGGGTTGGTAGAAGGAGCCGATGAGATTCTTGCCCCAGCGGTTGTTGACGCCGGTCTTTCCCCCGACGCTGGCATCCACCTGGCTCAGCAGCGTGGTCGGTACCTGCACGAAACCGATCCCCCGCTGGTAGATGCTGGCGGCGAAGCCGGTCATATCCCCGATCACTCCGCCGCCGAAGGCGATCAGCAGAGATTGTCGGTCGAACTGGGCGGCGAAGAGGCGGTCCAGAATCCCCAGCACCGTCTCCATCGTCTTGTACTCCTCCCCGTCGGGGACCTCGATCCACTCGATCTCGGGAGCACGCAGCCGCTCTTCGAGGCGGGCACGATGCAGCCCGGCGACCGTGGGATTGCTCACCACGGCGACTTTGCGGTCGTAGTGCAGTTCGGGCAGGGAGTCGATGGTGATGTCGTAGTGACGCAGGGGCGGTTGTTTCAATTCGATGGGGACGATCATTGTTCGGGTTCCTCTTTTGGGCTCTGAATGGTCTGTATTTTATCCAAAGATAGCTGGCCTACCCCATCTCCACGGGGATCAACAGCTTGGGATGGGGGATCTCGTCCAGGAGATAATCCTGCACCCGCCTGCTCAAAAAAGGGATCCGCCAGCGGCGCCGGAGATTCTGACTAAACGGCGTGATCTGCAAAACGCGCTCCATCTCCCGCAGCGCCCGGACCGGATTGGCCAGGCGCTCTTCGATCTTGACGGGATGGTGGAAAATGTGCGCCAGCGTTTCGTAGTGCTCCACGGTCCGTCGCCCCCGGCTGAAATCCCCTTCGGGATCGAAATAGCACAGACAAAGCTCCAGCCCCAGTGTCTCCGAGATGTAGAAACTCGTCGAAGAGATCGCTTCCATATGCTCCTCGTCCCCCATCAGGATCACCGAGCGCTCAAGCTCCTGCAGCGGCGTCTCTCCGAAGAGGTAGACCAGTTTTTTCAGGGCGTGGAGTTCGCGAAAGACTCTCTCGCGCCCGAAGCATTCGGGGGAGACGAAGACCAGGCCGATATCGTAGCGCTGGCTGTCACCGGTAAGAACGCTTTCGATCTCTTCGGCGTAAGCGATCTGCAGATCGACCCGCTCCGATTCGTAACGCCGAAGCGCTTCGAGGCGATCGAGATCGCCGGGATTGACCACCCGCACCATCAGCGTCCGCCCCTCCAGTTTCTCCAGCAGATGCAAAGCCTCCTGCAGCCGTGCCTCGGCCCGGGCTTCGTCGACATCCATATCCAGCAGGAGATAGAGGTTGCGCCCGAAAGGCTCGGGGAAGATCCCCGCACGGTTCTGGATACGGCGATAGACATTGATGAGGACCTGGGGGCGCCCGACGAGCAGCAGCGTATCCTGGGGACGGAGCATCGTAGCGTTGTTGGGCAGGATCAGTTTCTTTTCCCGGTAGATCGCGGCGATGCGCCATTTGACCTGGGGGATCGATCCGACGTGCCGGTAGGCGAAGGTACTGCCGAAAGGCACCAGCACCTCCATCACCTCCCCCTCTCCCAGCCCCACGTTTTGCGCGACGACGGGGACACTGGGGAGGAAATTGTAGAGATGGTTGGCCATCAGCTCGTTGCTGTTGACGACGACGGTGCCGCTTTGGCGCAGCTTGCCGAAGCCGTTCCAGCGATCCAGCAGCACGACGCGGATCTTTTCGTCGATGCGTCGGATGTTTTTGAGCGATTCTCCGGCATCTTCCAGGGTATCGAGGAGGATGAAGACCATCGTAAAATCTTCCTGCATGAAAAGCTTGCGTATCCGCAGATAACTGGTCGGATCCAGTTCGAGATGCTCGATGGGGGCTTGGAGCTTTTCGGGAAGTTTGAGCGTATGCGGGGCAACCAGGGTGTAGTGATTGTCGGCGATGCGCTTTTCGTTGAGCCGGTGGATGAAGTGTTCGGCGATCAACCCCTCGGCCAGTATCAGTATCTTTTTCATACCCCTCTTTTCGATGGACTTTTCGCTAAAATCCGCTGGACCGCATGCTTCGGTCGCTGTTAAAATTTAAGAAAAGATTATAACACAATGGAATTTTCGATCGACGCCCGTGACGGGAAGGCCCGTACCGGCACTCTCGTCACGGCCCACTCCCGGATCCCGACCCCCGTCTTTATGCCCGTCGGCACCGTCGGTGCCGTCAAAGCCCTCGACGCCACCGACCTGCTGGAGCATCTGCAGCCCGAGATCATCCTGGGCAACACCTACCATCTCTATCTGCGGCCCGGCGACGAGGTCGTCCGAGAGATGGGCGGCCTGCACGGTTTCACCCGCTTTCCCAAAAGCTTCCTGACCGACAGCGGCGGCTTCCAGGCTTTCAGCCTCAGCGACAACGTCAAAATCGCCGAAGACGGTATCACCTTCCGCAGCCATCTCGACGGAAGCCCCCACCACTTCACCCCGCAGAAGGTCCTCGACATCCAGTACAATCTCGGCTCCGACATTATGATGATCCTCGACGATCTCGTCGCCCTGCCCGCCGAGCGGGAACGGATACGTGAAAGCATCGAGCGCACCACCCGCTGGGCCGAGCGCTCCATCGACTACCATCATCGGATGCAATCAGAGGGCATCGGACGCGATCAGGCGATCTTCGCCATCATCCAGGGGGGGACCGATCCGGAGTTTCGCAAAATCTCCGCCCAGGAGCTCTGCGCGTTGGACTTCGACGGCTTCGCCATCGGCGGCCTCAGCGTCGGCGAACCCAACGCCGAAATGTACGAAACGGTGGAGTGGACGACCCGCTTCATGCCCGAAGAGAAGCCCCGCTATCTGATGGGCGTCGGCACGCCCGAAGATCTGGTCGAAAACGTCGAGCGGGGGGTCGATATGTTCGACTGCGTCATGCCCACCCGCAACGCCCGCAACGGCACCCTCTTCACGAGCTTCGGGAAGATCGGCATCAAAGCCGCCCGTTTCCGCACCGACGAACGCCCCGTCGATCCGGAATGCGGCTGCATGGTCTGCCGCACCTACTCCCGCGCCTACCTTCGCCACCTCTTCCGGGCCAAAGAGCTCACCTACTTCCGCCTCGCGACGATCCACAATCTCTACTACTATCTCGATCTGATGCGCCAAATCCGCGAAGCGATACGCGCGGGCCGTTTTGCAGAATTCAAACGGGAATTTTACGCCAAACGTGCGGGAGAATCTACACGGATGCAGGGCTGAAGCCCCCAATTCTTCTGGTGGCCCCCTATGGGCCACTCTCTTCAAAGACATTTCAGGGCGATTATGTTCACTTTATCGACAAATAGTGCAAATGGTATAGGATGATCGATGCCGCCATCGCGACGTTGAAGCTTTTGATTCCAGGATCCATTTCGATGCGCAGTGTTGCGTCACAGAGGGAGAGAAGCTCTTCGGAGACTCCGTGCTCTTCGTTGCCTAGGACCAGGGCCCATCGCTCCGGGACCGGGCCGAACTGCGCGAGAGGAATCGCCTCCTGCGTCACTTCTGCGGCGAGGATCCGATAGCCCCGGCTGCGCAATTCCATCAGCGTCGATTTCGCGTCGGTGTAGCGATGGACTTTAAGCCGCGTGACGTGTCCGGTACTGACGCGGATCGCCCGGCGGCCGTAGGGATGGGGGCCGTCCATGGGGACCACGTAGCCGCCCACCCCCAGAGCGGCTGCCGATCGGGCGATGGCCCCCACGTTCTCCATATTGTTGAGCCGCGTCAGCATGACGATCCGATCGGGCAGCTCCTCCAGCGGGACATCCTCGGGCCGCAGCAGGTGGGCCATGACGTTGTGGTGGATCCGGTGGCCGACGATGGTCTCCAGGACTTTTCGCTCTCCGACGAAGACCCTGGGGACCCCCGCGGCGGTGATCCGCCCGTGCTCCTGCTCCAGATATTCACGCGTGCAGAGCAGGCTCTTGAAACGCAGCCCGCTCTCGAGCAGCTGCCCCACCACCCGCGGCGAATCGGCGACAAAACTGCCGTCCCGGTCAAAAAGATTGCCCCGTAGGGTACGGTAGGGAAGAAGTTCGGGGAGGTCGACGGTCGTAACGGGAACGATTTCAGGAAAATTCATAGAGGGATTATGCCCAAAAAAACGTTCGCTCCTCCCCGGAAGCCCGGAGCAGTTTCCGGCGGAAGAATCCGATGGAGAACTGTGTTACAATCCCTCCAAAACCACTCCGGAGAATGCCAATGTTCGGTTTCTACCGTATCGCTGTCGCCGTCCCCTCTCTCCATCTCGCCGATCCCCTCTCCAACGCCGCCGAGATCCTCGCCCTTTGGAGGGAAGCGTCCGGACAAGAAAGCGCTGTCGTCGTCTTTCCGGAGCTCTGCCTGACGGGGTACACCGCATCGGACCTCTTCTTCCAGGAACGCCTCGATCAAGCGCAGAACGAAGCCTTGTCCCGGATCCTCGAAGAGAGCCGCTCCCTCAATACCGTCGCCGTCGTTGGGATCGCCCTGCGCCGTGCCGATCGGCTCTACAACTGCGCCGCGATCCTCCAGCGCGGGAAAATCCTGGGCATCGTCCCCAAGTCCTATCTCCCCGACAAACGGGAATATTACGAAAAACGGCAGTTCAACTCCGGACAATCGATCCGCGACACGACGCTCTCTTTTCTCGGGATGGAGATTCCTTTCGGCGTCGATCTGCTCTTCGTGGATGCGGAGGATCTCCTCCTGGGAGTGGAGATCTGCGAAGACCTCTGGGCCCTGACTCCTCCAAGCAATGCGATGGCCGCCGCGGGAGCCAATCTCATCGCCAACCCCAGCGCCAGCAACGAACTGGTCGGCAAAGCCGACTACCGGGCCGAGCTGGTCCGTACCCAGAGCGCCCGGCTGCTCTGTGCCTACGCCTACGCTTCCAGCGGCCTGGGCGAGAGTGGGACCGACACCGTCTTCGGCGGGGATGCGATGATCGCCGAGTACGGTTCGCTTCTGGGCCGTTCGGAGCGCTTTCGCCGAGAGGGGCAGCTGGTGACGGCCGAGGTCGATCTGCAAAAACTCCGGGGCTTGCGCCTGGCGGAGACGAGCTACGCCGATGCCCCGGCGCCGGACTTTCGCCGGATCCTTCTGGCGCCGCTTCCCCGCCCGAAAAAGCTGCGGCGCCGCATCGACCCCCATCCTTTCGTCCCCGGCAACCCCGCCGAGCGGGCCCGCCGCTGCGAAGAGATCAGTGCGATCCAGGCCCACGCCCTCATCCGCCGGATGGAGCAGGCCCGTTCCGAGCGGGCGGTGATCGGCATCTCGGGGGGGCTCGATTCGACCCTCGCGCTGCTGGCGACCCGGCGGGCTTTCGGGATCGCCGGCTGGGATCCCAAAAGGATTCTGGCGGTGACCATGCCCGGTTTCGGCACGAGCGCCCGCACCCGACAAAACGCCGTCGCTCTCTGCGAAGCCCTCGGCGTCACCCTCCGGGAGATCCCCATCACGGAGCTCGCTACCCTCGAGCTGGCGGCTATCGGCCACGACCCCGAGCTGCGCGACGTCACCTACGAAAACGTCCAGGCCCGCGCCCGCACCGAAATCCTGATGAATCTGGCCAACCGGCAAAAGGGCCTCGTCGTCGGCACCGGCGACCTGAGCGAAATCGCCCTGGGCTGGAGCACCTACAACGGCGACCATATGAGTATGTACGCCCTCAACGCCGGCATTCCTAAAACATTGATCCGCTATCTCGTGGAGTATTACGCCCGGGTGGACGAAACCCTGCGTCCGATCCTCGAAGACATCCTCGACACCCCCGTCAGCCCCGAGCTGCTCCCCCTCCGCGAGGGCGAGATCGTCCAGGAGACGGAGAAAGTCGTCGGGCCCTACGAACTGCACGACTTTTTCCTCTACCATTTTCTCAAATACGGCGCCGACCCCGCCAAGATCCTCCATCTGGCCACCCTCGCCTTTGAAGGCCGCTACGATGCGGAAACGATCCGCCGCTGGCTGCGGGTCTTTCTGCGGCGTTTCTTCACCCAGCAGTTCAAGCGCTCCTGCATGCCCGACGGTCCCAAAGTCGGCACCGTCAGCCTCAGCCCCCGGGCCGACTGGCGCATGCCCAGCGACGCCGAATTTTCGGCATGGCTCGCTCCGCTGGAGAGTTGAGCTCCCCGAGTCAATACGCTATAATGAAAAGGAAATTAAAAGAGGAGACAATAGATCAATGAGAAAAAAAATTTTATTTGCACTGCTTGCCGCAGTTGCCCTGACCTTCAGCGGATGTTCCCAGAAAGAACCCGTACCCAATCCCGCCGGCAGCACAGTCGGGAGTGAAGTCCCCGGCGGAGTCACCTCCACCGGCAAATACACCGGCACAGACGGTGTCAGCGCCAGCGGCATCAAGCTGATCTATTTCGCCTCCGACAAATACGACGTCGAACCCGATCAGCTCCAGCGGCTCATGAGCGATATGCCCAAGATCAAAAAGCTCTCCGGGCAGGGACGCCTCCGTGTCGAGGGCAACTGCG
>WFQO01000118.1 GCA_015486995.1 Nitratifractor sp. | reverse complement strand
TTCATTCTCTTTTCGCTAGGCCAATAGCTCAGTTGGTAGAGCACTGGTCTCCAAAACCAGGTGTCGGGGGTTCGAGTCCCTCTTGGCCTGCCATCAAGAAGGTAGATATGGAAAAGCTGATTCAATTCATTAAAGACGCCAAAGTCGAACTTGACAAGGTAATTTTTCCGACCAAAGTTCAGGTGCGTCAAGCATTTGTAGCCGTTATATTGGTCGTAACCGTAATATCTATTTTCCTGGCACTTGTTGACATGCTGATGTCAGCGATTGTCTCGTCAACGATTTAAAAGAAGGCTTCTACGATGGCTCATCAATGGTACGCAATCCAAACCTATGCCGGCAGTGAACGATCGGTCAAACGTGCGATCGAGCAGATGGCTGAAGACTACGGGCTGCAGGAGAAGATCGATAAAGTGGTCGTCCCCACCGAAGAGGTGATCGAGGTTAAAAACGGCCAGAAAAAGATCACCGAACGCTCTCTCTATTCCGGCTATGTCTTCGCTCATATCGATCTGGATACCGATCTTTGGCACAAGATTCAATCTCTGCCGAAAGTCTCCCGCTTCATCGGAGAGCAAAAGACTCCAACACCTCTGAGTGAAGCAGACATTCAGCTCATTCTCGAAAAGATGGAGACGAAAAAGCCTCCCCGCCCGAAAGTCGATTTCGAAGCGGGGGAAATGGTGCGCATCATCGATGGACCATTTGCGAACTTTACCGGAATGGTTGAAGAGTATGACATGGATCACGGCAAGTTGAAGCTCAACGTGTCAATCTTCGGGCGGAATACTCCCGTAGAGATCCTCTACACTCAAGTCGAAAAAATAATCTAAAAAGCAAGGATAGACGATGGCAAAGAAAATAGCCGAAAAATTCAAGCTGATGATCCCTGCCGGTCAGGCGAATCCTTCACCTCCGGTCGGCCCTGCCCTGGGTCAGCGTGGTGTCAATATCATGGAGTTCTGCAAAGCTTTTAACGAAAAAACCAAAGACAAAATGGGCTTTAAGATCCCTGTCGAAATCACGGTCTATACCGATCGAAGCTTTACCTTCGAAACCAAACAACCCCCTGCCAGCGATCTTATCATGAAGGAAGCGGGTATCAAAAAAGGGAGCGATAATCCTCTTCTTAACAAAGTCGCCACGATCAGTAAAGAACAACTTTTCAAGATTGTTGACCTCAAAATCGAAGACCTCAATACGAACAATCGTGAGCAGGCAGCAAAAATCATTGCCGGCTCCTGCCGGAGTATGGGTGTCGAAATCGTCGACTGATCCTTTGACCACTTGGATCCAAAAGAAAGTGGGAGCACACAAAGCGGAGAAAAAATATGTCTAAAAAAATGAGCAAAAGAAAACAGGCCCTTTTGGAAAAGATCGATCGGGAAAAAGCGTACAGCGTGGAAGAGGGAGTCAAAACCGTTAAAGACCTCAAATCCGCTAAATTTGACGAAACCGTCGAAATCGCCATGAACCTCAATGTGGATCCCCGTCATGCGGATCAGATGATCCGTGGATCGGTCGTTCTCCCTCACGGAACCGGTAAAGAAGTTAAAGTCGCCGTCTTTGCTAAAGGGCCGAAGGTAGATGAAGCCAAAGAGGCGGGTGCAGATTTCACAGATGCGGAAGAGTTGATCGAAAAGATTCAGAACGGACAAATTGACTTCGATATCGTCATCGCCACACCCGACATGATGGGTACTTTGGGTAAAGTTGCCCGGATTCTGGGCCCCAAAGGCCTTATGCCCAACCCGAAGACGGGTACCGTCACGATGGATGTAGCTCAGGCGGTCAAGAATGCCAAAGGCGGTCAGGTCAACTTCCGTGTTGACAAAAAAGGGAACATGCACGCCGGCATCGGTAAAGCGAGTTTCGGGGAAAAAGAACTGGAAGAAAACCTCCGTGCTTTCGTTGAAAAGATCAACAAAGCAAAACCCGCGAGTGCCAAAGGCCGCTACATCCAGAATGCCGCACTTTCGCTGACGATGAGTCCCTCCATCAAGCTCGACACCGCCGAACTGATGGAGATCAAATAAGAAGGCGCCGACGCGCTCTTTAATCTCGACTGAAGACAATAGGGGCGAAAGCTTAAACAAAAACTCTCTTCAAAAGAGTTTTTTCTCCTGTGGGAGAAAGCCCTGTTGGAAGTCTGAAAGGAGAAAGAATGACCCGAGCAGAAAAAGAACAGCTTGTCGCTGAGCTGTCGGCAGCTTTCGGCGAGTCCAATGCAATCGTCGTGTGCGATTACAAAGGACTTACCTGTCAGGAGCTGGAGAGTGTCCGCCATATGGCGGCAGAGAATGACGTCCATGTCAAAGTCGTCAAGAATACCTTGGCTTCTCTAGCTCTCAAAAATGCCGGGATTGATGATCTTCAGCTCCGGGACACCAACCTGGTGGTCTGGGGTGAAGATCAAATCTCGACCTGTAAAACAGCCGACAAGGCCGCAATGGCTTTCAAGGATCGCTTCGTAATCAAATCCGGTGCCCTTGAAGGCAAAACGGTCGAACTCGATACCATCCTGGCGATGGCGAAACTGCCAAGCCGCGACGAATTGATCGGTATGCTCCTCAATGTCTGGATGGCTCCGGTCCGAAACTTTACGATCGGGCTGGATGCATTGCGCCAGAAAAAAGAAGAAGAGGAAGCATAAATGAGTGTGGGTCGGGCCTCCACGCCACGACCTTTTCTATGAGAAAATTGCGTAAAAGGAAAACCCATGGCATGTACCAAAGAAGATGTACTGGAATTCATCTCCAACCTGACCGTTCTCGAGCTTAGTGAGCTGGTCAAAGAGTTCGAAGAGAAGTTCGGCGTTAGCGCTCAGGCGACTGTTGTCGCTGCAGCCCCCGGTGCAGGTGCCGGTGAAGCCGCCGAAGAGCAAACCGAATTTGATGTCGTTCTGACCGGCGCCGGTGCCAAGAAAATCAACGTCATCAAAGTCGTCCGTGCCGTAACAGGTCTGGGCCTCAAAGAAGCAAAGGCTGCTGTTGAAGAGGTCCCCACCGTCATCAAAGAGGGTGTCTCCAAAGAAGAGGCCGAAGAGCTTAAGAAACAATTCGAAGAGGCTGGCGCCACTGTCGAACTCAAGTAAGATCGTCTTTCGGAGTTCTCCTCCGAAACCTCTCCCCCTCTCGGGGTACAGAGACAAACTATAATGGATAGTTTGTTTGTGTATCACCGAACATAACGACACCACCGAAATCCAATGCAAGGTCTGCCAATGTTAAATTCACTCCACTCAGGAAACCGTCTTCGTGTCGATTTCGCCAAGACCCCTCGACAGATCGAAATTCCCCATCTTCTTCAGCTTCAACAGAAAAGTTACGACAATTTTCTGATGATCGATGCACGGGATCGTTCGCAAAGTATCATCGAGCGTGTTTTTCGCTCCTCTTTCCCCATTCATGATCAGCAAAACCGTATCACCCTGGACTACAAGGGAAGCGAAATTGTCAAACCAAAGTACACTGTTCGTGAATGTATGGAACGGGGGCTCACCTACGCCGTTTCTCTGAAACTGAAAATTGCTCTGACCATCTGGAACCGAGATGAAAAAACAGGGGAAAAACTCGACCCTCGAGAAATCAAAGAACAGGCGATATTCGTCCGGGATATCCCTTTGATGACCGACCGAACCTCTTTCGTCGTCAACGGCGTCGAACGCGTCATTGTCAACCAGCTTCATCGAAGCCCGGGAATCATCTTCAAGGAGGCTGAAGCGACGACAGTCGCAAACAAATTGATCTATTCCGCCCAGATCATTCCCGATCGGGGAAGTTGGCTTTACTTTGAGTACGATGCCAAGGATATCCTCTATGCCCGCATCAACAAACGGAGAAAAATCCCGGTAACGATCCTTTTCAGAGCGCTTGACTATAGCAAAGAGGATATCATCCGCCTTTTCTATCCTACCAAGGAGATTTTTATTCGGAATAACCGATTCCTTGTCCGTTTCGACCCTCGTGATTTCGTCGGCCGTGCTGAATACGACATCAAGGACCTCGACGGTAACGTGATTGTCTCCAGCGGCAAGCGTTTAACCAAAAAGAGGGCACAAAAATTGGCGGAAGAAGGTCTCGAGTGGGTCGAGTACCCCATCGAAGTGCTCATGGAGCGCCATCTTGCCAAACCCATCATCGATCAGGAGAGTGGTGAAGTGATTTATGACGTCATCACTCCCCTCGACGAAAACCGGATCAAAAAAATTGTTGAAAGCGGTATCGAAAGCTTCTTTATCGCTGACGATCGGGCCGAAGGGGCAGACGAATCGATCATCAAATCCTTCATTGCGGACCAGGAGAGCCTCAAACTTCTCAAGCAGACCGAAGAGATCGAAGATGAAAATCTTCTTTCTGCCATCCGCATCTATAAAGTCATGCGCCCCGGGGAACCCGTCACGCCCGAAGCGGCAAAAAGTTTCCTGCATCAGCTCTTTTTCGATCCCGAGCGTTACGACCTGACCAAAGTCGGCCGCATGAAGATGAACCACAAGCTCGATCAGGACGTACCCGAGTACGTTACCGTCCTGACTAGCGAAGACATCATCAACACCGTCAAATATCTCATCAAGGTCAAAAACGGGGAAGGGCAGATCGACGACCGAGACCACCTGGGAAACCGGCGGATCCGCGCGATCGGCGAACTGTTGGGTAACGAACTGCACAACGGCCTGATGAAGATGCAAAAAGCGATCCGTGATAAGATGACGACCGTCAGCGGTTCCCTCGATGATCTTATGCCTCACGATCTGGTCAACTCCAAAATGATCACGAACACTGTGCTCGAATTCTTCTCCAGCGGACAATTGAGTCAGTTTATGGACCAGACCAATCCGCTCTCCGAGATTACGCACAAACGCCGCCTCTCAGCTCTGGGAGAAGGAGGATTGGTCAAAGAACGCGCCGGTTTTGAAGTGCGCGACGTTCACCCGACACACTACGGACGGATCTGTCCGATTGAGACACCGGAAGGGCAGAACATTGGTCTGATCAATACGCTCGCAACCTATGCGAAAGTCAACGAACTCGGTTTCATCGAAGCTCCCTACAAGATTGTAAAAGACCGCAAAGTCACTGATGAAATCGTCTACATTACGGCAACACAAGAGGAGAATAAAGTCATCGCTCCCGCTTCGACGAAGCTGGACGAGAACGGATACATCATCGAAGATTTCATTGAAACACGCCTCAACGGGAACATTGGACTCAACGAAGCGGAGAAGGTCGATCTGATTGATGTTTCGCCGCTGATGATTTCCGGGGCTACGGCCGCACTGATTCCCTTCCTGGAGCACGACGATGCCAACCGGGCCCTGATGGGATCGAACATGCAACGCCAGGCGGTCCCTCTGCTCAAACCTGAAGCCCCTATCGTAGGGACCGGGATGGAGGCAATCGTCTCCCGGGATGCTTGGGAAGCCGTCAAAGCCAAGCGTGCCGGCGTGGTAGAGAAGGTCGATGCCCGCAACATCTACATCATGGGCGAGGACGAAAAGGGGATCTTCATTGATCGTTACTACCTCGAGAAAAACATGAGAACCAACCAGAATACCTCCTTCGGTCAGGTTCCCATCGTCAAAGCAGGTCAAAGAGTCGAAGCTGGACAAGTTATCGCCGACGGTCCCAATATGGATCAGGGAGAACTGGCCATCGGGAAAAATATTCTTGTCGCTTTCATGCCGTGGAACGGCTACAACTACGAAGATGCAATCATCCTTTCCGAAAAATTGATCCGGGAAGACGCTTTCACCTCGATCCATATCTATGAGAAAGAAATCGAAGCCCAGGAACTCAAGCACGGTACGGAAGAGATCACACGAGATATCCCCAATATTCGCGAGGAAGAGCTCCAACATCTGGACGAAAGCGGTATTGTCAAAGTCGGTACCTACGTCAAACCCGGTATGATCCTTGTCGGAAAAGTCTCTCCCAAAGGGGAGATCAAACCGACACCTGAAGAGCGCCTCCTCCGAGCAATCTTCGGTGACAAAGCCGGTCACGTCGTCAACAAATCACTCTATTGCCCCGCGTCAATGGAGGGGGTTGTCGTCGATATCAAGATATTGACTAAAAAGGGATACGACAAGGATGCTCGGGCTATTCGTGCCTTCGAGGAGGAGCGTGCCCGTCTCGATCGGGATCACCACGATCAGCTCCTCATGATCGATCGGGAGGAGATTTTGCGCATTACCTCCTTCCTCTCAAAGCAAGAGTTGCAAAGTGACGTCAAGGTCGGGGAAAAAGAGTATAAAGCCGGAGAAAAAATTCCCGAAGAGGAGATCCGCGGCATTAACCGCTTTGCTCTGCGTAATGTCGTCGCCGCTTTTGCCCCGGAAGTGCAGAAGCAGTATGACGCATTGAAAAACAGCTTCCTTCGCCAGAAGAAAAAACTCAAGCAGGAGCACGAAGAGAAGCTTTCGATTTTGGAAAAGGACGACATCCTGCGTAGCGGTGTCACCAAACTGGTCAAAGTCTACATCGCTACCAAACGCAAGATAAAAGTTGGAGACAAGATGGCAGGGCGTCACGGGAACAAAGGTATCGTTTCCAACATCGTTCCCGAGATCGATATGCCCTACATGGAAGACGGCACTCCGGTAGATCTGATCCTCAATCCTCTGGGGGTTCCTTCGCGTATGAACATCGGACAGATCCTCGAAGTGCACCTTGGCCTCGTCGGCAAGCGACTCGGCCGACAAATCCAGGAGATCTACGAGAGCAAGCGGGATGATTTTGTCAAAGAACTGCGTACTCACATGAAAGCGATCGCCGATACCGCTAAATTGATGCGCGCAAGGAATGAACTGGAGACGATGAGCGACGAGGAGCTGTTAACCTACGCCCGTGACTGGGCCAAAGGGGTCAAGTTCGCCGCTCCTGCTTTCGAATCCCCCAACGAAGAGGAGTTCGCTAAGCTCTTCGAGCTAGCCAAAATCGATCAGGATGGGAAAACTGTCCTCTATGACGGAAAAACCGGAGAACAGATAAAAGAACGGGTCAATGTCGGGTATATGTATATGCTCAAACTCCACCACCTAGTCGACGAGAAAGTCCACGCACGAAGCACCGGTCCCTACTCGCTCGTTACCCAACAGCCTGTCGGAGGAAAGGCGCTCTTTGGAGGCCAGCGTTTCGGGGAGATGGAGGTTTGGGCCTTGGAAGCCTACGGTGCCGCCCATACTCTCAAGGAGATGCTGACCATCAAATCCGACGATGTGGATGGCCGAGCCCGCGCCTATCGAGCAATTACCCGGGGGGAGAGTGTTCCTGAGTCGGGAATTCCCGAGACAATGTTCGTCCTGACCAAAGAGCTGCAAGCTCTGGGTATGGATGTCGAACTCTACGAGAAGAAAAAAGAAGAAGAGGGTGAATATGAGTAAACACATGGAAAACCTGGTCCCCATCGATATGAGTGGCGAGGAACGCCCCAAGGATATCGCAGCCCTACAGTTACGAGTTGCAAGTCCCGAGAAAATTCTCTCCTGGAGCTATGGGGAAGTCAAAAAGCCTGAAACGATCAATTACCGAACGCTCAAACCCGAACGTGACGGTCTCTTCTGCGCCAAAATCTTCGGTCCTATCCGGGACTACGAGTGCCTTTGCGGCAAATACAAAAAGATGCGCTACAAAGGCGTCGTCTGCGAAAAATGCGGCGTCGAAGTGACCAGTTCCAAAGTCCGACGGGACCGGATGGGCCACATCGAACTCGTAGCTCCCGTCGCTCATATCTGGTATGTCAGTTCCCTCCCCTCCCGGATCGGAACTCTTCTGGGTGTCAAGATGAAGGACCTCGAGCGTGTCCTCTACTACGAAGCCTACATCGTCAAAACTCCCGGTGAAGCGAGCTACGACAGCGAAGGGGGCAATCCTGTCAAGAAGTTCGATGTCCTCAACGAAGAGCAGTTTCAACAGCTCAACCGCCATTTCGCCGATACGGGCTTTGATGCCCGGATGGGCGGACAGGTGATCAAGGAACTTCTTGAGGAACTCGACCTCGTCGAAATGCTGATGCAGCTCAAAGAGGAGATCCAAGCGACCCGCTCCGAAGCCAAACGCAAAACCATCGTCAAACGCCTCAAAGTCATCGAAGCCTTCCTCGACTCGGGCAACCGTCCCGAGTGGATGATGCTGACTTACCTGCCGGTTATGCCTCCCGATCTGCGCCCACTGGTCGCCCTCGACGGCGGCAAGTTCGCCGTCAGCGACGTCAACGATCTCTACCGACGGGTCATCAACCGCAACCAGCGCCTCAAGCGTCTACTGGAACTCGAAGCTCCCGAGATCATCGTGCGTAACGAAAAACGGATGCTTCAAGAAGCAGTCGATGCCCTCTTCGACAACGGCCGACGGGGTAACGCAGTCAAAGGAGCCAACAAACGCCCCCTGAAGTCCCTCAGTGAGATCATCAAAGGGAAGCAGGGACGTTTCCGCCAGAACCTTCTCGGGAAACGGGTCGACTTCTCCGGCCGTTCGGTCATCGTCGTGGGACCCGACCTGCGAATGGATCAGTGCGGCCTGCCCAAGCGGATGGCTCTGGAGCTCTTCAAGCCCCACCTAATGGCCAAACTGGAGGAGAAGGGCTACGCCACGACTCTCAAGCAGGCCAAGAAGATGATTGAGATGAAAACCAACGAAGTCTGGGAGTGTCTCGAGGAGGTAGTCGAGAGCTATCCGGTCCTTCTCAACCGGGCGCCCACGCTGCACAAACTCTCGATCCAGGCCTTCCACCCCCGGCTGATCGAAGGCAAAGCGATCCAGCTACACCCGTTGGTCTGTGCCGCCTTCAACGCCGACTTCGACGGAGACCAGATGGCGGTCCACGTACCCCTCTCCGACGAAGCGATCGCCGAAGCGAAGATCCTGATGCTCAGCTCGATGAACATCCTTCTGCCCGCTTCCGGTAAGGCGATCGCCGTACCCTCGCAGGATATGATTCTGGGACTTTACTACCTCTCACTGGAAAAAGCCGAAGTCAAAGGGGCACACAAACTCTTTGCCAATGTCGATGAAGTCTTCATCGCCTACGAGCAGCAGACCCTGGACCTCAATGCCCGGATCCGTACCGTCGTCGACGGCAGCATCGTCACGACGACCGTCGGCCGCCTAATCCTCAAGTCGATCATGCCCGACTACGTTCCTGCCAGCCTCTGGAACAAAATCCTCAAAAAGAAGGACATCGCCAACCTGGTCGACTACATCTACAAGCACAGCGGGATTCAGTTGACGGCGGAATTCCTGGACAACCTCAAAAATATGGGATTCGAGTACGCGACCCGCACCGGAGTTTCCATCTCCATCGACGACATCAAAACGCCCGAAGCGAAAGAGCGAATCGTCCAAGAAGCCAAAGAGAAGGTCTACGAAATCCAGAAACAGTTCGCCGCCGGTCTGCTCACCGAGCAGGAGCGCTACAACAAGATCATCGACATCTGGACCGATGCCAACAACACCATCGCCGACGAACTGATGAAGCTGATCAAATCGGACAAAGAGGGTTTCAACTCCGTCTATATGATGGCTGACTCCGGGGCACGGGGTAGTGCCGCGCAGATCCGCCAGCTCTCCGGAATGCGGGGGCTGATGGCCAAGTCCGACGGATCGATCATCGAAACCCCCATCACCTCCAACTTCCGGGAGGGCCTCAACGTCCTGGAGTACTTCATCTCCACCCACGGAGCCCGGAAAGGTCTGGCGGACACCGCGCTCAAAACCGCCAACGCCGGATACCTGACCCGAAAGCTCATCGACGTCGCCCAGAACGTCAAAGTGTCGATGGAAGACTGCGGGACGCATGAAGGGGTCGAAGTCTTCGACATCCTGGTCGGTAACGAATTGATCGAATCCCTGGCGGATCGGGTCTACGGACGGATTCTGGCCAAAGAGGTCATCGATCCCGTCACCAACGAAGTGCTCCTGGCCGAAGGACAGATGGTCGGAGAGGAGGAGGCCCGCCTCATCCGCGAAGCCGGAATCCGATCCGTCGTCATGCGTGCGCCGGCGACCTGCAAAGCCCCCAAAGGGATCTGTGCCAAGTGCTACGGCCTCAATATGGCCGAAAACCGCCTCGTCAAGCCCGGCGAAGCGGTCGGAGTCATCGCCGCCCAATCCATCGGGGAACCCGGAACCCAGCTGACCCTGCGGACCTTCCACACCGGAGGGACCGCGACCGCCGGCAAAGAGGAGCGTCAGGTCGTCGCCAGCAAAGAGGGCTTCGTCCGCTACTACAACCTCTCCGTCTACCGCAACCGTGAAGGCAAACTGATCGTCGCCAACCGCCGCAACGCCGGGGTCCTCCTTGTCGAACCGAAGGTCAAGGCGCTCTTCGACGGAAAGCTTTCGGTCGTCAACACCCACGACGAAGTGATCCTTCTGCTTAAGGGAGAGCACGATGAGAAGCGCTACAGCTTCCGCCGTGACGATGTTGCCCGGTCCAATGAACTTGCCGGTGTCGGCGGGAAAATCGAAGGGAAGATCTACCTCCCCTACGGCAACGGTGAAACGATCCAGCAGGGCGATTCCATCGCCGAAGCGATCAAAGAGGGATGGAATGTTCCCAATCATATTCCTTTTGCCAGCGAACTGAAGGTCGAAGACGGAGCGCCTGTCACCCAGACCGTCCGCGCGGATGCCCGGGGCCGGGTGAAATTCTTCCTCCTCGAGGGAGATTATCTCGAGCCGACCGACACGATCAAAAAAGGAGAGCCTGTCGTCGAAAAAGGTCTTTTTGCCGTCGTCGTCGACGATGAAAACCGTGAGGCGGCCCGTCACTATATTTCCCGGGGATCCATCGTCCAGGTGGATGCAGGGGAAAGCGTAGAACGCGGCGATGTGATTTCTCATCCGGAGGAGGAGACCCAGGTGGTTATTGCCGAGTGGGATCCCTACTCCGAGCCGATCATTGCCGAGCAGAACGGAGTCGTCAAGTTCGAAGACATCATTCCCGGTGCCACCGCCAGTGAGCAGTTCGACGAAGTGACCGGAGAATCACGTCTGGAGCTCAACGAATACATCCCCGCCAGTTACAAACCGGCAATCATCCTGGCGACCGAGAGTGGTGAAGTCATCCGTTATCAGCTCGATCCCAAGACGATTCTCTTTGTCCATGACGGAGAAGAGGTGAGCATCGCCGACATTCTGGCCAAGAAACCGAAAGCGGCGATCAAATCCAAAGATATCACCGGGGGTCTGCCGCGGGTCTCCGAGCTCTTCGAAGCCCGCCGCCCCAAAGACATCGCCCTCATCGCCAAAATCGACGGCGTCGTTAGCTTCGGCAAGCCGCTGCGCGGCAAGGAACGGATCGTCATCACCGGAGACAACGGCCAGGTGACCGAGCAGTTAGTGGACAAGGGAAAAACCATTCTCGTTCATCCCGGAGAATACGTGCACACCGGTGAGCGTCTTACCGACGGCCTCGTCTCCAGCCACGACATTCTCGAGGCGCTGGGTGAAAAGGCGCTCTACGAGTACATCGTCAGTGAAGTTCAGCAGGTCTATCGCCGCCAAGGAGTCAACATCTCCGACAAACACATCGAGATCATCGTCTCGCAGATGATGCGCCAGGTCAAAATTGTCGACAGCGGTGATACGCGTTTCATCGGTGGCGACATCGTCTCACGCCGGAAGTTCATGGAAGAGAACGAGCGGATCATCCAGCTCGGCGGTGAGCCTGCGATCGCGGAACCTCTGCTGGTGGGAATCACCCGAGCGGCGGTCGGAGCGGACAGTATTATCTCCGCCGCTTCCTTCCAGGATACGACCAAGGTCCTGACCTCCGCTTCCATCGCGGGGACCGTCGACCACCTGGAGGATCTGAAAGAAAACGTTGTCATCGGTCGCCTGATTCCCGTCGGAACCGGTATGGTTGATTTCGGAAAACTTAAATTCTATTCGGCAAAATGACATTCATCGTTCAAAGAGGGCGGATAGCCCTTCTTGCCGTTGGACTTTTTCTTGCTGTTTCCTTTTAACTTCTTTTAATCGATTTTCACTATAATTACCGCCTATTTTTCTGTCGGCACACCTCGGCCGAGAGTTTTGTGAACTTTCGGCCGAGGTGTAGCCACCCGGATTCGATTCTCGAGAGAGAAAAACACATTTTTGAATGAAAGGATACTGATTTGCCTACCATCAACCAGTTGATCCGCAAAGAGCGGAAAAAGGTGATCAAGAAATCGAAATCACCGGCACTCGTAAACTGCCCCCAACGTCGCGGCGTCTGCACGCGCGTCTATACCACGACCCCCAAGAAGCCGAACTCCGCGCTTCGTAAGGTCGCCAAAGTCCGCCTCACCAGCGGCTTCGAAGTCATCTCCTACATCGGAGGAGAAGGCCACAACCTGCAAGAGCACTCCATCGTCCTCGTCCGCGGTGGACGGGTCAAGGACCTTCCCGGTGTGAAGTATCACATCGTCCGCGGTGCACTGGATACCTCCGGTGTCGCCAACCGGAAGGTCTCTCGTTCCAAGTACGGAACCAAGCGTCCTAAGTAAGCTGAAAATCCAGCCCGTGTCGCGGCCCCGCCGCCAAACCAGGCCCGCTCGTCCATCCTTCGTGGAGCCGGGCTTGAGTAAATCGTTTCGATTGAAGAAAGGATCCAAACAATGAGAAGAAGAAGAGCCCCCCAGCGTCCGGTCCTGCCGGATCCCGTCTACGGCAGCAAAGTGCTGACCAAGTTTATCAACAAAGTCATGCTCGACGGCAAGAAGAGTACCGCCCAGAAGATCATGTACGCCGCCCTCGAGAGAATCGAATCCAAAACCGGTGAGAAGGGCATCGATGTCTTCAACAAAGCGATGGAGAACGTCCGCCCTGTTATGGAAGTCAAAAGCCGCCGCGTCGGTGGTGCCACTTACCAGGTCCCCGTCGAAGTCCGCCCCGTCCGTCAGCAGTCTCTGGCAATCCGCTGGCTGGTCGACGCCGCCCGCAAGCGCAACGAGCGTACAATGGTCGAGCGCCTCTCCAACGAGCTGATGGACGCCGCCACCGAGAAGGGCGCCGCTTACAAGAAAAAAGAAGATACTTACAAAATGGCCGAGGCGAACAAAGCCTTCGCCCACTATCGCTGGTAAGACCAAGGAAAGAATATGCCCAGATCACACCCTATCGAAAAAGTACGCAACATCGGAATCGCGGCGCACATCGACGCCGGAAAAACCACCACGACCGAGCGGATCCTCTTCTACACCGGCGTCAGCCACAAGATCGGTGAAGTCCATGACGGCGCCGCCACTATGGACTGGATGGAGCAGGAGCAGGAGCGCGGGATCACCATTACCTCCGCGGCAACCACCTGTGAGTGGAAAGGGGTCCAGATCAACATCATCGACACTCCGGGCCACGTCGACTTCACCATCGAAGTCGAGCGCTCCATGCGCGTCCTCGACGGTGCTGTCGCCGTCTTCTGTTCCGTCGGAGGCGTCCAGCCCCAGTCGGAGACCGTCTGGCGCCAGGCCAACAAATACCATGTCCCCCGTATGGTCTTCGTCAACAAAATGGACCGGACCGGAGCCGACTTCTTCGAGGTCGAGCGCCAGATCAAAGATCGCCTCAACGCCAACCCCGTTCCCATCCAGATCCCCATCGGTGCGGAAGAGAACTTCAAGGGTGTCGTCGACCTCGTCGAGATGAAAGCGGTTATCTGGGATGACGACCAGAGCCTGATGGGCCAGAAATTCGAAGTAGTCGACATTCCCGAAGACCTGGTGGAGCTGGCTGAAGAGTATCGGGAGAAGATGATCGAAGCGGTCGCCGAGACCAGCGACGAACTCCTCGACAAATACATGGAGGGCGAAGAGCTCACCAAAGAGGAGATCAAAGCGGGCCTGAAGCAGGGATGTATCGACCTGAGCATCGTTCCGATGACCTGCGGTACCGCCTTCAAGAACAAGGGGGTTCAGACTCTGCTCGACGCCGTGGTCGATTATATGCCCGCTCCGACCGAAGTCCCTCCCATCAAGGGGCAGTACGAAGACGGCACCGAAGTCCTCGTCGAGTCCACGGATGACGGCCCGTTTGCTGCCCTGGCGTTCAAGATCATGACCGACCCCTTCGTCGGACAACTCACCTTCATCCGCGTCTATCGCGGGATTCTGAACTCCGGCTCTTACGTCTACAACACCAGCAAAGACAAAAAAGAGCGCATCGGCCGTCTGCTGCGGATGCACTCCAACAAGCGGGAAGAGATCAGCGAGCTCTACGCCGGTGAGATCGGCGCCGTCGTCGGCCTCAAGTACACCCTGACCGGGGATACCCTCGCCGACGAGAAAGACAAAGTCATCCTCGAGAAGATGGAATTTCCCGATCCCGTCATCTCCGTCGCCGTCGAGCCCAAGACCAAGGCCGACCAGGAGAAGATGGGCGTCGCTCTACAGAAACTGGCGCAGGAAGACCCCTCTTTCCGTGTCACGACCGACGAAGAGTCCGGCCAGACCATCATCTCCGGAATGGGTGAACTGCACCTGGAGATCCTCGTCGACCGTATGATGCGTGAATTCAAGGTCGAAGCGGAAGTCGGAGCCCCCCAGGTCGCGTACCGCGAAACGATCAAAGCTCCCGTCAACCAGGAGTACAAGTACGCCAAGCAGTCCGGCGGACGTGGACAGTACGGTCATGTCTTCCTGAAGATCGAGCCCCAGGAGCAAGGTGCCGGATACGAGTTTATCGACGAGATCAAGGGTGGGGTCATCCCCAAAGAGTACATCCCCGCCGTCGACAAGGGTATCCAAGAAGCGATGCAGCGCGGTATCCAGGCCGGCTATCCCGTCGAAGACGTCAAAGTGACTCTCTACGACGGTAGCTACCACGAAGTCGACTCCTCGGAGATGGCCTTCAAACTGGCCGGATCGATGGGCTTCCGCGAAGGAGCCAAGAAAGCCAACCCCGTCATCCTCGAGCCGATCATGAAAGTCGAAGTCGAAGTCCCCGAAGACTATATGGGTGACGTTATCGGCGACATCAACAAGCGCCGCGGACAGATCAACGGAATGGGCGACCGGGCCGGCAACAAGATCGTCGACGCCTTCGTCCCTCTGGCCGAAATGTTCGGATACTCCACCGACCTGCGCTCCATGACGCAGGGACGCGCAACCTACGCGATGGAATTCGACCACTACGACGAAGTCCCCGCCAACGTCGCCAAAGAGATCATCGAGAAGCGCAACGGTTAAACGTATCGCGCATTACGATGTTTGAAATCGTCATTTGGTGACGGTTTCTATCTTTCTGTATATTGCTCCATCGGGGCATAGACTACTCTCATAAAGCGTTATTTCCGTTTTAACCTCTCCGATAATTTTTTCTCTATATTTTTGCAATAGCTCTTTATACCCTCTCCCATCCGTTATCTTTTTGATTCGACAGAGCGTGACATGAGGAGTGAATCGATAGAGTTCAAATCCCGTGCGCCGTATTTCGGCCGCCTTGCGGTAAAGTATCTTCTCACTTGATTTTACATGGAAGATACGGGGAGGATGCCCGAGGTTCCCCAGCTCTTTTAGCAAAGCGGGACAGCCGAGAGGATCGAGCTGACGCAGACGTTCTCTCCACGGTGCGGCGCAAGGCTGCTCTCCGAGAAAAATCCAGGTCAGATGGAGATTTGTCTCGTCAACCCACTTCCCCTCTACTACCTCCGAAAAATCACTCTGTAACGAAGAATAATCATAAAAGACAACCGGTGAAGCGATAAAAAGACGCATAGCATATTGTGCCCAAAAAGACATCGTCGTGTAAAAGAGGGTTCACTTTCAAGCGGTTTATCGTTGATACACGAAAATCGCTCTACCAAAGGGAAAGTCATCTTTCTGACATCCAGGTAAGAACCGCTTGGAAATTTCAGCGCCTAATCACAAGCAGTGAGAAAACGTTCCGCCGCCGCTTCCGTAGGGGAATGGGCCCCTCCTTGATCCGACGAACGGAGGAGAAAAGCTCGAGATCGGTATCGTCGAGAATTTACGAAGCATCGGTATTGCCAAGCGTATCGATGATTTCTTTGTTGGCCCAGAGGTTCAGATCCTTAATTCGACGACTCTCTTCCAGTATAAAATCGGTTGATCTCTCCGAGGATATCGGCGTTGAGAATCACCAAATCAAAACAGTGATCTTTGACAAAATCACTGATATTCTCCTTGATAAAAGCCAGGTCTGACAGATCCACGGGCAAAAGCAGTACCTGGGTTGATTGAGGAGACCCTTGTTGTCCTGCCGTCCCAGAGCATAGACCTCATCACCACGCTCCCCTGATACTCCGGCCAGTGCCGCCCCCAAGCTGCCACTTCCACCGATGACCAATACCTTTTTTCACACTATCTATCCACTCCCGCGTTTCTGTATAATCTCTATCATACAAAATTCATGAAAGCAAATCAAAGCGGAAGAAAATGAAAAAAGAGAATATTATCCTGATCGGATTTATGGGCGTGGGCAAAGGGACCACAGCCCGGGCCTATGCCAAAAAGTACGGCATCTACAATATCGATACCGACGACCTGATCGAATCCAAAGAGAATCGAAGCATTCCTAAGATCTTCAAAAAAAAGGGCGAGAAGTATTTCCGCAAGTTGGAGCAGGAGACCGCCGACTGGATCGAGTGCTGTGTTACCGGTACCCTGATCAGCTGCGGCGGCGGATTCTACCAAGTGAAGAACCTAAAAAAGCTTGGGACTGTTGTATTGTTAGATGCCTCTTACGACTGGATATATCGACGCCTCAGCACCGCCAAAAACGCCAAGAACAAACTGGCCAAACGTCCCCTCTTCGCCGAGCCGAAAAAGGCGAAAAAACTCTATGCCGAAAGAGAAAAAGCTTATAAAAAGTTAGCCGATTTAATCATCAATGTCGAAGAGAAAAATCTTGAGGAAATTCTGGAAGAGATCCGGGAAGGGGTGCAGAGATAGAGAATTAAGAATTTCAGATTTCCATTTTTGAGCCTCTCTATTATCTCCATCGTTGATTCTGATGTATCGATATCCATAAAAACATCGAGAATGATAAGAAAAAGCTCACAAAGGATAGAAAATTAATTCAAAAAAGAAAGATAGACGTGAGAAAATAGAAAGAAATACCTTCCGCCAGATGGCTGCGGCACCCGGGAGCGGAGGGTGGGCTGCTATGTTCCCATCCTGACCCGGTGTCCTCCAAACCCGTTGCACAGGTCTGGCGAAAGGCAAAAGGATTATAGCGAAAACTCTCCCTCTACGCAATCTTGATTTTTCAAAAGCTTTGGGATATAATACCCCCCTCCAAAAGATAGAGGGGTGTCCGAGCGGTCGAAGGAGCACGCCTGGAACGCGTGTGTAGCGCAAGCTACCGTGGGTTCGAATCCCATCCCCTCTGCCACTTCTGTAATCTAATCAGTGTAATAATTTTTCAATTCTCTTGTAAAGGAATAGTAAAAAGTTGAATTAACGTAGAAAAAATTCAATCAACTTTCTTCTAAAGCATGAGGACAGAAGAAGCCCTATGCCATTTCCTTTTTACTCTCCCCAAAACAATGGGGTGAAGAGGATTATTTCTCCATTTCCTTTCCAATAATGGCACCCGTCACGGCACCTGCGGCGGCACCGACTGCCGCTGTTTTTGAGTTACCCAACATCGCTCCTCCGATTCCACCGATTGCCGCTCCGGTCAACGCACCGGTCTGCGTCTTGGTCGCACACCCTGCCACTCCAAACGCTACAAAAACTGCAAAAAGTACCGTTTTCCATCCACTCTTTTTTACCAGCATATCCACTCCTT
This sequence comes from Nitratifractor sp., assembly GCA_015486995.1. GTDB lineage: Bacteria > Campylobacterota > Campylobacteria > Campylobacterales > Sulfurovaceae > Nitratifractor. Next base: position 3,978 of record WFQO01000118.1, on the reverse strand, counting down.
TGATGTTTGTCTGAACCCATTCTATGCACCGGCCTGTCACCCAGATGCGTAAAATTGTGTTGAAACAAAGAATATTATAGCGAATAGAGAAAGGATATTAACGTTCATTACACCATCGCATTATTGATAACATGATGCTGAGAAATCTAGGGGATTTTGAAGAATGATTTATGGTGGCCCCAAGAGGACTTGAACCTCTGACCACCACCATGTCAAGGTGGTGCTCTACCAACTGAGCTATGGGACCGGTTGGAGGGCAAAATTATAGGGTGTCGATCCTTAAAAAAAGATAAAAAAAACGGAGGGTTAGAATTTTTTCTCCGAATTTTTTTCTACCTCCAGCGGCGAACGCAACGGACAAACCAGCGCTTCATCGAGAATCGCACGGCTGAGGATCTCCGATGCGTTGACAATGTGATTGACGGGGAACGTCTCGATGATTCGGCGATGACTGTCGTTACGCACGGCGACGACGGTGTTGACCGTCGGAGCGATGCGGGTGACAGCGTCGACAACCATCCGGGTTTTGTCGACGTTTTCGATGGCGACGATGACGGCCAGAGCCTTGCGCACTCCCAGCTCTTCGAGGACGCTCTGGGCGGCGGCGTTGGCCAGGATAATCGGTTCCCCCCGTTTTCGTGCCTCTTCGACCAGCTTGTAATCGTGTTCGACGATAAGATAAGGTAGAGAACGGCGGTGCAATTCCCTGGAAAGCTTCTCTCCGAGTGTGCCGTATCCAAGCAGAAGAATATGATCCCGATAGCCGGAGGAAACGATGGGGATATCTGTCTCGGGTTCTCGAGAAAAGACCCAGTCGGCCAAGGGGCGCAGATGTTTGAGAACGAAAGGGGTGACGATCATACTCAAAACCACGGTAACGATCAGCAGCTGATTGGTTTCCGGATCGATCAGACCGTTTTGTGAGGCGATAGCGAAGATGGCCAGGGCGAACTCTCCCACCTGCATCAGAGCCAAGGCTGCCTTGAACGCCGTACGCCGCTGCAGGAAAGTCTGAAGCAGCCCGAAGATCACCAGCGCCTTGGCTCCCATCACTGCGATGAGAATCGTCGGGATCAGCAGCCAGTGCTCCAGCAGCGTCCGGGGCTCGATCTGCATCCCGATGGTGACGAAGAAAATCCCGAGAAAGATATCCCGGAAGGTCAAGAGATCCGCTTCGATACGATATTTGAAGCGGGTCTCCGCCAGCGTCATCCCCGCCAAAAAGGCTCCCAGGGAGTAACTGAAGCCGAGCCGATGCGCCACGAAGCTGACGCCCACAACGATCATCAAGGCCGCGACGAGAAAAATCTCTTCGGAATCCGACGAAAGCGTCCAGGCCAGGAAGCGCTCCAGCACGTAGCGCCCCAGAAAGAAGATCACCAGAAGCAACAATACGGCATCCAGTGTCGTCCAGAGCAGCATATCGGCGACGGAACGCTCCGTCGCCGTGAAGATCGAAAGCATCAAAAGGATCGGAATCACGGCGATGTCCTGCAGAAGCAGGATCCCCAGGACCACACGCCCGTAACCGCTGTGGATTTCGTTGCGCTCGGTGAGCATCTTGAGGACGATGGCGGTGGAGGAGAGCGCGAGCGAAAAGCCGATGATAATGGCGCTGCGCAGTTCGATCCCCAGGATTTCGTGGGCGAAGGCTCCAAAGAGGTTGCCCGTGACCACCATCTGCAAGCCTCCGAAGAGGAAGACTTCCCGTCGCATCGCTTTGAGATGACGGACGGAAAACTCCAGACCGATCGTGAACATCAAAAAGACGATCCCGAACTCCGCGAGTTGATGGAGGGCTTCGTTGTGCCGTGCATGGGTCAAACCGAAGAGTTGGCTGATGATCGCTCCGGAAAAGATGTAGCCGATGACGGTAGGGATTTCGTAGCGCTTGAAGAAGACATTGAGCAACGTGGCGATGACGACGGTCGTCAGAATGATCGCCAGCACATTGTCCATCTTTTACAGTCCTGTGTGCATTAGAGCATATAATGGGGGATTTCGAGCGTCAGTTCGGCGACGAAGACTTTGCTCACCTTTCCTCCGAATCGGTAGCGGCCCTCTGTATATTCGAGATAGAGTTCGTCACCACTACGGGGGAAGACGACGCAGAGATCCCGTGCCTTGCCCTCTTCCCGGGCCCGCACGTAGCAGGCGGTCATCCCGGTCCCGCAGGCCAATGTTTCGTCTTCGACTCCCCGCTCGTAGGTACGCAGGCGCAGTTCATCCTCGGCGACGGTATAGATGTTGACATTGGCGTCGTATTTCTCCCGCAGGCTACGGGCCATCTCCAGGTCGAACTCCTCCAGACTCTCCACTTCGGCGACAAGATGGGGGACGCCGGTATCGATGAGCCACCAGTGCAATCCATACTCTTCGATCGCCGTATTGATAATCCGGGGCGGCAGCATATCGGTGACGACGTAGAGGCCGTTGACCTCGGCGGTGATCACCCCGGCTCCGGTGAGAAACTCCGCCCGATTGTTCACGGAGATACCGTGTTCGACGGCGTAATGGGCCACGGCACGAGTGGCGTTGCCGCACATACTCGCTTCGCTCCCGTCGCTGTTGTAAAACTCCCACTCGAAATCGTAATCGGCATGGGGAATCAATACCACCATCCCGTCGGCTCCCACCCCTTTGTGGCGGTCGCAGAGCAACTGGGCCAGTTCATGCCGGTCCCGCTTGGCGTTGTCGTGAAAGATAACGAAATCGTTGCCGTTGGCATCGTATTTTGTGACAAACATGTTCAAACCTTCGGTTTTTTGTTATTGGTGTATTAGTTATTGGTATATTGGGGTCGCTCGCTTGGGTTTTTGGCGGATGAAAGTCTCTGGTTTTTTTGGGGTGAAACATTTTGGCGGAAGAGTATGTTCTACCTCTTTTCCCAATATACCAATAACCAATATAACAATATACCAAACTTACAAAAACGCCTTCAAAATCTCCTCTTTGACCCGCTCACATTCAGCGGAGAGTTGTGCGAGGTCGCCGCTGTTGTCGATGACCCAGGTGGCCCGACGGCGCTTCTCTTCGATGTCGAGTTGGGCGTCGAGACGCCGGAGAGCTTCGGCCTCGGAGAGATTGTCGCGTTTCATCAGACGCTGGATCTGAAGAGCTCTGGGGGCGTAGACGACGACACTTCGGGTGATGGGATAATCGCTGCCCGTTTCGAAAAAAAGCGGGATGTCGATGAGATAAGGCTTGCCCAGCTCTTCCTGCTCTTCGCTTTGACGCCGGATCTCTTCGCGGATCGGAGGGTGGACGATCGCTTCGAGGGCTTTGCGCTCCGCCGGATCGGCGAAGACGCGTTCCCCCAGTTTGCGGCGGTCCACCCTCCCCTCTTTGAGGATCTCCTCTCCGAAACGTTCGGCGACCCGGGAGGCTTCGCGATCGAGAATCTCGTGGGCGATGGCGTCAGCGTCGATGATGCGAAAACCGAAGAGCTTCAGCAAAGCTCCGGCGCTGCTCTTGCCCGTCGCGATCCCGCCGGTGAGAACGACGGCATGATCGTAAGCCATCAGCGTTTGATGATCCCCAGATAGTTTTCATTGACGAAAGTCGGCGTCTGAAACGCGGCGATCGCGATGTCGCTGTTATAGTAGCGGAAACCGTCGGTCAAATCGGCCCGCTGGAGATTGATGTCGGCTGTGGGATGGTAGAAGCGGCTGGCAAGGACCATAGAGCTGCTCACCAGGGCTTTCTCTTCCTCATAGCGGTAGGGCATGACGATCCGGTAGATGGAGCCCAGGAGTTTGAGCTCCGCTTTGGCGGACTCCTCCTCGAGAATGATGTTGCTCATCACGGCACTGACGAGCCCCTTTTCACCCAGGAGTTTGGTCAGCTCGATCCAGAAGGCCCGATCCCCGCCGAAGCGGTCGGTCGCGACGATGGCGACATCGTAGCTGCGGGCTCCCAGGCGCTGCAGAGACTCCACCGCCTCTTCGGCATCAACGTGGATGACCTCCTCGAGGATGC
>WFQO01000117.1 GCA_015486995.1 Nitratifractor sp. | reverse complement strand
GCGGAAGTCCGGTGAAACGGTCGTTGCGGAAACGGTCCGCCAGGAAAGCGACAAAGCGGGGATGCCGTCGGCAGAAACGCTCCACCGGCGCACTGTGGCGAAATCCTGCGGCCATCCCCTGGAGAATCTCCCAAAGGAGCGGGAGACTGCGCTGCAGAAAGCGCATCAGCATCCACAGGACGATCAGGGCGATCGCCAAGGAGCCGATCACCGCCGCTGTGCGCCCCAGCATGCTCTGGGCGAGGGTCAGCGAAGAGGAGAAGAGATAGCCGATGCCGACAAATTCGAAGCCCCAGCCGACGGCCCCGAGGAGGTTCCAAAAGATGAACTTTCCCCGATCCATCCGTGCCGAGCCCGCCAGGAAGGGGACGGTCTCCTTGAGTCCCGGGATGAAGCGTGCCAGGAAGATGGAGATTGAACCGTGGCTATCGAGAAAGTCGTGGGCCTTTTGAATCGCCGATTCGGGAAGATGGAGCCAGGGTTTGCGCAGCAGAGCGCTCCCGTATCGCTTGCCCAGCGTATAGTTGAGCAGATCCCCCAGAAAGGCCCCGACGATCCCGGCGATGAGGACGGTGCCAAAATCCAAAACCCCCTGACCGGCCAGAATCCCCAGAATCAGGAGAATCGTCGAGCCCGGCAGCAGCCAGCCCAGACCGATGAGTGTCTCTCCAAAGGCGGCGAAAAAGGCCAACAGAGGGGCCAAGCCGCTGATACGTTCGATTAGCGGGAAAAGCGTATGGTGAATCCAATCAATCATTCTTTGTTCCTCGAAACGTAAAACTTTTTATTTGATTCATTATCCGATAGAAAGATGAAAAAAGGATGAAAATACTCAAAAAAAGGCAGCGTAAATTTTCGAAACGTTTCATAAAACAGTATCATTCACTCAGAGACTTTTTGAAAGATCAAACAGATTGGAGTGTATTTCAGTGATAAAAAAAATTGGGATATTCTTATCGCTGCTTCTCTGTGTGAACGCCGCTTCGGCGGAAGATTTCATCTCGGAGTTCGAATACGGGCAGATGCTCTATCAGAATCCCCGAGGGGTCAGCTGCGTGCCCTGCCATGGGGATCGGGGGCAGGGGGCCGAAATCGCACGATACCGGGATGCTCGGGGGCGTGAGATCATCGTACGGGGGCCGGATATTCGTCACGGTACTGCCCGGCAGATCGCCGAAGCTCTGCGCAACGGGCCGGGGGTGATGCCGCGCTATTTCCTGACCGACAAAGAGATACAGGCGATCGTGACCTACATCCGGGAAGTCCAAAGTCGGGAGCCGGAAAAGTAGATGCGTCTCTGGATGGTGGTTTTTCTATCGACCCTCGCCGTATCGGCTTGGAAGATTCCCTCTTCGACTCAGCAGCTGCTTCTCGTCCTCTCTCCGAGGTGGACGGCTTCGGAGGCGCGACTCTATCGGCTGGAGCGTCTGGGCGGTGGATGGCGAAGTGTCGGTACTCCGATCCCGGTAAAGATCGGGGCGAACGGGATGGGATGGGGAGAGGGGATCGCGATGGCACCTCGCGCGGGGGAACCGAGAAAACGTGAGGGAGATCGGCGCTCGCCGGCGGGTGTCTTCGCTCTGCCTTTTTTCTTCGGGGAATCTCAAAGCCATTTCGCCTATCCCTATCGGCGGATGGATACATACAGTCGCTGCGTAGACGATCGACGCTCCCGCAGCTACAACCGCATCGTCGATCGCCGAAAGGTTCCGACCGATTACCGCAGTTTCGAGAGGATGGTCTTTCCCGGCGGGCTCTACCGCTACGGTATCTTCGTCGCCCACAACCCACGCCGTCTTCCCGGAAAGGGATCGTGCATTTTCCTGCACATCCGCAAAAAGAGCGGAGCACCGACCGTCGGCTGTACCGCCATGAGTGTGGAGAATCTGCTAAGAGTTATGCATTGGCTCGACGCTCAGAAGCATCCGCTTCTGGTGCAAGTCCCCCGTCCGATCCTTCCGCGACTTGTGCCTGAGCTGAGTCGATTCTCTTCGGGGAAGTGAAGGGGATCCAGGTAGGGGTTTCGTCGAGAGGAGGAAAGCCGTCGAGAAGCTCTTCGGGCGGGAAGTTCTCTTTGTAGGCGAAAGCTTTGCAGCCGTCGACCCAGTAGCCCAGATAGACCCAGCGTTTGCCGAGTCTCCGGGCCAGGCCGATCTGATAGATCAGTGAATAGGTCCCCAGGGAGAGTCGGGCGTAGTCGGGGTCGTGAAAGAAGTAGATGGCACTGATGCCGTCGTCAAGAACATCGATGAGGTCCACTCCGACGAGAATTTCGTCGTGGAAATAGAGCACTTCGTAACCGAACTCGTGGGCTCCTTCGACGAAATTTTCGTAATATTCCCGTTCGTTGATCTCCCGATGTTTCCAGCCGTCTTTTTCGGCTTTCCATCGATGGTAGCGGTTGTAGAGCTGCAGATGTGCCGGGGTGATCGTCGGAGAGCGCAGAACGATCTCGGTTCGGGTGTTTTTGCGGACGACACGACGTTGGGAGCGACTGGGGTGGAACGTCTGGGCATCGATGCGCAGACTCTTGCAGGCGTTGCATCCTTGACAGATCGGGTGAAAAAAGTAGTTGCCGAAACGTCGCCATCCGCGTCGGATGACGGCTGAAGCGAACTCCGGGGTTGCCTGCCGTACATATCGATAGAGCATCCGAACATCCCGCCCCGGAAGATAGGCACAGGGGTAGTCCAGCATACAAAAATCCGTACTCTCGGGATTGAGGGGATCGGCAGGCTTTTTCATGGCGGCGATTTTATCCAAAATTCAGGTAGAATGCCAAAAAAATTTTTCGGAAGTCCCATGCTGCTCTACCAGCCGGAAAAAGGCTATCGTGTCAACAGCGATTCGATTTTTCTTCTCGATTTCATTCGCCGTTTCCGACCGAAAGGCAAGCTGCTCGATGTCGGTGCGGGAGTGGGGGTCCTCTCTCTGGTCCTGGCGCGGGATTTTCCGGTAAATGTGACGCTTTCGGAGAAGCGGCGCGAAGCTCTCGCTTACGCCCGACACAATTTCGCGATCAATGCACTGCCGGTCGAGGCGGTCGAAGGGGACTTCCTCGAAGCGCCGTTCGAGGAAGGATACGATTTTGTCGTCTCCAATCCTCCCTTTTACGATCCGAGAGTCACCCAGAGCGAAGATCCGGGACTCAATGCCGCCCGATACGCCCAGCACCTTCCCCTGGAAGCTTTCGTCGCCAGGGTGCGTCGTCTGCTCAAACCGCGGGGGCGCTTCGTTCTCTGCTACGATGCACGGCAGAGCGATCGTCTCCTTCGCACTTTGGCAGCCGAGAAGTTTCAGGCGGAGGAGCTACGCTATGTCCATCCGAAGATCGATCGCGAAGCCAAGATCGTCATGGTGGCGGCCCGGCTCCATTCACGTTCGCTCTGTCGAGTTTTGCCTCCGCTGATTGTTTTTGACGAAGAGAATCGCTACCGTCCCGAAGCGCAGGAAGCCTTCCGTCGAGCGGGGACACATCTGGTGACGGCACCGAACGTGCCGGATACCTCGGCGGTACAGACAAACGAAGAGTAAGGAGAAGAGATGACCAAGGACTCGGAAGAGACTTCACTGCCTATTCGGGAAGAGGAGGGGTACGACTTTCGTTTCGATCCCAATGCCTGCGCCGCTTGCGAAGGAGCCTGCTGTCGGGGGGAGAGCGGTTACATCTGGATGAAGTTTCCGGAGATCGAAGCGATGGCGGCCTATCTGGAGATGACGACGGCGGATTTCGCTAGAATCCACCTTCGCAAAGTGGGACATCGATACTCCCTGACCGAGAAGCGGTTGGGGGAGGGGGATTACGCCTGCATCTTTTTCGATGAAACGAAGAAACGATGCAGCGTCTATCCGGTGCGTCCGCGGCAGTGCCGCACCTTTCCCTTCTGGGAACAGTTCAAAAACGATGACGAGGAAGTGAGGAAAGAGTGTCCGGGAATTTTGTAAAAGCGGGAAAACATGTCGTACTTCTCGGCTGCCTTTTCGCGGCGGTTCAGGGTGTCCAGGCACGCTCGACATCTTTCAACGAAGATACAGCGATCGTCCGGGGACTGCTGAACGAAGAGGCGGGAAATTATGCTCGAGCGCTGCCGATCTTTCTGCGGCTCTACGACCGCACCGGAAAGATGGAATATCTGATACACGCCGCAGAGTTGAGCATGGGACTCAAAGGGGCACAGAAACGGCTTGTCACGCGTCTGAAAACCTGGTTGCGTCGGCATCCGCAAGCGAGCCCGACGCGTCAGAAGGCGGTACGGCTTCTGGTAGTTCTCTACGCCAGAAGCGGTGCGCTGGAGAAGGCATATCGCACGGCGAAACGCTGGCTCTCAAAAAGCACGGATCCGAAAGATTTGATCCTGGCGGCGACGCTGGATGTCGATCTCAAACACTACAAAGAAGCGGTCAATCTGCTGGAGAGTGCTTACGGAAAAACATTGGACGAAAAGACACTCCTGCAGATCGCTACGCTCGAAGATCATTATCTTCACAATCCGGAAGCGGCGATCACTCTGCTCGAGAGTCATCTGAGGATGCATCCGCAAAGCGATCCTATGGTTTACGAGCGCCTGATCGGACTCTATGCCCGGCAGAAACGTTTCGACAAAGTGCTGGATCTCTATCGGAAAATGTATGAGATATATCCGAGTGAAGCCCTTAAAGAGAAAATCGTCAAACTCGCTCTTTATCGGAGGGATTTCGGGGCGTTGACCAAATTTCTGGAGCGTCATCCCGGAAACGAACGCCTGCTTTATGCCTTATACAAAGAGCAGAAACGTTACGATAGGGCAATCGCTCTGGCGAAGCGGCTCTATGCGAAGACGCATCAGCCCCGCTGGCTGGCCGAAGAGGCGATCCTCCTCTACGAAGAGGCGAAGGCGGAGAAAAAGATCACCCCGGAAGTTTTGCAAAAATTTCGTGCGCTTTTCGACCGCGCGCTGAAAGAGGGGGCCGATGACAGTCTCTATCTCAACTATTACGGCTACACTCTCATCGATCATGGCCTGGACATCGACCGGGGGATCGCCCTGGTGCGCCGGGCATTGAAGCAGCAGCCGAAAAATCCCTACTACCTTGATTCACTCGCCTGGGGGCTTTACAAAAAAGGTGAATGTGCCCAGGCGAAAAAGGTGATGGAGGAGGTCGTCGCGGCCGGGGAGATCAAAGAGCCCGAGATCGCGATGCACCGCAAGAAGATCGAGAGTTGTGCCGAGCACGGGAAGAAATGATAAATTTCGGAACGTGGATCGAGTTTCCCGGAAAGGAACCGGTTTCACTCGCTGACTCCGGCAGTCGCTAATGCCGTGGGCACCCCTTCAGGGCAAGCGCTTCTTTGTCGCCATCGAGTGAAACCTTTCCCGGAGGTTCATTTGATGAGTTTAATTTTAGTGAGAAAAGGGTAGTAATGGCCGATATTTTGGATGAAATCATACGCAAGACACGCAGCGATCTTCAAAAGCGCAAGGCGGAGTATTCGATGGATTGGCTGGGGCGGTCGCTCTCTTTCAACCCCTTCGTCCCCAGGGACGTCCACGCCGCGCTGCGCTCTACCCCGGACAACCCCTACCGGATTATCGCCGAGATCAAAAAGGCGAGCCCGTCCAAGGGGATCATCCGGGAAGATTTCGATCCGCTGGTGATCGCCCAGGCGTACGAGAAGGGAGGAGCCGATGCCCTCTCGATTCTCACCGAGCCCCACTGGTTCAAAGGGAATGTAGAATATCTTGGAATGGTGCGCCGCTATGTGGGGATTCCGTTGCTGCGCAAGGACTTTATCATCGACAAGTACCAGTTGGTCGAAGCGCTCGCTTTCGGGGCGGACTTCGTCCTGCTTATCGCCAAAGCCCTCAGCCGCAAAGAGCTCAAAGAGCTTCTGGAATACACCTGGCATCTGGGGATGGAGGCATTGGTGGAGATCCACGACAAAGGTGATCTGGTCAAAGCGATCTTCGCCGGGGCCAACATCATCGGGATCAACCATCGCAACCTCGAAACCTTCGAGATGGATATGCAGCTGAGCGAGCGATTGATTCCTCTGATCCCCAATTCCAAAATCATCGTCGCCGAAAGCGGGATCAACGATCACGAGACCGTCGTCGAGCTTTCGAAAATCGGTGCGGACGCCTTTCTTGTCGGAGAACATTTTATGCGCCAGGAGGATATTACCTCCGCGCTAAGAAAGCTCAAGTACGGTGAGGAAAGATAAAGATCAATGATCAAATGACTTAGTAATGATAAATTATTTAAATTACTTATAAAGAAACATTGGATACACTTCTGTTATGTCCCGCGTGGGACAAAAACCACAGAAGGATCGTCCAATGACCTCTCCATTCAAAAAACTTTTTCTCGCTCTGACACTGACACTCTTCGCTGCGGCGTCGCTCCAGGCCAAAACCGTCAGCGCCTATTTCAGCGCTCCCTATCATGACGCCAAAACGGTCAAAAGCAAGCTGGGTCACGCCGGATTGCACGTGCTGGCCACCTACCATCCGGCCGGCAAAAGCTATCTCAACGTCATTCTCTATACGAGCGGTACCCTGAAGAAGCTGGCGGCCAAGCCCAAGCGCGGTTTCGCCGCAGTGGGTCGCGTCCTGGTCAACAGCAAAGCCAAAACCGTCCTGGCGACCAATCCGGAATACTGGCTGCATGCATTCCTCCAGAAAGAGTATCGCTCCGGCAGTGGAGCCGCCGTCACCCGCGCTCTGGGCAAAGCCCTCGGCAAACTCTCTCCGACCAAAGACGCATTGAGTTCCTCGGATTTGGCCAAATACCACTTTATGATCGGGATGCCGTATTACGACGAAATGATTACCCTCAAAAGCGGTAAGAAGCTTTCGGTCAAAAACCGGGTTTTCACGCTCACCCTTCCCAACGGGAGCAAGGTCATCGGTGTCCGGATGCCCCGCAGTGTGGAGAGTTTCGTCAGTAAGATCGGTGAGGACAAAGCCCTCGTTCTTCCCTACCTCGTTCTGATCGAGCACGGCAAAGCGATGATCCTCCATCCCAAATACTATCTGGCGATCTCCTATCCCCGTCTCAGCATGGGGCAGTTTATGAGGATCTCCAGTACACCCGGTCAGATCGAAAGCGCGATCAAGAGATTGGTCAAATAAGCCAGTCTTCCCGCTTCTTCCTTCGGGAAGGGGCATATCATACTTCTTCCATCCTTTCTTTTTACTCATCCCTCCTCGGAAATATGTATAATAGTATTAGATATTATAATATAAGGAGAAATGATGAAAAGAATAATCTCGCTGATGCTGTTCATCGCGTTTTTCGCGTCGACGCTTTTTGCCTGGGAGTTGGGAAAATACGGGAATTTCAAATTCGAGCGGATGGGTACGAGCAACGTTTGGATCATGCACGGTCCGGCGATGGAGCCCAATCGGAAGAATCGGGGCTTTATGAACAATCCCGCTTTCATCGAAGGGAAAAACGGTTTGATCGTCATCGATCCGGGGGGGAATTACCGCGTCGGGAAAAAGATCCTCGAAGAGATCGAAAAGGTCAGTAAAAAGCCGATCGTGGCCGTTTTGAACACCCACAAGCACGGAGATCACTGGTTCGCCAATGTCGCAGTGGCCGAAAAGTATCCCAAGGCAGCCTTCTACGCACATCCCAATATGATCAAAGAGGCCAAAGCGGGGGAAGCCGACAAGTGGTACGGGATCCTCCAGCGCCTGAGCGGCAACCTCGAAGGTAGCCGCCCCTATCGTTATCCCGACCACGAACTGGTCGACGGCCAGACGATCGAAATCGACGGTCAACACTTCCTCATTCACCATCCTAAAAAAGCTCATACCGATACGGATATCCTGATCGAGCACAAAGAGAGCAACACACTCTTTCTGGGGGATAACGTGATGAAAAATCGCCTGGGGGGTTTCGACTCCAGCTCCAGCATCCTGGGTAACATCGAACTTCTCGAAGGAATTATGAAAAACGGCCGTTACGCGCTCTACGTTCCCGGCCACGGCCCCTCCGGGGCGAAGGAGGAGACCGTCGGACCCTATTTGCGCTATCTGAAGACCCTGAAAAAGTGGGCGCAGAAAGCCTACGATAACGACGAGGAGTACTATGTCTACAAGGACAAAGTAACCAAGGAGCTGGGCTCGATCGCGATGTGGGATGCCTACGACCACCAGATGGGCAAGCACCTGGGCAAAGTCTATAGGGAGATCGAAGAGAAGGATATGGAATAGAAAATATAGAAGAGATCAGAGTGAAGAGTTGCATATAAGCAACATTGAATTTTGAGCTTTTATGAAAGAAATGGCGGAGACGGAGGGATTCGAACCCTCGGTACCCGTTAAGGTACGCACCCTTAGCAGGGGTGTGGTTTCAGCCAGCTCACCCACGTCTCCGTT
>WFQO01000116.1 GCA_015486995.1 Nitratifractor sp. | reverse complement strand
GTCGATCCGGAATGCGGCTGCATGGTCTGCCGCACCTACTCCCGCGCCTACCTTCGCCACCTCTTCCGGGCCAAAGAGCTCACCTACTTCCGCCTCGCGACGATCCACAATCTCTACTACTACCTCGACCTGATGCGCCAAATCCGCGAAGCGATACGTGCGGGCCGTTTCGCGGAGTTCAAACGGGAATTTTACGCCAAACGCGACACCGCCGACACACCTTCTTGTTCTTGATTCAATCAAGAAATGAATCGGATGCTTTAAACCCAAAATATGCAGTAGAAAGTGTGTCAGATGCCTCGATGCTTGGTGTGTAGGGGTGCATAGCCAAAACGCAGGCGCACCCGGAGGGTGCGTCGAGGCTTTGGATGTGTCGCCCATGCCGCCGATGATCGATGCAGATGGCATGCTGTCTACTGCATAGTTTGGGTTAAACCCATTCGATGCAACAGCCAGCACCTCATCCGCATCGTTTGGGTTTAGCGGTACTCACCCCTGTTCCCTGCGCCATACTTGCCACTTCTCCACGGGAGCGAAGCCGGCCTCCCGCAAAATCTCGGCATCGAGCACCCCCTTTCGCAGCATCCGAATCTCCACCCTGGAGGCTCCCTCGTTACGGAGACGCTCTCCCAGATCCCGCAAAACCTGCAGATAGTTCTCCTTTTGCACCCAGGGGTCCCGGAGATAGAGATCTTCGATGTAGGCGCTCACCGTCGCCAGATAGCTGGCGAATTTGGGCAAGACAATGGCAAATCCCGCCCTCTCTTTTCCCGCCGAAATCAGCCACCCTCTGGCCGCGGGGCAGCTGCCTAAAAAGACCTCCCGGTAGGCGGCGAACTCCGCTTGAAAAAGCTCTCCTTGTCCCTCTTTTTCGGCCAGCTCTCGATTGAGGGCATAGAGCTCTCGCACCTGCGCCTCGGTTTTCACCTCTTCATAAACGAAAGGCTCCATCACTCCCCCTTTTGATCTATTCTGAGGCATACTTATGGAATCATAACTCAAAATCACCGGAGGAAAGATATGAAGACCATCGGACTCCTGGGCGGTATGAGCTGGGAAAGCAGTGCGCTTTATTACCGGATCCTCAATGAAGAGGTCAAGAATCGTCTCGGCGGCCTCCACTCGGCCCGTTGCATGATGCTCAGCGTCGATTTCGCCGAGATCGAACGACTCCAGACGGCCGGAGCGTGGGAACGTGCCGGAGCGCTGCTGGCCGAGGAGGCTCGCCGGATCGAGGCGGCGGGAGCCCAAATGATGCTGCTGTGCACCAACACCATGCACAAAGTCGCCCCGCAGATCGAAGCGGCGATCTCTATTCCTTTCCTCCATATCGCCGACGCCGCCGGAGCGGCGATCCGCCGGACGGGACTGCGGAGCGTGGGACTGTTGGGCACCCGTTTTACGATGGAAGAGGAGTTTTACGCCGATCGGCTGCGCAAGCGCTGGGACCTGGAGGTGCTCATCCCCGATCCTGCCGACCGCCGGATCGTCCATCGGATCATCTACGAAGAGCTGGTCCAGGGAATCGTGCGGGAGGAGTCCCGCCGGGAGTACCTACGCATCATCGACGACCTGCGCCGCCGGGGAGCCGAGGGGATCATCGAAGGATGCACCGAGATCGGGATGCTGGTCGGACCCGAGCACACCGACGTGCCCCTCTTTGACACCACACGGATCCATGCCCTGGCGGCGGTGGATGCGGCGTTGAGCGGCAAATCTGTATAATATGGAGAGGAAAGGATTTGAAAAACGATGTTCGATTATTCCCTTGCCCATTGGATTACCTTTTTTACGGCCGCGTTTTTGCTGAACATCTCTCCGGGCTCGGATATGATGTTTATCCTGGGGCAAACCGCCAAAGGCGGCGTCAAAGCGGGCTTTTCCGCGATGTTCGGGATCTGGACGGGTGCTTTTGTCCACGTGCTTCTCGCCGTTTTGGGACTGTCGGCGATCCTGGCCGCATCCGCCGTGGCGTTTTCGACCGTCAAATACATCGGTGCAGCCTACCTCGTCTGGCTCGGTATCCAGGCATTGCGATCCCGGGAGCATACCAACCTTTCACCCCAAAACACCGGCACTCCCAACGAGGCGGCAAAAATATACAGACAAGGGGTGATGGTAGCGACACTCAATCCCAAAGTGGCCGTTTTTTTCCTGGCTTTTCTGCCCCAGTTCGCCGAAGCCGGGGCGGGGCCGGTCGGTGCGCAGCTCTTTTTGCATGGCACGCTCATCATCGTCGCCGCTTTCGTCGAACCTCCGCTGATTCTCATCGGAGGAAAACTGACAAACTATCTCAACGAAAACCTTCACGTATCCCGGTGGCTGGATCGGGGCCTCGGCGCCCTCTTCGTCGGATTGGGGCTCAAGCTGGCCGCCAGCGAGCGGTGAGCCGGCTTTTCGTTTTGTCCTCTTAATGGGGCGACACTCCGAAATTTACCGTTCCCTCATAAATTTCTATCCTATATCTGCGCATTACTGAAAGATTCCTAAGCTTAAAGACAGGCTCCAGAATAGCCTGTGTTATAATAATTTCAAGTAGCCAACTTCCATCAAAGCAATAGAACAATGACTCGAAAAGACATTTTGGACTTTCTCAGAGACCATCGAAAGCTTTTAAAAGAGCGATATGATGTAAAACGGATCGGTCTGTTCGGCTCCTATGCAAAAGGCGAAGAGACGGAGATGAGCGACATCGACTTTTATGTAATCCTCGGGGAAAAGAGACTGGACAATATGACAAAACTCTGGCTCTATCTGGAAAATGCTCTGGGAAAAAAAGTCGACGTGATCTATGACCACCCCAAAATGCGCAAAGGGCTGAAGCAACAGATAGAAAGCGAAGTGCTCTATGCATAAAATGTCTCTTTTGGAGCTCCTGGCCTTTATCGAGGAGAGCATTGGGCTCATTCAGAAAAGATTTTCGTCTATTGAAAGTGCCGATGATTTCCTTGCTGACGATGAGGGCCTGGAAAAACTTGACAGTATCATTCTCCGGATCCAAACCATCGGTGAAGCACTCAAAAATATCGACAAACATCAAAAAGGGTTCCTCGAGCAAGCCGCTCCTTCCTATTACTGGAGCAATATCATCAAATTGCGTGATCTCATTTCTCACCATTATGTCGATATCGATGCGGAAACGATCTATATGATCTGTGATGAAAAGATGGATGAATTAAAGCGAAACATCCAAGTCCTCTCCCGATTGCTCAAAGAAAAATAGTACATTCGCAGGGTTGCAATCACGCACTACTGCGCAAGACATTGGGAGTGATCCCCATAATCCGCTTGAAAACCCGATTCATGTGCGACTGGTCGCTAAAGCCGCACTCTACGGCGATTTGCGCCAAAGGATCGTTCGTGCTCGTGATCCTGTGTTTTGCCCGCTCTACACGGAGGCTTTGGATGTATTTGTGTGGAGTGATGGCAAACGCTTTGCGAAAACTTCTGGCAAAGTAATAGGTGGAAAATCCCACCTCTTTGGCAATCTCTCCAACGCTCAAATCGGGATCGTCCCAAAAAGTGAAAATATACTCAACGGCTCTACCGAGTTTGACGTTATCCAACGAAAGATTTGAGATGAGATTGAGCGAATCGGAACAGTGCAACAACAGTGTCGAAAAATCGCTGAAAGCCTGCTCTCCTTCCAGTAGTTCTCTGTGTTGAATCGCTTGATGAAGCTGCAAACCGGTAGTGAGCAACTTTTCGTGCTGAAAAGTCGGGGAGAAACGGAGCGATTGGAGTTTGGAGTTTTGTTCCACATCCTGTACGAAACCCAAAAACAGTTGCGGTGTGATGTCAAAATGCAGATATTCCCACTCTCCCGGTAGAGTCTCATGCAGTTCATAGGGGGCAACGATCCGGGTTTCTCCGGTTCGGACGGTTTTTTCGACGGATCCTCTTTTGTAGTGATGTGCCCCTCGCGTGACGATACCGATGCTGTAGCTTTCGTGAAAATGCGTTACGGTTCCGGCGTTTTTGAATCTGCCGAATACCGACGTGATCCCATCCACGAGAGTCAACTTCTCCAAAACAGCACCTTCTCTCTCAAATCTACCAGATTATATCCGTTCAGTTGGTAAATGGCCAAAACGGTCAATACGCCTCCGATGACGGTATAGATATCGATCCTCTCCGACAGAAACACCGACGAAAACGCAATGGCACTGACCGGAACCAAAAAGAAATATCCGCTGGCTTTTTTCCCGCCCCAATGTTTCGTCGCCGTGAAATAGACCGATGTCCCAAACGTCGTGCCATACAAAGACAGTGCGATCAAATTGATCCATCC
>WFQO01000115.1 GCA_015486995.1 Nitratifractor sp. | reverse complement strand
GTCCGAAGCGGAAGAGATGAAATCTCAAGCAGTGGAGAGTTCCACCACGGAGAAGACCGAAGCTGCCGAAACGGTCACAGAGACGACTCCCGCAGCAGAAAGCGCCCCGGCTACCACTACCGACAAGGCTTTGGGGGAGACCCCCTCTAACAAAGGGAAGAACACGGAGAAAAATACGAGCAATTAAAGCGGCAACTCGATCTCCCTGAAAGCGGAGGAGCGGGTGGCGGGAATCGGCGGATTGTCGGCGGCCCGTACCGTATAGACGAAGGAGAATTTCGTCCGGTCGCTTCGGTTGAAATCGGCGCGATGCAGCGTTTTTGCGTGAAAAAGCACTACATCTCCCGGTGAGAGACGAAAAGAGACTCTCTTTTCGATCAACTCCCGATTTTCTTCCAGATCATCCCGAAAATAGATTTTTTCGTCGAAACGTCCTCGTGAGAGTTCCATCCGGTGCGAGCCGGGGATGAACTCCAGGACTCCGTTTTCGGCGTTCTCTTCACCCAAGGCCAACCAGACACTCAACAGCCGATCGTCCCGGTAGTTCCAATAGCGGATATCCTGATGCCATCGGGTTTGGGTACTTGTACCGGGAGCTTTGGTCATGATGGAGTTGTGATGTGCCAGGACGAGGATCGGGTTATCGCCGAGCAACACTCGCAAGGCGTCACGGAGCATCGGATCCTCCATCCATCGACGAAAGACGATGTCCCGATCGTAAACCTGGCGTAGACGTCGCACCGTACTCCGATAGGCTTCGTTCTCTATTCCGATGTATTCGGACTCCCACTCCAGAGGCTCCACCCGATAGTTCAGATGCACTTGGGCGAGTTCTTTGATCAGGCGGCAACGCTCCTCGTCGACGAGTCGAGGAAGATACAAAAGACCGTCACGCTGGAACGTATCGATCTGGGAAAAAGAGAGAGTGATAGACGTGGACATCGTAGAACTTTGTATGGAATTATGATGCAAATAAAGGAATTCTATCGAAATTAGAAGAAAAATTTATAGGGAAATGAAAGGATGGTGGCGCGGGGCGGAATCGAACCGCCGACACAAGGATTTTCAGTCCTTTGCTCTACCAACTGAGCTACCGAGCCTCGTTTGGAGGACTGAAATTATAGCGGATGAAAATTAAAGATACCTTAAACCAAAAAGACCTCCAAGACATATTGTGTCTTTTGCGAAGTTGAAAGACTTTAAGCCTTCTTCGGATAAAATCACGCTCCCTATTCTCTGTGGGTAGGTGAAATTCTCATGCAGTTATTCCTTGACCAGGTTGTGCCGTCAGGCATTGAGGGCTGCAGAGGTTCAAACCTGAGGTGATCGTCTCCGAACGATCCGAATTTACGCTTTATCAACAAGGAGCACAAAAATATGGTAACTATGAAAGATTTGCTGGAGTGCGGAGTTCACTTCGGACACCAGACACGCCGCTGGAACCCCAAGATGAAAAAATTCATCTTCGGCGAGCGCAAAAACATTTACATCATCGACCTGCAGAAGACCCTCCGTTATTTCAAATACACCTACAACGTCGTTCGTGATGCGGCTGCCGAGGGCCAGACGATCCTTTTCGTTGGGACCAAGAAACAGGCGCGCAGCGCAGTCAAAGAGCATGCGCAGCGTGCCGGAATGCCCTTCGTCGCTACCCGCTGGCTCGGCGGAATGCTGACCAACTATCCCACGATCAAAAAGTCGATCCGCAAACTCGAAATCATCGAGCAGATGGAAGAGAGCGGCCAGATCAACCTGCTGACCAAAAAAGAGGCGCTGATGCTGCGCCGCAAGAAAGAGAAGCTGCTCAACTACCTGGAAGGGTACCGCCATATGAAAAAACTCCCCGATATGCTCTTCGTCATCGATGCGGTCAAAGAGCACATCGCGGTCAAAGAGGCGCGCCGGATGGGTATGAAAGTCATCGCTCCCCTGGATACCAACTGTGACCCCGATCTGATCGACTATCCGATCCCCGGCAACGACGACGCCATCCGGTCGATCAACCTCTTCTGCCGTGAAATCGCCGACGCGATCCTCGAGGGCAAAGCGATCTACGAAGAGGAGCACGGTGAAGCCGCCGAGAGTACGGGCGCAATCAACGAAGAGGCCGCCGCTGCTGCGGGCGTGAGCGAAGAAGAGGTCAAGCAGATCGTCGAAGAGGCGAAAAACGAAGCGAAGGCCGAAGCTCCCGCGGAGGCGGAAAAGAGTGAAAAAAGTGAGGAGGCGTAAGATGGCCAATTTCGGACCCAAAGACATCAAAAAACTGCGTGAAATGACCGACGCGGGGATGATGGACTGCAAGCAGGCCCTCACCGCGACCGACGGAGACATGGACGCCGCCGTCGAATGGCTGCGCAAGAAGGGCCTCGGTGCCGCCGCCAAGAAAGCGGACAAAGTCGCCGCCGAAGGCGCCATCACAATGAAAATCGAAGACCATGCCGGTCTGATGGTCGAGATCAACTCCCAGACCGACTTCGTCGCCAAGAACGAAAAGTTCCAGGCTTTCGCCGGTGACGTCGTCGAGCATGCTTTCGCCAAGGGGCTGGCCAGCGCCGACGAAATCCTCGAGAGTGAAATCGACGGTCAAAGCTTCAAAGAGTATCTGGCGCTGCAGATCGCGACCATCGGTGAGAACCTCGTCGTCCGCCGCGTCGCCCGGATCGAAGGCAACGAAAACGTCGCCGTCAACGGCTACGTTCATGCCGGCGGTCGCGTCGGTGTCCTGGTCGCCGCAGAGTGCGACAAACCCGAAACCTGCGCCGGTGTCAAAGAGGCACTCAAAAACATCGCGATGCATGCCGCGGCGATGAACCCTTCCTATCTCGATGAAGCGGCTGTCCCCGCCGAAGTGATCGAAAAAGAGAAAGAGATCGCCCGCGAGCAGCTTCTCAAAGAGGGCAAGCCCGAGAATATTCTCGAGAAGATCCTCCCCGGCAAGATCAAGCGCTTCCTCCAGGACAATACGCTGGCCAACCAGAAATTTGTCATGGATGACAAGATCAGCGTCGCCGAATATCTCGACAAAGTCGCCAAAGAGGCCGGCGGTAGCGCCAAGCTGGTCGATTACATCCGCTTCGAGTTGGGTGAAGGTGTCGAAAAGGTCGAAGAGGACTTCGCCGCCGAAGTCGCCAAGCAGATGGGTAAATAAGCACTCTGCACCAGAGAGCAATAAAGGTGGTTTCCCCACCTTGGTCCATTTTATACTTTATATTCCCTCTTCTTGTTATTTCCCTCCCTCTCTTTTCTTTGTAGTATCATTACGCCGAAACTTCTCTCAAGGAGAGTATGATGAACATCGATCTCGATTATTTCAGCGCGTTGCGGCATGAACTGCACCAAATCCCCGAACTTTGTTACGAAGAACAGCTCACTTCGGATCGGGTGGCTCGGGAGCTTGAGCGTTACGGGATCCCTTTCGAACGGGGGATCGGCGGGACAGGGATCGTCGCCTGGATCGACAAAGGAAGCTCACAGCGGGCGATTGGCCTGCGGGCCGATATGGATGCGCTGCCGATCGAGGAAGAGACCGGAGTGAGCTACGTGTCGAAGCATCCGGGGCGGATGCACGCCTGCGGACACGACGGCCATACGGTGATGCTGCTGGCGGCGGCGAAGTATCTGAATGAGGAAGTGGATTTCGACGGACGGGTCGTCCTGATCTTCCAGCCGGCTGAGGAGGGGGGTGCCGGAGCGAAGCGGATGATCGAGGATGGCCTCTTCGAGCGTTTTCCTATGGAACGGATCTATGGGCTGCACAATCGCC
>WFQO01000114.1 GCA_015486995.1 Nitratifractor sp. | reverse complement strand
GGCTACATCGAGCGGATCAACGGCTTTATTGAGCAGTATCGCTTCTTCGACCAGGTCGAAAAGGAGAGTGAGCGGATCGAGGAGCTGGCGAGCCTGCATGAAAGGCTGCTAACGCGCGAAGAGGAGCTGACCCGCCTCAGTGCCCAGATCCGGGAGCGCAAGCAGATTAAGACGGCGCGGCTTGGAGAACTGGCAGAGGCGCTGAAAGCCCTCGAAGGCCAAAGAGAGCATGCGAACGGAGAGCTCAAATCACTACAGCGATTTGAAGGGAGATTTCGGGATCTGCTGGATCGCCGTATCGATACTTTGCGGCGTGAACTCTCCGAAATCGAAGGCGAAAAGCGCCGTTTCGCTCCCGAGAGATCAAAAAGCAGCTCAAAAGCGATCGCATCAGCCTGGCGGATACGATCGATCTAAGTCTGGAATTTTACGAAAACGGGGTGCTCAAACGCGGCATCACCCTGATCAAGAACGAAAGCAGCACCGGCGGGAGCATGCTGCTCAAAATCGCCATCGCCATCGCGATCCTCAAAGTCTACATCAAAAATGCCGAGAACATCTTTTTCCTCATCGTGGACGAAGTGGCCAGGCTACACAGCGAAAACCAGCGGCGGCTCAAAAACTTCGCCAACGAAAGCGGCTTTCGCATCATCTTCGTCACCCCCGAACCCGTCTTCGCCGATCCGGAAGCGCTGCTGTATTACAAATTTGTCAAGAGGGGGGAGAAGTTTCAGGTGATTGCGCTGAACCGGTAAAGTGGGCCCTGGATTTCGTGTAAGGTATGAAATAGCGACAATCCCCCGTTACAAACTTCCTCTTTCCGGATTTTTTGCTCCGATTTCTTTTCTCTTCGCCGCACCGAAAAGCATCCGCCAACACTTTCTGCTGCGGGGGATGAGTGGAGTGTTCTCACGATATTCCCGATACGCCTCTCCGAATTTCCGTAGCGCCTCACGCTCTTCGAGGGTGAGAATCATCAGGAGGATGAAAAGCGCTTCGAGGGGGGCGACGATAAAGATGAAGGTGGGCGATCCCAGTAGAAGTGCGACTCCTTCGGGTAGGAGCATCAGGCCGAAGAGCATCGGATGGCGGGTGCAGGCATAGATGCCGCTTGTGACGAGCCGATTGGTCTCCAGGCGGGGGAGATCTCCTTCGCGTCCTTGACGGGCAAGTTCTCGTCCTCCGGCGGCTGCCGCCCGAAAAGCCAGGCTGAGCAGGACCAATCCCAAAGGCAGACTCAAAAGGTGAAAAGAGAGGCGTCCGAAAAGCTCGGGAAAGTAGTGCAGATCAAGACGGATCGAAAGAAAGCCTCCCCCCACGAGAAGAATCAGCCAGAGCAAGATCCGTATTACGACGGAAGGGGTGGTAGAGATTCTCCTCATTATAAGGGCTCTTTCCTCAAATCCATTTCTGCTTTTTGAGCCAGCGGTAAATCAGCCAGCCTATGGCGATGTTGAGAGCCCAGACCATGGCATAGCCGTATTTCCATTCCAGCTCCGGCATATATTTGAAGTTCATTCCGTAGTTGCCGACGATAAAGGTCAAAGGTAGGAAGATCAGGCTGATGGCTGCCAGGCGTTGCATCGCTTGATTCATCCGATTGCTCAGAAAGCCCATAAGGAGGTTCTGCAGATAACCTGTACGGTCTAGGTAATTTTTGGATTCGTTGATCGAAAAGGAGAGGTGTTCTTTGAGATCGATAAACTCATACTTGAGTTTACGTCGTGTATCGACGGGAAAATGGTTGTATATTTTGTTGACGACATCGTTGGATTGCACGGAGAGTTTGGCGATTCGGTTGAGAGTTCGACGGGCGAAATAGAGATCTTTTTGGACGGCCTCTTCGTCCAGATCCTCCGCGAAAATCAAATCTTCTATCTCCTCCAACCGGTCGTCGATACGGTCGACGATCCACATCGTGTGGTCGACCATAATGTCGATGACGGTATAAGTGATGTATTCGAGGCTGTCACTTTGTTTGTAGCGTTTGTAGAGTTTGGCGGTGATGTTACGGATCGTCGCGGGATCTCGGCCGAGGAAGATAAAAGTGTTTTCGGTAACGATGATGACGACGTTTTCATCATGGTAGAGCAACTCATCCTCCTCATCCGCCACAAAATATTTCAGAATGATGAGTTGAAATTTTTCGTTGGCTTCGTAAGCGATGCTCTGATCTTCGTTTTGAATATCTTCGATAAAAGTGACGGGGAAATCGTGTTTTTTAAGCCATTCGAGGATGGTGTCATTATTAATGGTTGTAAAGATTACCTGCTTTTTGTTGTCGTCGAGGACAATTTCGTCCTTGCGGTAGAGACGATCGGAGAAGAGATACATACTATAGTCCTTATGGGTATTCATCCAAAATTCATCGATTTTATCGGATCAAAATTTTGGCCTATCGATTCGTCTGTGCCCAGCCAACATCTATGTGACGCATTCTAACGGAAATGGACTTTGGATACAATCCTAAACATGGAAGCTCTTATCCAAGCGATCAATCACCGGATGCCCGAAGAGTTCATCCGGATCAGCGCTTATCTCCATGCATCGCCGGGAGAGTTGATCATGGCGATGCTCCTGCTTTTGCTGGCCTGGGGAGTGAACGTGTGGATGCGCGGTCCTCTGCTGCGTACGCTCAAACGGATGCTTTATCGCAAGCGACGTGAAGAGTTCTACCGTCTGCTTTTTGGGCGTCTGGAGAAGATCGGTCGTCCGCTTCGGCTTTTCGTGCTACTTTACCTATTGCGTCAGGTGGTGGATATTTTTTTTATGACGCGAACGCTGGATACTTTTTTTTATGCGCTGTATTGGTTCTTTTTTCTCTGGTTTGTCTACGAATCGATCAAATTCCTTCTCTATGCGACATTGACGGCGAAGATACGCAAGCAGAGAATGGCGAGACGGGAACTTTTCAATCTCTTTCTTAACATAACACGGGTTTTTATCGCTTTCGTTCTTTTGGTCCTGATCCTCGCGAAACTGGGAGTCGACTTGACGGCGTTGATCACATCGTTGGGGGTCGGCGGTGCGATTGTCGGTCTCAGTGCCAAAGATACGCTGACCAACTTCTTCGACTCCATTCGTCTTGTCAGTGAGGACGCTTTTCGGCAGGGGGATTGGATCGAGACGTCGGAAGTGGAGGGGATCGTTACGGAGATGGGCTTGACCTCGACGAAGCTGCGGACTTTCGACAATGCTTTGGTAACGATTCCCAATACAAAACTTGCCGGAGGCTACATCAAAAACTGGACCCGTCGGATGGTTGGACGCCGGATCAAGTTTCATTTGCGCATCAAACCGACGAGCGATACGAAAGAGATCGATCGTGTACTCTATGAAATCCATGAGATGCTTCATCGCCATCCCGACATCGTCAACGTCAACAAGCTCCGTTATTTGTTGAGGATGAAAAAAACCTACGAAGACGGTCTCTTCAATCTGGAGGACAAATACGGTGTGCGACGGACTCTGCTGGTCTATCTGGACGAAATCGGCGAATACTCGATGAACATCCTCATTTACGCTTTTTCCATCTCTGTCGACTGGGAAGAGTGGTTGCGGGTCAAGCAGGACGTCATTAAAAAGACACTGAAAATACTCGAAGAGTCCCGGCTCGAGTTGGCGGTTCCCCGTCAGGAGATTCTCCTTGAGAGGAGAGATACAGCATCCGGAGGGGATTGATACTATTTAATATTGTATAGTTTCAGGGCTTTTGGATACAATCGCATCAGTAAGTTCCGTACCAAAGGTCACATATGCGCATAATGTTTTTGCTGTTGGCATTTCTTCAGTTCGGCTTTGCGCTGGATGCCACGTTGAAAATCGAGAAGGATGTGGATCAACGGGCGAAGATCGCTGTGGTAGACGGCAGCGCTTCCGGAAGTGACCTGGGTGAAGAGGGTTCCAAAATCTTTCGGGATGATTTGAAAATCACCGGCCATTTTCTTCCGGCGAAAGGATACCGTCAGGAGGCGTTCGGAGGCGGGATATTCGACCCTTCACTACGGGTGATGGAGTATGTCCTCAAATACCGTATCTTTTCGGAGAATAACGGTGCAGTATTGCAGGTCAAGGTTCTGAAGGGAGGTGATTCCTCTCCGGTGATGGAGAAGAGTTATAAGGTCGCTTCCCGGGCACGCTACCCCTTCTTGATCCACAAAGCTGTCAGCGAGCTCAACGCCAAACTCGGATTCGCCCCGGTAGAGTGGATCAACCGATACGTCCTTTTCGCCCGCTATACGGGTAAAAAAGAGAGTGAAATCGGGGTGGCGGATTACACCTTTCACTACGTCAAGGCAATCATCCGGGGAGGGTTGAATCTCTTTCCCGTCTGGGGGGATTCAGCGCAAAAGAGTCTCTATTATACCGACTACAGCGGCAAGCTGCCCACCCTCTATCGACTCGATCTGCGCACCGGCAAACTCAAGCGGATCATGAGTTCCCAGGGAATGCTGGTCTGTTCCGACGTTAGCCGGGACGGGAGCCGGCTGTTGTTGACAATGGCTCCTCAAGGGCAACCGGATATTTACGAATATCGGATCGCCGACGGGTCTTTGAAACGTTTGACAAAGTTCGGCGGGATCGATGTGGGCGGCAAATATGCGGACAAAGAGAAGACATTGGTCTTCATCTCCAACCGCCTGGGGTACCCGAATGTCTTTAAAAAGCCGATCCAGGGTGGACCCATTACCCAACTCGTCTATCATGGGCGCAACAACGACTCCTGCGATGCCTACGATGAGAAAGTGGTCTATTCAAGTCGTGAGGATGACAACAGTTTCGGGGGCAAAGCGTTCAATCTTTATCTGACGACGACTGACGGGGATTATGTCCGTCCGCTGACCGCCGGAGGGATCAATCAGTTTCCCCGTTTTTCTCCCGACGGGAATACGGTGCTTTACATTAAAAGGGGAGAAGAGGGGAATTCCATCGGCTACATCGGATTGACGACCAACACTACGATGCTTTTCCCTTTGGGAGTTCGTCGACTCCAATCGATTGATTGGTGAAATGATCCCAAAAGTCTTGAGAAGGAGTCACGTGAAGAGAGTAATAAGAGTAGGGATTTTTCCTGTTTTCCTCCTTGCCGGAGGAATTCTCCTGGCCGAACCGTCGGTCTACGGGCACAGTTACAGTGCCGGAAGTGCCCAGGTCAAACGTAACAGCAATCTGATCTATACCCTCAAGCAGAAGATTGCAAGACAACAGGAGGAGATCGACGGATTGAAGAGTCTGATCGAAAGTCTCTCTCAGCAGGTCAATCGGCTCTCTTCTGCCGGAAAAAGATCTTCATCAGGCACCTCGGAGGGTGAATCGAAAAAGATAAGAGCCCTGGAAAATCGTATCGCCCGCCTGGAGAAACGTTTTGCTGAATCGTCGGCCTCCACGTCCCGCGGTACTTCCCGACGCAGGGTAAAAAAGGGGTCTTCCTCAACATCAGCGAAAGTTAAGTCTTCTCGCCCTGCGACCACTCGAACCTTAAAGAGTACACAAACAGGAAAAAGCTCAGTCAGTTCTTCTTTAGAAAAGGCTGCGTCGAACAAACTCTTCAGTCGCGGGGTCCGGCTGATCAATCAGAAACGTTATTCCGAAGCGAAATTGCGTTTCGATATCCTGCTCAAACGCAACTACAAACCTGCTTCGTGTAATTTTTATGAGGGAGAAATCGCTTATCGGACCGGTCACTATGACGACGCGATCAAATACTACCAAAAGAGTGTGGAGCTCAACGAAAATGCCGCCTACATGGATCGGCTGCTTCTGCATACCGCATTCGCTCTCAGAAAAAGCGGAGAGAAAACGCAAGCACGCAACTTTTTTCAAGCTATCGTCGACGGCTATCCGGGAACCGCCAGTGCCAGGGTGGCGAAAAAATACCTCAAATAGTCTAGAAAAACCGGACTCCAAAGCTCCGATTAACGTAGCTTGGATACAATGCCGCAAACTCAACAAAGGATAACTATTATGGCAATTGAAAACGAAAACAGCGTCGTCGGGATCGAGTACGAAGTCAAAGAGGCCGGTACCGATACCGTTATCGACAGCAACAAAGGCTCTCAGCCTCTCGAGTTCATCACAGGAAAAGGGCAGATTATCCCCGGACTGGAAAAAGAGCTCGTCGGCATGGAGCCCGGCGAAAAGAAAACCGTCACTGTCAAAGCAGCCGATGCTTACGGTGAAGTGAATCCCGAAGCGCGCCAGACTCTTCCTAAAGAGCAGTTCGAGGGGATCGATCTCAAAAAGGGAATGAGCCTCTACGGTCAGGGTGAAAACGGTGAAACCGTCCAGGTTACCGTCGTTGATTTCGACGAGAACGGCGTCACTATCGACTTCAACCACCCTCTCGCCGGGAAAGACCTGGTCTTCGACGTCACTGTCACCGAAGCC
Organism: Nitratifractor sp.; assembly: GCA_015486995.1. Taxonomy (GTDB): domain Bacteria; phylum Campylobacterota; class Campylobacteria; order Campylobacterales; family Sulfurovaceae; genus Nitratifractor. The sequence continues at coordinate 2,273 of WFQO01000114.1, read as the reverse complement.
CGACCCGCAACCGAAGAGGAAGCGGCTACCGGTCAAGTCGGCGGCGCACACTGTGCCGACGGCAGCTGCGGCTGCGGCCACTGATCGGATCGTCGATTCTTTTCCGGACGTCCGAGGATTCGGACGTGGTCCATTATCCCCCTCTTTTTTCGCAACATTTCTCGATCATTTTTCTTAACGTACGTATCTCCTCCTCCATCGACTCCAGTTGTTTGTAGAGTCTTGTTTCGTCGAAGTCTTTCCCCTCCTGTTTTGTCTCGGACTTCTTTTTTTGTCGATTTTCTTCGGAGGATTTCCCCTCCTCTTCGAGGAGAATGTAGGTGACTTTGTGTCCTTTCTCCTCTATAATTTCGCTTCGAAGCTCTCCGCGATTGGCTTTCCGGATCACTTCAAAGAGACTTATTCGGTGTTCTCTAGCATAGTCGCGAGCGGTGATTTTTTTCATAATCAAACTTCCTCCTATAATAAATTTGTAGTGAGTATCACCCGATCGGGGATGAGGAATACGAGATGATGAACTGAGTTATCCATTTAAATGGGCGAGGGCAGGAAAAAACCCTGACCTGAAGAAGAATTTATTCCGAGAGAATCTGGGCCGCAAAGACATAAACCGCGGCATTGTAGAGCGCCACGCCGTAGAGGAGAATCAACGCGACGGGAGAGAGGAAGATCGAGGCGAAGAGCCAGGAAGCGACCAGCCCGGCGATGAAAACGACGATGGACCAGACAAGAACGAGAAGGAAATACTCCTTGTTGAAGGTACGCTTCCAGAATGACGGACTGAAAAAGAGGAAACTGCGGCGCAGCGCTTGTATGAAATTTTCGGAGAGGATCACCCGCCCCATGACTCCGGGCATCAAATATCCCAGCCACATGACCAGAAGCAGAAGTATCGTCAGGCCGCCCATCATCGCACCGACGTTGACGGAGGCCATGAAAGCTTCGGTATTGTCGGTAGCCAGGGCGTTCATATCGACGGATCCGCTGAAGAGGAGTACAAAGAGCAGGCCCAGCAGCAACATGATCGTGAAAAAGCCCAGGAAAGCTCCCGCGGCAATATCGAGGTGCTTGAGAAAGAGGTCGGAGAGGGTACTGTGGGCAGCGACGGTTCCCATCTCTCGGTCATCCTTGACTTCAGGCACCTGGCGGCCTACATAGACCTGTACGGCGAGACTGAGGATCGGATAGGCAAAAGCGAAGACGACGCCTACCCCGGGTATCAACTGGAGTAGGGCAACGGCGATGAGGATTCCGATCGCGCCGAGGGAGAGCGCGATATTTCCTTTGAAAAACTCTATGGCGAGACTGAAGGCTTCTTTGTTTCCACCTTTATGCATTGCGAACTCCTTTGAATCTATCTTTTTTTCTCAAATATCAGGTTTGTACTTTTGAGAGGAAGATTGTAGCATAGAGATCTCTTCAAGCCGGCGAATCCTCTTCGTAATTTACCAGGATCCGCCTCCGCCGCCTCCTCCACCGCCGCCGGAAAAACCGCCGCCGCCGGAGAAGCCGCCGGTTTCACTGGGAGGCGGGGAGGAGACGGCATCGACGGAGTGGGCGTAATCCCCCAGATCGTCAAAATCCCCATAGTACCAGGTGGGAGCGGCGATCCCCAAAGCGGTATAGAGCTCTTTCCAGGCGTCGGTCATCCCGAAGAGCATCGCATAGGGGAGGAGCCGGTCCAGATAGTGCGGATCCTCTTTGAGGAAGCGGCGGATCCGGTCCTTTTCGACCCGGGAGATGAACTCTTTGAGCCCCAGGAGATAGCGGTGCATCTCGGCCCCTTTCGGGGTGAAGGGGCCGACTCGGCGATAGAAGTACCAGATCGCTCCGCCGATGAGGAAGAAGTAGCCCAGGGGGCCGAAGATCAGATGGTGCAGGTCCGTGATGGAGAGCAGGTTCCCCAGCAGAATAAAGGCGCTGAAGGCTGTCCAGAGTGTTCCGAAGATTCCCTGGGAGAGGCTGCGGGTCCTCCAGGCCTTGTAGATCATGATCAATCCGGTCCCAAGAAAGATCACAGTGAAGAGAGAAAGGATCAACAGTTCGGGGTGTCCCCCCTCGATCGTTTTGTAGGCGACGAGGCCGGCGATGGGGAGGGCCAGGAGAATCGCCTTGAGAAGAAAACGGAAGCGCGCTTTGGTGGGTTTTTCCCGGAAGTAGCCTTCTCTGACGGACCAGTTGTAGAGAATCTCGTCCAGATCCTCCAGACCGGAGGAGAAACGCTCCCGGCGATCCTTGGCATTCGGGTCAAAGAGGAAGCTGTTGCCGTAGGT
>WFQO01000113.1 GCA_015486995.1 Nitratifractor sp. | reverse complement strand
TTTCAGCGGCGATCCGGGCGACGGAGTGTCCGCCTTCGAGCAGCAGCGCTTTGGCCCGGTGGAGGCGTCGGTCGATGAGGTAGGCTCGCAGACTCAGGCCGAAGCGGCGTTTGAAGCGTCGATTGAGGACGTCGGGATGATAGCCGAAGTGCCTGGAGAGCTCTTCGAGGCTCGGAGGATCATCCAGATGTTCGTGTAGATATCGGGCGACAGATTCACAGAGAAGATCCCCGGGTGTTTCGTACTGTTCTGCCGGGGAAAAATGGGCGGAGAGATCACCCAAAAGCCCTCTCAAAAGGTTCTCGATCCTCTCTGACGGTTCATTGTCGAGGATCAGTCGGCACAATAAAAGAAAATGTTTATAGAAGTTGCGATCGTTCAAAATCGGCTTTTTCCAAAACGGATCGAAGTTTTCTATCGGCGTTTCATCGCCATTCCACCGTCGTAGGCAGTAATCGGGATCGAGATGGAGATTATAGTACCCAAGGGGTCGGGAGCCTGAAAGGGCGGTGCGGTGGACGCGTTCGGGTGGATAGAACGCGACCGACCCTTCCCGCAGTCTCAGCGGTATCTCACCGTGGAAACAGACTTCGATCTCTCCCCCATCGAGAGCCGAGAGGCTGAAAGTGGAGTGGGAGTGGAAGCCGAAGCGGCGGAAATCCTCCCGGTTGTATTTGAGTTCGCCGTAGATTTTCCCGTCCCTGCCTGAGAGTCTGCGAATGGTCGGTTTTTTACAAGACACGGCGAAGTGATCTCCCTATACTTTGGATTCAAATTCGGCCCCATGGAGTGGGCCGGCTCTCAGGAGGATTGTAGCATGCTGCGTCGAAGTTTGCGAAGTGCACTGGAAAGTGTCTGGATCGTCATAAAGCTGGTGATCCCCATCTCCATTCTCGCCGATGTATTGCAGTACAGCGGATGGCTGGCGAAGGTCGCTTTCCTTTTCGAACCGTTCACTGCGATTCTGGGATTGCCTCCCGAAGCGGCCCTCTCGATCCTGGCCGGCGTCTGGCTCAACCTCTATGCGGCTGTGGCTTTTGCCGCTCCGATGAGCATGAGCCCGGAGCAGTGGACCGTCCTGGCGATCTTTCTGGGAATCTGTCACTCCCTCCCGGTGGAAAATGCGGTGATGAAGCGACTGGGGATTTCGATGCGTTACTCGTACATCTTGCGACTGGGGGCGGGACTGGGGATCGCGGCGATCGCGGCTCATGCCGGATTTGCCGGGGGCACGGCAGCAAGCAAGGCGGCTATACCGGAGCTTCCTCACTATGGGAGTTGGGGGGAAATGCTCGGCGCTTCACTCTCCCATGCTCTCTTTTTGGCACTAAAGATTGCTCTTCTTGTAAGTCTGCTGATTCTACTGATGGACGGAATCAAAGCGCTTCCCTTTTTGCGGGAGACACGCCATCTGGGCCGTGGATTTACCCTGACGGTCGGAGTGATTCTGGGGATTACCTACGGCGCGGGGATCTTGATTCGGGAGCGGGAGCAGGGGGCATTGGGGCGCAAGGATCTGATTTTTATCGGAACCTTTCTGATGATTTGTCATGCGATCATCGAAGACACGATGCTTTTCGTCCTTTTCGGCGCCGACTGGCGGGTGGTCGTGGCGGTTCGCACGGTCGCGGCGTTACTCTTGGCAGTCGGGGCTGTGGGGCTTTTGCATTGGGTGGATTCCCGCAGGGGTATCGGAGCGGATGATATAATGAAATGAGATATTCTTATATCAGGAGGTGGACGATGAAAAACGTCAAAGGGATCCTTTTTGATATCGGCGGGGTGCTGTATGTGGGAGAGAGCCCCGTTCCCGGTGCCGTGGAGGCGATCGAGGAATTGCAAGAGTGTTATGCCCTGCGTTTTGTCACCAACTCCACACGCAGGCCGCCGGCTACGATCTATGCTAAGTTGCGGCGTATGGGGTTTACGGTAGAGGAGCGCCAGCTCTTTACCGCATTGGCGGCGGCGCGGCAGATCGTGGAGGAAGCCGGGGGCCGGGCGGTGACGATCCTGACCGAAGAGGCGGAGAAGTATTTCGGTGAACTGCACTGCATCGAGACTTCGTCGCCCTTCGTTGTGGTCGGGGATGCGGGAGAAAACTTCAACTACCCCCGGCTCAACCGGGCTTTTCGGACGCTGATGAACGGCGCGAAGCTCATTGCGGCGGCGAAAAATCGCTATTTCAAAGATGCCGACGGTGAGCTTTCGATGGATGCGGGGGGCTTCGTGACGGCTTTGGAATACGCCGCAGGGGTCGAAGCGGCGGTGGTGGGCAAACCGAGTCCGGAGTTTTTCCGCCAGGCGCTTCATTCGATGGGCTTGTCCGCCGAAGAGGTGATTATGGTGGGCGACGACATCGAGAGTGACATCGCCGGCGCCCAGGCAGCCGGGATCCGTGCTGTACTGGTACGTACGGGAAAATTCCGCCCGAAAGATCTGGAGGGGGCGATCTTCCCTGATGCGGTCATCGACTCGGTGGCCGATCTGCCCCGCCTAGTGGAACAGAACTCTTAACGCCTCTTACGATAAAATTCAGAAACTTCAAAAAAGGATCATTATGGCAGTCAAATGCGCGTTTCTTTTCCCCGGTCAGGGGTCCCAGGCTGTGGGAATGGGCAAAGATTTCTACGACAAGAGTGAAACGGTTCGCGATCTTTTTGACGCGGCGTCGAAGCGGACGGGGATCGATTTCGCCGAGCTGCTCTTTACCGAGAACGATCGGCTGGAGCAGACCGAATATACTCAGCCGGCCATTCTGCTGGTGAGCGCGGTAGCTCACAAACTCTTCGAAAATGAGCTGCCCATCAAACCGGTCTTCGCTCTGGGGCACTCTCTGGGGGAGTTCTCGGCGCTGGAGAGTGTCGGGGCGCTGGACCTGGTGGATGCGGTGGAGTTGGTCAACCTGCGGGGGCGCCTGATGGCCGAGGCCTGCGCTGACAAAGATGTGGGGATGCTGGTGAGTCTGGGGCTCGACGATGCCACGGTAGAGAAGCTCTGCGAAGAGCAGCGCTCCCAGGGACGGCAGGTCTGGCCCGTCAACTACAATGCCGAAGGGCAGATCGTCGTTGCGGGGATCAAGGAAGACCTCAAGGCCCTCGAGCCGCTCCTCAAAGAGGCGGGGGCGCGTCGTGCGATGCTGCTCAATATGTCCGTGGCCAGCCACTGCCCATTGCTGCAAAGTGCCGTCGAGCCCCTCAAAGAGGCGCTGGAGCGGACGCTGCGTGACGAATTTATCGCCCCGGTGATCTCCAACGTCACCGCCGAAAAATACAGCGACAAAGCCACGGCGCTGGAGCTCCTGCCCAAACAGCTTGTAAGTCCGGTTCTCTACAAGCAATCCATCGCCAAACACGACGATGAGGTCGACTGCTACATCGAGTTCGGCCACGGCGCCGTGCTCAAGGGGCTCAACAGACGCGCGACGAAAAAACCCCACTTCAACGTCAGCGATATGGCTTCGCTCGAGGCGGCGGTACGCGGTGTGGAGGAGTTGGCGTGAAGATCGCGATCATGGGCGCGATGGTGGAGGAGGTCGATCCTTTCCTCTCCGCGGGGGAGCATGAGCCGCTGCTACGTTATTTCAGCAAACACGAGGATCTGGAATACGCCGGCAACACCTACCACCTGGCCCGCTACAAGGATCTGGAGATCGTCCTGGCCTACTCCAAGATCGGTAAAGTCTATTCGGCGCTGACGGCGGCGACGATGCTGGAACACTTCGGCTGCGAGACGCTGCTCTTTACCGGCGTGGCGGGAGCCGTCGATCCCGAGCTGAAAATCGGCGACCTGGTCGCGGCGACCAAACTCTGCCAGCACGACCTGGACATCACCGCCTTCGGCCATCCCCACGGATACGTCCCCGAGGGCAAGCTCTACATCGAGGCCGACCGAGAGCTTCTGCACATCGCCAAAGAGGTGGCCGACGAGAAGGGGATCGATCTCAAAGGGGGGATCATCGCCACGGGGGACCAGTTTATCGCCGACCCCAAGCGTAAGGAGTGGATCGCTAAGACCTTCGACGCCGACGCCATCGAGATGGAGGGGGCTTCCGTCGCCGTGGTCTGCGATGCGATGAAGGTACCCTTTTTCGTCCTGCGGGCGATCAGCGACGCGGCGGATATGGACGCGGCCTTCGATTTCGACGAATTTCTCAAGCACTCTTCCCAGGTGAGCAGCAGCTTCATTATGGCGATGTTGGAGAAAATCAATCAGGAGTTAGTCGCTAAGTAGGTTGGGCCATTGCCCAGCACACGTCATCCGTATCTGCCGATCCCTTATTGGTCGAGCAAAGAGTCCGATTTAGAGCTCCTTCTTTATTTCTTTTTCTTTGTTTCGCGACAAAGAAAAAGGAAACGAAGCAAAGAAAAAGAAAACGCGAGGGACTGACGTCACTTAGGGGGTGCCAATGCGGAAAGATTTTTTTGTGCGAGTCAAGCGTTTGAATATCTGCCGGAGGTAGAGCTTTTTTATGAGAAATGGGAAGATAGAGATGAGAAATTTCGGCATGTGTTACTACGAAATGGCATGACTGTGATGAATCCTGAAAAGAAAGTGAGGGATAGGGGCATTAAACAGGCGAAGATCTCCAAAAGACTCCTGCGGGTCTTCGGTAAAACCAACGCCGAGTATCGCCTCATCAAAGAGGGGGATCGGGTGCTGGTGGGGCTCAGCGGAGGCAAGGATTCTCTGAGTCTAGTGCATCTGCTCAAAAATATGCAGGCGCATGCGCCCTTCGATTTCGAGTTTCTCGCCTGCACCGTCAGCTACGGGATGCCCGATGAGGACTATACGGCGCTGCATGCCCACTGTGAAGCGTACGGGATCCCCCATACCGTTTACGAGACTCGGATTTACGAGATCAGCCAGGAGACGCTACGGGAGGGGAGCTCCTTTTGCAGCTACTTCTCCCGAATGCGCCGCGGGGCACTTTACAGTTACGCCCAGGAGCACGGCTTCGACAAAATCGCTCTGGGGCACCATTTCGACGATGCGGTCGAGAGCTTTTTTATGAATATGTTTTACAATGGTGTCTTACGGTCGATGCCGCCGATCTACAAGGCGGACCGGGGCTTTCATGTCGTGCGGCCGCTGATCGAAGCGCGGGAGGCGCAGCTGCGGGCATTTGCTGACGAGAACGGCTTTGCCACCATCGGAGACGAAGCGTGCCCGGCGATGCGGGTGGAGGCCAAGGCTCCCTACGCCCGGGCGGCGACGAAAGAGTGGCTGCGGCAGATGGAAGGGGAACACGAGGATCTCTTCAAGCGGATCAAAGCCTCGTTCAAACACATTCACGACGATACCTTCCTGGACCCGGAGCGCTGGCACCGGGACGACCTCCTCGTTCAATGACAGATCCGGCTGACACCTTTTCCGTCTTCTTTCGCACGGTAGAGCGCCTGGTCCGCTTTTTTTAACAGCTGGAGTCGATTCGCGGCGACATCGGGATAGATGCACGCCCCGATGCTGCAGTGTATCCCGATCGCACCATTTTCGGTTTCGAGCGTAAAGCGGCTGAATTTCTGAAGTTTCTCAGCGAGGGCTTGGAGCTCTTTTACCGAAGAGAGTTTGCCGGCAAGTAGCGCGTATTCGTCTCCTCCGATCCGGTAGAGGGTCCCCCGTCGGTCGATCGCCCGGTCGATGCGCTTGGCAAGAGCCCGAAGCGCCTCGTCACCGGCGGGATGACCGTAGCGGTCGTTGATCTGTTTGAAGTCATCCAGATCGATGAGAAAAAGACCCATCGATGTTCCTTCCCGGTCGCTCTCTTCAATCCTTCGGTCGAGATCCTCTTCGAAGCGGTGTCGGTTGGGGAGTCGGGTGACGGTGTCGTGATGGGCTTTTCGTTCAAGTTCCTTCAACTGGGCATGCAGCTCTTTTTCGGCGAAGCGGATTTTCTGCAACTGCGAGGCGGTCTTTTCACATTGGCGAAAGAGTTGGGTGATGTCGATCGGTTTGGGGAGGAAACCGTCGATACCGACGTTGATGGCTCGCAGGAGGGTCTCCCGTTTGTTGAAGGCGCTCATTACGATCACGGGGATACCCGGATCGCTCTCTTTCATCCGTGCCGCCATCGTCAGTCCGTCCATTCCGGGCATACTGATGTCGGTGAGGACGAGATCGGGGTGTTCTCTTCCAAAAATCTCCAAGCCTTCCTCGGCACTCGCCGCAGAGAAAAACGTTTTGACTTTCTCACCGAGGAGCTCTTCGATCATTTCGCGTGTCGTAGGGTCGTCCTCTACGAAGAGCAGAGTGAACTCTTTTAGAGGTGCCTCCCAAACGTTCCCGGCCTCTTCGTTCTTCCTGCTCATTTTTTCATCCTTCATACAGCATTATCTCAAAAGTTTCTTCAGGCACGGGTAGAAGCTTTGAGCGTCGACGAAAAGGTACCGTTTCAGCCCTGCCGCCGATCCTCTCCTTCGGGAACGGTCTGGGGAAAGATCAGTTCGAAACGGGCACCGTGTTGCGTATTGGAGACACGCAGTTTTCCGCCCATATGCTTTTCGACGATCAGTTTGCTGATGTAGAGCCCCAGGCCGGTACCATTTTTCACGTTTTTGGTCGAGAAGTAGGGGTCGAAGATCTTTCCGAGGTTTTCGGGGGGGATCCCGCCGGCGTTGTCCTCGACGGTGATACGTACCTCTTTTCCATCTTCGTCCAGCTGGAGGCGAATCCATTTCTTTTCGTTGTTCGTTCGCATCACCAGGGCATCTTTGGCATTGTTGACGAGATTGAGCAGAACCTGCCCCAATTCGTTGGGGTAGCCTCTCAATTCGACGGGTCTGGATGCCTTGTGGAAATCGAAACGGATCGACTCTTTTTGCAGAATCGGTGCGACGATCTCCGCGGTATGCTCGACGACATTGTCAACGGTGAAGCGGACCTTTGCTTTGTCCGGTTTGAAAAAGTTGCGAAAATCGTCGATGGTTTCGGACATCTGCCGGATCAACCGGTCGCTGCGCTCTTGGAAGGTTGACATTTTCTCATCATCCAGCCGCCTGCTGCGGTGATGAAGAACGATGCTCTGGGTCAGAATCGAAAGGTTGTTGAGCGGTTGGCGCCATTGGTGGGCGATCATCGAAATCATTTCTCCCATCTGTGCCAGTCGGTTCTGGGTGAACATCATTCGGTCTTTTTCCAGATTGAGGGCGACCTCCTCTCGGACACGTCGTTCCAGAGTACGGTTGAGAGAATCGATTTTTCGGTTGAGCCGATGGAGTTTGAGATAGGCCAGTACTCCGACAAGGAAGACGAGGAGGAAGACGGCTAAAACCTTGAAGAGCAGCGTATAATCGACGCGATGGATCACCTCGGTAGCGGTCCACTTGTCGTTGATGATCTTCATCGTTTCGGGAGGAAGTTTGGAGAGGATTTTGTCCACGATACCGTAGAGCATATCGTCTTGTTTGTTAATAGCGACGGGGAGAGACATTTTGTGGTCGAGATAGCCGGCGATTTTAAGGCCGTCGAGGCCATAGTGGCTTTGATAGTAGGCGAGAATCGGCAGGGTTGCTACGGTGAAATAGACTTCACCCCGGCGCACTTTTTCAAAAGCCTCTTCGTAACCTTCCGTCTCGAGGATCTTCAGATGGGGATAGCGCGCACGCATCAGAGCGCTGAGCCCGCTGCCTTTCTTGCGGGCCATAGTTTTGTCGGCCAGTGTGGAGGGATCGGTGACCGTGGGACGGTCGCTGCGGGTGATGATGGCGATGGGATAGCGCAGATAGGGCCGGGTGAAGTAGGCGTACTTCTCCCGTTCCCGTGTCCGTGTCGCGGCGGGGAGTAGCTCGCAGCGCCCCTGGCGGAGATACTCCTGGGCCTGGGCCCAGCTGCGAGTGGGGATGAAACGCAGCGGTACGCCGAGTTTCTCGGCGACAAGATGCAGGACATCGATACTGATCCCTTTGGCTTTGCCGTTCTCGACGAATTCGATGGGTTTCCAGTTGGGATTGGCGCAGAAGCGCAGGCTCTTCAGATGCCGGAGGTACTCTTCCTGGGCGACACTGAAAGTGCTCAGCTCACGTTTCTGGATATCGAACCATTTGGCTTTGAGGCGCTGCTTTTCCCGGGGGGTGACCGAATCGATGGCTTTCTGGAAGATCTTCGCCAGGATCGGTTCGTCTTTGCGGACTCCGATACTCAATTCGGTTTGGAGTTCGGGATCGTCGCTGAATGTCATATAGGGCAGAGTGAGATTGTAGCGGTTGAGCAGATAACGGATAACACCGTAGCTTTCTATGACGGCATCGGCCCGGTGATTGAGTACCGCCGTGATGCATTGCAGCACATTGTCGTAAGAACGCAAACGGATTTTGGGATAATGAGTTCGAAGATAGCTTTCAATGAAAAAACCCTTGGGGACGGCGACGGTCTTCCCCTCAAGATCGGCGATGTGTCGGAAACCGGGTTGATTGGAGAAGATTGCTTTGTGGGAGATGTCGTAGGGGGAAGTGAAGTTGAGGAATTTTCGGCGGGAGGGGGTGTCGACGATGTTGGCGATGACGTCGATACGCTTTTCTTTGGCCAGTTGGAGAAATTCTTCCCAGGTGTAGCTGCTGACGTACTGAAGTTTGATTCCGAGTTTGCGTGCCAGAAGATTCATATAATCGATAACGAAACCTTTGGGCCGGCCGTTCTCGTTGAAGTTGTAGGGCGCCCAGTTGCGTTCGTTGTGGACCCGGATACTTCTCTTTTTTTGGAGATATGCTCTCTCTTGGGAAGTGAGCAGGATGGGTTTGGTTTTGTAGGAACCGTAGCTCTCGTAGAGGGCGCGGAGCCGATTGAGCTCATCAGTCGGCAGAGTGTTGAACAAAGAAAGATCGGGGATGGGGCTTCTGCCTGAGAAATCGAAATCGCGTTTGTAGACGATACGGACGGTGCCGAGAGGAAGAGATTTTTCGTCGCTGCGATAGACGATTTTGGCGTCGATGCTTCCGGTGGGTTGACGAGGGTAGGGTTTGGCTACGCGGAGAAAGCGTCGGTTCAGTTTATCGTCGATGATTTCGATGGAGAGAATGTCGTTGTCGAGGAGGAAAGGATGCAGGATTTTTTCCAGTCTCTTCTTTTGCAGGGCGTAGAGATAGGGGGCGGAGAGATCGGCGACGAGATTGGTGTAACGGATCAAAGGATAGAAATTGTACGTGCGGTTGTAGCGGACGATGCGCTCGTACTCTCCGTTTTTCCGGATGCGCCCCAGGCCCCGGTTGAAAAGATCGCGGAGTTTTCGGGAACGAAAGGCGGTGCTGTAGCCCTTCTCCCCGGGAAAGATCGGATGGTAATCGTAGGCTTTGTGATTGTCGAAATAGGCTTTGTACCAGCGGAAAATGTTTTTGTCGATGACGAGGGCATCGTACTTTCCGGCGAAAAATTTCCGGACATCCTCTTTCTGGGAAGGATTGTCGTGGTAGTGGGATTTGTAGAGGCCGTTTTCGGGGTTGAAATAGCGTTGGAATTTCGGGCCTAGGTCATGCCAGGCTCCGTTCCAGGCGACGAAATTCAACCGGGCAAGATCCTCGAGGTTTTGCACCTTGAGATGCTTCGCCTTGGGGGTGATGACATAGTTTTTGTAGAAGATGAAATCGTGGCTGTAGTAGAGGCCGTCACGGTCGGGTTGTCGGCTGATCGAGGAGCTGGCGTTAAAGTCGTTGGGAGATTCGAGAATATGCTCGAGATAGTATTTGGACATCTGGACCGCTTCGATCCGGTAGCCGTAGGGCTCCATAATCGCCCGAAAAAGATCCGGCTCGATGCCTTTGGCCCCGGTCTTTCCGAAAACGAAGGGGGGTTTGTCGTAGCCGAAGGCGACTTTGAGGATTTTTTTTGGGGGCACGCTCTCGTGTAGGGGGCTGTGTGCCGGGCCGTTGTGCGCAGCGGAGAGAGGAACGATAAAAGCCAGAACGATTCCCAGATAAAGCAGTAGAGTTTGTATTGTCCTCTTCATTCTTTTCCGTCGTCGATTCGATAAGCGTTCCGGAGCCGTCCGTAGAGTTCATCAGGCTCGATCGAGGGTTCTTCGTCGAGGATTCGCTGCATCACGACGTTGTCCTCTTCGCCGTTCCAGAGCTTGCGATAGTCTCCCTCTTTATAGCCGTGATCCTGGCGGAAGCGGTTGAGGACATTTTTGCCGATGTAGAGCCGATAGAGGGCCGGAAGATCCAGGTCGCCCAGACGGGCTAGCTCGAAGAAGCGGGCGGTGAGCTCCTCGACGGGGGTGCCGGCGAAGAGGGCGGCGACGAAGGATTCGACCACGGCGATCTGCTCGTAGAGGTCTTCGGGTTTGGAGCCGCCCCCCTTGGCGAAGCGGCGAAACTCTTCGGTCGATGCGATGCGGTTGACGAGGCCGGGCAGATCGCCGCCGCACTCCAGAGCGTTCAGGCGCAGCGCTTCGCTCATGACGAAATGCCAGATATCCACCGCCTCGATGCGGATATTGTCGTAGTCGGGTTCGGCGGCGATGTTTTTCCAATGCTTCCAGGGGTAGCTCTCCACCAGCTCCGCCGCCTCCAGCCAGATGCAGCGCCGCCAGTCGATCCGTTTGCCTCGGTTGGTGACGCCTTGTTCCCAGCCTTGGCCGTTGGTTTCGTCGTTGAGATGTTGTTGCAGGCGAAGCATGGTTTCGAGCATGAAAACTCCTTTTGGGGATGATAGATTTTGGATGTTGGATGTTGGATGTTGGATTTCGGTTGGCGTCGCTTTGCGACGCGTTTTAATTTAATTCGTGCACTGCACGGCTCAAGCCGTGCCCCCAATGACTAATGACCAATGACCAGTGACCAACTCAGAAAAGCGTCGCTTCCTCTTTCATCTCTTTGAGCAGCTCTTTGTCCAGGGAGTAGACGAAAGCGTAATTGAAATGGGTGTTTTTCAGGATCTCTCTCGCCTCTTCGGGGGTGCTGAACCAGTAGGGGCGCTCGACGTTTTCCACCTTGGTCTTGGGCGGAGTAAGGACGATGCTGCGGGCCCAGCTGCTCTGATATCGGACGTAGTCACGCGCTTCGACAATGTCTGTAAGGTTGTCGACAAAGATCACGACGCGGTCCGAAGCGCCCCGGGGGACGCTGGCGAGCTCGCCGTCGACGAAGAGGGGTTGGAAATGGCGGGTGTAGCGGACCTTGTCCAGGGAGTAGGGGAGCTCTTTGCGGTCACAAAAGGCCACCACCCGCAACAGATGATCCAGATGGAAAGGGGCCATCTCCTTCTGTTGATAGATGTAGCCGTGGACCTTGAACGTGGAGCGAAAGAGGGTATCGCTGATCATCTGCCCCTCAGCCGGCTCTTCGAGGTGTTCCGGCTCGGGGGTGATCGTCTCCAGCAGCTCCCGGTCGCTGCCGACGAAGAGATGTTGAT
>WFQO01000112.1 GCA_015486995.1 Nitratifractor sp. | reverse complement strand
GTTTTCGAAATTTCGATCAGTTTCTGAATCTCTTTGAGGTTCTTGCTACGGGGCATCTTCTCTTTCTTGAAATCGAAAGGATGGACTTTACCGGCTTTGATCATCTTGAAGGCTTCGCTGAGGTGTTTGACGACGCCCAGTCCCTCGGAGTAGAGGACGATGTCCTGCTCATCCAGGTAGCCGAACTTCTTGATGGAGCGGACGAAACCTTCAGCGTGTTTCGTCGCGACGTTACGCTCGGCGACGTGCTGTTCGAACTGCATATTGTGCAGTTTAGTGATCTTCTCGATCGGGTTGACGTCTTTGGGGCACGCTTCGGCGCATTCGAAGCATTTGACACAGTCCCAGACGCCGCTACCGAGCTCGGCCGTGATCTCGAGGCGTTCGGTGCTCGCTTCGTCGCGAGGATCGACGCTGAAGCGGTAGGCGGCGGCGAAGGCGGCGGGCCCGATGTACTCTTCGTTGACTTCCAGGACGGGGCAGGCGTAGTGGCAGTTGCCGCACTGGATGCAGTAGTCCGCATCGAGGAAGTTTTCGACCTGCTCGGGGCTCATCAGCGTCTCCTGCTGAGGATGGGGGTCGACTTCCGTGACGACGAAGGGTTTGACGTCGGCGTGTTTCTTCCAGAAGTCTCCTTTGTCGATGATCATATCCTTGATCGCACGCTTTTGGCTCTGGGGCTCGAAGACCAGCTCGTCTCCGAAGAGATCGACGAGTTCCTGGGCGTTCTGCTTGCACGAAAGGACCGGCTTGCCGTTGACTTTGATGCCGCAGGCGCCGCAGATTCCGTGGCGGCAGCTTCGGCGATAGGAGAAGGAGCCGTCGTGCTCCCACTTGATTCGGTTGAGCAGGTCCAGAATCAGCTCATCTTTGCCCACCTCCATCTCGTAGGTTTTGTAGTAGGGAAGGTAGTCGGTCTCGGCGTTGAATCGAAAAGCTTTGATGGTTACTTTCCGAGTTTCGTGTGCCGTATTTTTTGTCGTGTCGCTCATCACCGCTCCTTAGTATTTTCTCTCTTGGGGTTCGAACTTGCCCAGAACCACATCGCCGTAGCTGAGTTCCAGATCGTAGTCGCCGCTGAACTTCGCATAGGTGTGTTTGAGGAAGTTTTCGTCATCGCGTGTGGGGTAGTCTTCCCGGAAGTGAGCTCCGCGGCTCTCTTTGCGTGCCAGGGCTCCTTCGACGATGAAGAGGCTGAAGTCGATCAGATGTCCCAGTTCGATGGCTTCTTGCAAGTCGGTGTTGAAAGTGTGCGACTTATCGTCGATGCGGATGTTCTGATAACGTTTGTAGAGCTCTTTGAGTTTCTCTTTCTGCTTCTGGAGTGACGCTTCGGTGCGGAAAACCCCCGCATCCATCGTCATACTCTCCTGCAGCTCGTTGCGCAGGACGGGGACCCGCTCTTCCCCGTTGTTGTTTTTGATGCGGTTGACCTTGTCGATCATTTCCCGGGCATCTTCGGAGGCGGCGGGCTCCAGCTCGATGTTTGCCATATCTTCCAGCATCGCTTTGCCGGCTTCGCGTCCGAAAAAGAGGGCTTCGAGCAGGCTGTTGGCCCCCAGGCGGTTGGCGCCGTGGACGCTGACGCAGGAGCACTCACCGGCGGCGTAGAACCCTTCGACGGTCTCGTCGGGGCTCTTTTTGACCTGGCAGCGCTTGGTGACGGGGATACCGCCCATCGAGTAGTGGGCCGTCGCGGCGATCATGATCGGCTCTTTGAGCATATCCTGGCCGAGGAAGGTGATGGCCAGCTCCCGCAGTTCGGGGAGCTTGGTGAGGATCGTCTCTTTGGGGAGGTGGGTCAGGTCGATGTAGACGGCGTCTTTGTTGGGGCCCACACCGCGGCCTTCACGGATCTCCTGCATAATGGCCCGGCTGACGACGTCTCGGCTGGCCAGCTCCATGGCGTTGGGAGCGTATTTGCTCATAAAGCGTTCGCCTTCGCTGTTGAAGAGGCGTCCCCCCTCACCGCGGGCTGCTTCGGAGATGAGGATTCCCGAACCTCCCAGACCGGTGGGGTGGAACTGGACGAACTCCATATCCTCCAGGGGCAGTCCGCGGCGGGCGACGATGGAGAGGGCGTCGCCGGTGTTGGCGTGGGCGTTGGAGTTGATCTTGAAGGCCCGGCCGTACCCGCCGGTGGCGAACATCGTCACCTTGGCATTGAAGATCGCCGGTTCGGAGTTGCGGATGTTGTAGGCGGCGATTCCTTTGACCTTGCCCTTGCCGTCATAGAGCAGATCGGCGCAGTACCACTCGTCGAAGACTTCGATGCCTGCCCGGAAGGCCTGCTCGTAGATCGTCTGCAGCAGGGTCAAGCCGGTGCGGTCCGCGGCGTAGCAGGCACGGGGCTTGGACTGGCCGCCGAAGGGGCGCTGGGCGATACGCCCATCCTCGCGGCGGGAGAAGATCGCTCCCATTCGCTCGGCCCATCGGATCGTCTCGGGGGCTTTGGAGCACATCAGTTCGATGGCGTCCTGGTCTCCCAGATAGTCGCTTCCCTTGACGGTATCGAACTCGTGGAGTTCCGTATCGTCGTCATCGCTCAATGCGGCGTTGATTCCGCCCTGAGCGGCGCCGGAGTGGCTGCGCAGCGGGTGGAGTTTGGTGATGACGGCCACCTTTTTGCCGGCTTCTTTGAGCTCTTTGGCCGCGGCCAGCCCGGCGAGGCCCGCCCCGACGATGACGGCATCGTATTCGTAGATTTTGACGTCGTTGATTTCCATTCGCCTGATCCTTCACGTGAATTTGCCTCATTATATCGAGAGGATTTTATAAGAAAGATGAATAGTGCAAAGATAGTTTAGGATTATGCATTAATTGTTACGATTTCACATTCAGAGCTCGACACCGTCCCAGAATTCGTCGTAGTCGAAACGGGTCTGTTCGCTTGTGGCCCGGAGGGTGTCGTGGAGGGCCGCTTCCCGCCGTGCCTCGAGCCACGCCTGCAACGCGTCGGCGACAAGCGCATCGAAGGGGCGACTCTCTTTTTGGGCCCAGGCGGCCAGCTCTTCGAAGGTCTCCTCCGGGAGTCGGAGGGTTTTGAGGACGGTTTTTTCTTTCATTGTTTTTCTCCATTGCCGCTCAAAAGTCGGGCGACGTTTTCGGCGCTGCCGCGGCGCAGATAACGGCGGAGTTTCTGCACATCCTCGGCGTAACGCTCCCGATCGAAGGCTTCGTATTCCCGCAGCAGATTGTCGACCGTCAGGTCATCCTGGAGCAGCTCGGGGTGCATCGGACGCCCCTGGAAATCGAGGCTGAAAAGGTTGGCGAGGCCGGCGTACTCGATGCGGACCAGACGGGAGGCGAGGAAGTAGTCGAGGGGTTTGGCGCGGTAGGCCAGGACCAGCGGAGTGCCGATCAGGGCCGCTTCCAGGGTCGCCGTCCCGCTGCAGACGAAGGCGAAGTCGCTCTCGAAGAGGGTGCGGTGGGTGTCGTGCTCCTGTCGGAAGCCGCTGAGGTCTCCGTAAAGTTCCGTGATCTCTTTTGGTGAAAAGATGGGCGGGATGACGATGCGGGCGTCGAGGCTCTCTCCAAGGTGCCGACGCAACTCGCGAAAGAGGGGCATCAGCGCGCGGATCTCACTGCGGCGGCTCCCGGGGAGGAAGGCGACGGTTCGGATCGTCTCGGGAGGGGTCTCTTTGAAGCGGGGGATTTCGTCGAGCAAGGGGTGGCCTACATAATCGATGGGAGCGTCAGGGGAGTAGTATTTCTTTTCGAAGGGGAGGATCGAAGCGAGGCGGTCGACGGTGCGCTCCAGTGTCTTGATCCGGTAGCGGCGCCAGGCCCAGGCCTGGGGGAGGATATAGTAGACGATCTCTTTCTTCGGATAACGCTTTTTGATCTTTTTGGCGAGGGGAAGATTGAAGCCCGAGCCGTCGATCAGCAGGACTTTGTCTGCCGTGCCTGCGAGCTCTACCATCCGGTCGGCGAGACGGAAGAAAAAGGGGAGTTTACGCAAAGCGTCCGTGATCCCCATCACCGCCAAGGAGCGAAGATCCTCCATCGGTTCACCCAGATCGCGGTCGAAAATCCCGACGAGTTCCGTTGTCTCGGGTAGATGTGTCACCAGCTCTTTGAGATGGAGGTTGGCGGAGTGTTCGATGGCGCTGACGAGAATTTTCATACTTTTCCTGAAGATAGGGTTTGTATAATTATTTCCAAAACTCTTTGAGGACAGGATGAAATGGACAATACGATCGAGTGGCTGAAAAGAAACGGCGGGCTGAGAATCATCGAGGAGGAGCTCGATGTGGAGCTGGAGATCCCCCACATCGCCTACCTGGAGGTGAAAAAGGGTGAGGCATCACGGCCGCTGCTCTTCACCCGGCCGGTCTGGCGGGCCAAAGGGATTACGTATGAAATGCCGGTGCTGATGAACATCTTTGCCAACCGGGCGTTGACCGAGAAGATCCTGGGGCGTCATCCCGACGAGTTGGCGGAGGGGATCGAAGCCTTGATGAAATTCAAGCCACCGCGTGGGTTGAAAGAGAAGCTCAAAGCGCTGCCGAAGCTTTTTGCGTTGAAAAACGTCTTTCCCAAGCGGTTGAACTTTCGCGGGGAGTGCCAGGAGATCGTCATTCCGAAAGAGGAGGTAGATCTGGATGCGTTGCCGATCCTCAAGACCTGGCCCGAGGACGGCGGGCGCTTCATCACGATGGGGCAGGTCTATACCCGCAGCCTGGACGGGTCGATGCAGAATCTGGGGATGTATCGCCTCCAGCAGTACGACAAGAGACGCCTGGGGATGCACTGGCAGATCCACAAAGACGCCAGCCATTTCTTCGATCAGTATCGGGAAGCGGGAAAGAAGATGCCCGTCGCCGTCGCCATCGGGGGCGACCCTCTCTACATCTGGTGCGGCCAGGCACCGATGCCTCACGGGATGTTCGAGATGCTGCTCTACGGCTTTATTCGCGGCAAAAACGCCCAGCTGGTCAAATCGATCAGCAACGATATCTATATCCCCCGGGATGTGGAT
>WFQO01000111.1 GCA_015486995.1 Nitratifractor sp. | reverse complement strand
GGCTACCCCTACTGGAAATTCCTGCTCTACGATATCCTGGGCATCGTCCTCTGGGCAGCGGCCTTTCTCTCCATCGGATACCACTTCGGCCAGCAGGCGATCAACCTGGTCCTATTCGTTCAGAAAAATTTCGTGCTGGTTCTTTTTGTCGGCTCGCTCTTTTTTACGATCGTCTACGCCATGCGTTCCCAAACCGACAACGATTATAATGAAGGAGAAAACAAATGATCGCATCCTACCTTTCCACCTTGCTCCACGACACCATCGCACTGATCACCATCCTCAACCCCATCGCCGCGGCGGGGCTTCTGGTAACGATGGTCTCGCCCCCTACCCCTGCCAATATCTATCCGGCAGCGTGGAAAGCGACGCTGACGGTGCTGGTCGCCGCTCTCGTCACCCTCTTCACCGGGGAGTTTCTCTTCAAACTCTTCGGAATCAATGTCTACTCCATCAAGGTCATCGGCGGGATCATTCTGATGCTTATCGCCATCAACATGGCCTACGGCCAACCCACCAAAGCCCGCCATACTAAAGAGGAGCAGGCCGAAGCGGAAGAGAAAGAGGATGTCTCCATCGTCCCGCTGGGAATCCCCATCCTCTTCGGCCCCGGGGTCATCGCCACCATCGTCGTCCTCAACCACAACGACTCCGCCAAATTTGGCCTGGTCCCTTCCTATGGCCTGGTCACCGCCGCCATCCTCCTCTCCGCGGTCGTCGTCTACTTCACCCTCCGCTACTCGGGGATCATCAACCGCGCCCTGGGCGTGACGGGAATGAAGATCATGACCCGGATCATGGGCCTGGTGGTGGGTGCCATCGCCGCGCAGTTCCTCATCGGAGGAATCAAAGGGCTCTGGGGATGAGTCTCCGGTCAGACGTCACAATCGAAAGAGAGTATCCCGATGTCCGTTAGAACAGTTCTGCTCAGGCCTCTTTTCTTCCTGGCTCTTTTGCTTCCCCTGCAAGCGGCGGACATCAACGCTACGTTGATCCATGCGGATGCGAAGGTCTACGAAAGCTTGCTAAGCCGCTTCCCGAAAGAATCCAACGCTTCAAAGGAAAAAAACGCCACAGCCCCCGCGGTGAAGCTTTCCGATGAGCAAATCCTCCAGGAGACACTTCTGGAGAAGCTCGTCGCTCTCTCGAAACACCCCATTTCGCTTCCACCGATCCCCGCCACCGTCCCCGGCAATGAAAAAGAATACCGCCTTCGCTTCGGCCAATACGAAAGCTGGCTCGACCGCAAAGCGCAGCTCTCCAAAGAGCTCGCATCCCTCGGCACCAAAGCCGATGTCCTGAAAAAACGCCTCGACGAAATCGTCCCCACCCGCAAAAACCGGGCGAGGATCCAGACGCTCCAGCTTCAATATGCCTATTACCGGCGGCAGGAGATCCAGGTACAAAAAGCTCTGGATCATTACCGCAAAGCGATTGACGAAACCCCCGACTTCCTTATCAAAGCCCTCCCTTCGATTCGGCTCGACACAGCCGCGGCCGTCAAACGGCTCGCACAGATCCGCCGGAGCGTCGCACAGATGGAGGAGCAGATCCGCCAGCTAGAAATCCAGAAGGAGCGAGACGATCTCCTGGGCAAAAGCGCCGACTCGCAGAAGGCCGCTGCGAAAATCCGAAATCTTACACTGGGAGAACGTTCTCTCTACCAGAACGAAATTATGGAGCTTTTCATCCAATTCTCCGCTGCACTTCAGAGCAAAAAAGAGAACCGGGTCTTTTCGCTGCAACACCGGATCGAAAAACTGGCCCCCAAAGCCTTCGAGGCCTCCGCTACCGGAGACCTCCACGATCTTCTCAAAACGATGGAAACCCATCTTCTCGGGCAGGTCAGCGCCCTCAAAGGAGCGACCCTCGAAGAGATCCAAAACGTCGCCGAATCCCTCTGGCAGGAGGTCAACAGCCCGCTCTTCTCCATCAACGACACCCCCATCAGTGCTTTCAAACTCTTCGTGGCACTGCTGATCCTCATCTTTTCCATCTTCCTGGGGGCACTGTACAAAAAAAGCATCCAGAAGCTCTCCTTCCGCTCCCGGACCATCACCCCCTCGACTCAGACACTCTTGTCCAATATGGGCTTCTATCTGATCGTACTGATCGCGCTCTTCAGTATCCTGAAATTCCTCGGCATCAACCTCGGCTCCATCGCCCTCATCGCCGGGGCCCTGACGGTCGGGATCGGTTTCGGGCTCCAGACCATCGTCTCCAACTTCGTCTCGGGGCTGATCCTGATGTTCGAACGCAGCATCAAGATCGGCGATTACCTGGAGCTGGGAGATGAACTGCGGGGACACGTCAGCGACATACGCATGCGCTCCACCACCATCAACACCAACGACAACATCGACGTCATCGTCCCCAACCAGGATCTGATCCAAAACCGGGTCATCAACTGGACAATGAAAGACCAGATCCGCCGATTTCGGATCCCCTTCGGTGTCGCCTACGGCACCGACATCGACAAGGTGGAGCAAGTCGTCCTCGAAGCGGTGCAAGTGAGCGGTTTCACCGACATCCACTGCGACGACAAGCGCCACACCCGGATCGTCATGACCGGGATGGGGAACAGCAGTGTCGATTTCGAACTCTACGTCTGGATCCAGGGACCCGAGATCCACTACCCGCGGCGCACCGCTTCACGCTTTCTCAAGCTGATCTACAAAACCTTCTACATCCACGGCATCGAGATCCCCTTCCCGCAACGGGACCTGCACATCCGTTCCAGCGATATCACAATCCCCTTGGAACTTCGGACGAGCGCGATGCCACCTCCGACAATCGAGAAAGAGTAACCGATGAAACACCCCCGAGCGCTCCCTACCCAAATCCTCTGGCTTTCCATCGTCACCGGCCTACTGGGAGGAACGGCCGTTACTCTCTACGTACTCCTCACCGAAGGGCTCAGCCGGCTTCTCTTCCTCGGCGACCCCTTCTCCACGACCCGGACACTGCCCGTCTGGTATCTCTACGCCGTGCCGACTCTGGCGATCCTCCTGGTCAACCGGCTCATCGCTCTCGACCCCACCGTCCGGGAATACGGCGTCGCCGAGATCGCCAAAGCCGTCGAAGAGGGGCGCTACACGATCACGCTGCGGGGGCTGCTGCTCAAGATCCTCGCCTCGATCCTCTCGCTTGCCAGCGGATTCAACGTCGGAAACGAAGGCCCCTCCGCCGCCATCGGGGCGATGATCGCCCACCGGCTCAACGCACTTTTCGCCCTGCCCCGGCGCTTCGTCACCCTCCTGGTCAGCGTCGGCGCCAGCGCCGGGATCGCCGCGGTCTTCGTCTCACCCGTCACCGGAATAAGCTTCGCCCTGGAAAACATCGCCGGCGAATTTCTCCGCGACCGCCTGGGCCCCATCATCCTCGCCGCGGCACTGGCTTTCGGGGTCTCCTACCAGTTTCTCCACCCTTTGGTTTTTCACTACTCCGTCGGTCGCAGCTTCGACTACGACTATATGCTCGCCGCCCTGCTTTTCATCCCCGTTCTGCTGGGGGCCCTGGGGCTCTACTTCGGGATCAAGCGCTACCTCCTGGCCCTCCTCGACGGGGCGGTGCACCGCTGGATCGGCAGCCGCTGGCGCAACCTGCTCTTCTCCCTGATCGGCGGAGCCACCATCGGCACCCTCCTGCTGACCGCCCCCATCGCCGCCTTTTCCGGCCACGGGATGGTCGCCGCCCTGATCAACGGCGAAATCCACATCTCCCTCAAACTGATCGTGCTGGTGGTCCTCCTGCGGATCGTCGGCACCGCCGTGAGCATCTACGCCAATGCCGTGGGCGGGCTCTTTCTGCCCCTGATGAGCCTCGGCGCCCTGGTCGGCTACGGTTACGCCGAAGCCCTGCAGCAGACCGCCGGCTTCGTCCTGCACCCCTACGCCTTCGCCGCCATCGGAGCGGGGGTCTTCATGGGCGTCGTCATGCGCCTGCCCCTGACCGCCGTCGTCCTGGCCCTGGAGATCACTTACGACTACAACATCATCGTCCCCACCGCCGTCATCGTCGTCATCACCGGCTACCTGATGGACCGCCTCGTACATATCGAGAAGCTCGACGCCGACAGTGTCAACACCTTCCTCACTTCCGAACAAGGCTCACCCCGATGAAACAAATCCACCGACCCGATTCACCGCGGATGAGCAAAGACTCCTCCGGCTGCTCCGTCTACGCTCTGATCGACGCCGCACTGCTGCGACGCTTTGGGCTCACCCTGCCGGAAGTGGGAGCCTTTCTCCAGCAGGAGGGGATCTCTCTAGCCCAGTATCGCGACAAGGAGAGCGACGATGCCGAAGTGGCCGCCGCGTTGGAAACCCTCAAAAAACATTACCGAGGAACCCTGATCGTCAACGACCGCCTCGGCCTCGCGGAGCTCGCCGACGGCCTGCACCTGGGGCAGGAGGATCTGACGGCTTTCGACGAGGATCCCCGACGTGCGGTGCGAACGGTCAGGGAGCGCCTCGGCCGAAAACTCTTCGGTCTCTCCACCCACAACGCCGATGAAATTCTCCGCGCCAATACCTTGGATCTGGACTACATCGGGCTGGGAGCCTACCGCCCCACGCGCACTAAAAAAGTCACCGAGATCGGCGGCGAAAGCCTTCTGGAAATCGCCCGCCTCTCGCGGCATCCCGTAGCGATCATCGGCGGCGTCCGCTGGGAGGATGATTTCGACGCTCCGATCCGCTACAAGGTCCTCGGCAGCGCTCTTTTTGAAAGGATCACCGCACAATGAAACGCTACGGAATCCTCCTCTACGGTCTTTTCGGTTATCTCGTCGGACTGGGAACGCTGCTCTATCTGGTCTTTTGGGTCTACCCCTGGAGCTGGATGCCGACGACCCTCGACGGCGGCCAGCCCCGCAGCGATCCCCTTTTCGCCTTCGCCGTCGATGTCGCGTTGATCCTGCTCTTCGGCCTCCAACACTCCTGGATGGTTCGCCCCGGCTTCAAACGCCGCTTCGAGCGGTGGGTCCCCTACGGAGCCCGTCGGGCGACCTATACCCTGATCTCCTCCCTCTTCCTCGGGCTGATCCTCCTCTTCTGGCAGCCGCTGCCCGGGGTGATCTGGAACGTTGCGGAAGGATCGCCCGGATGGTGGATCGCCACCCTTCTCTACTTTTTCGGTTGGGGCGTCGCCGTGATCGCCACGTTTCAGATCGACCACTTCGGTCTGCTGGGCCTTCACCAGGCCTGGCGTGCCTGGCGCGCTCTCCCCGATCCTGAGCCGCAGTTTCAGGAGCGCGGCTTCTATCGGTGGGTCCGTCACCCCATCCAGGCCGGAACGCTCCTGGGGCTCTGGGCCACCCCGCTCATGACGACGGGGCATCTCCTTTTCGCTCTGGGATTCACCCTCTACATCCTCATCGGGTTGCATTACGAAGAGCGGGATCTCCTGCGGACCCTGGGAGAGGCGTATGCCGACTACCGTCGACGTGTGCCGATGCTCCTCCCGCGCCTATGGAATCCCAAAAATTCTTGAGGCGATCGACAGCGAAAACACGCTAGCATTCGCCACCCGTCCGCCAAAGGAAACTCCATGCCGACACAGACTGACCGGACTTTTGCCTATACCCACGATCCCATCCCCTTCGACTTTACCCAGAGTGTCGAGCGCTTTTATGTGGAGGAGTTGCCCCTCTTCGAAGCGTCGGGACGGGGAGAGTGGCTGCTGCTGACTCTGCGCAAAAAGGAGACCAGTACCTACCGCCTCCTCTCCATTCTCAAGGCCGCGACCGGAGCGGAGGATCGGGAGATCGGCTACGCCGGTCTCAAAGACAAGAGCGCCACCGCCGTCCAGCGGATCACTCTCCCCCGACGCTACGAAAAGCCCCTCTCCCATCTCAAAACCGAACGCATCGAGATCCTCAAACGCGAGCGCAACCACAAAGCCCTCAGGATCGGGGCACTGGCGGGCAACCGTTTTCGCATTCTTCTGACTCGACTCTCCGCCCCCGACGCTCCCCGTTTCGTCGAAGCTTTCGAGCGCATCGGCCGGGAAGGCTTCCCCAATCGCTTCGGTTATCAGCGTTTCGGCACCGACGGGGAGAGCTGGCGTCAGGGGCGGGAGCTGGCCCGAAGCGGCAAGCGTCTGCGCGGGGCCAAGGAGCGTCTGCTGCTGGCCGCTTGGCAGAGCCGACTCTTCAACCGGTGGCTCGACGAACGCGTTCGAATCTCCGCGATCGTCAGAGATTTCGACCCTACCGAAGCCGGGAAGCGGTTGCAATGGCCCGTCGAGCTGATCGAAGAGCTTCGGGCGCAACAGCAGTTTTTCAAGCTCTTTCTCGGCGAGAGCATGGGGGAGTATCCCCGACCCAAAAGCTGGAGAGCCTGCCGGGACACCGCCGCCTGTGCCCGGGACTTCGCCCGCAAAAAGCGTGTCCCCGGCGGACTGCTTCCCGGTGAGCGGGTGGCCCGCGCCCAGGCCGACGCCCGCCATCTCGAAGCCCCCTGGGACGACGACGAGATCGCCGGAGTCGCCGGCGGACGCCGTCCCGCCTGGGTCTGGCCCGAAGCGCTCAGCCACCGCTACGATCCCGACCGAGAAGAGATGGCAATTTCCTTCACCCTGCCTCCGGGTGCTTACGCCACCTCTCTCCTCGAAGAGATCGCCCGGCGCGAACTCCGTCCCGTCACGGAAAAACGATAATTTACGTGTTCCGGGTTCCCTCCTCTGAAAAGAGCCGCCACGCGGCCTACGAACAACAAATCACGAATAACGAAACTATTCTTTCAACGCTTTCTTCAACCGCTCCATAAAACGGCCCAGATCTTTGGCGTAGACGAAACAGCGGTCGATGCGGCACGCCTGATAGAGAGGATCTTTGACCGCTTTGAAGAGCAGAAAGGGATAGTGGAGTTTCCCTTCGGCTTCGCGGCGGAGTGCCGCGATCCGGTCCCGGGGAGCTTTGAGGACGACGTAGCCCCGCTGCAGGGCGACAGCGGCCAGCACGGCGGTGGGAGCGGCCGTCGGATACTCCCGCAGGACGGCGGAATGTCTCTGCAGGATCTGCCGGGCCGTCGCCTGATCGTCGCGGTTTTCCTCCAGCGCCGCCAGACGCAGATAGTCCAGCGCCAGCACGGCCAGCGCACTGCGGTAGCTGCCCCCCTCCAGGTCCAGAGGATTGGAGAAGTTCCCCTCCGCATCCATCCAGCGTCCGTCACGGTAGAAGCGGCGCTTCGCTTCATCAAGCAGGGCCTGGGCTTTGCGGAGATATTCGGCGTCGTAGCTCGCTTCGTAGGCGTCGATCAACGCCGAGACGAGGAAACTGTAGTCCTCCAGCAGTGCGGGAACTTTCAGTGTTTTCCCCGGCAGCTTCTGGTGCATCAGCCGGCCGTCCTTGACCAACTCTTTGAGGATCGCATCGACCGTTTCGCGTCCCAGCGCGGCGTAGCGGGGATCCAGCGCGGCGGCGGTGAAGAGGGCGTGAGCCAGCAGGGCGTTCCAGCCCGTCTGCAGCTTGCGGTCGATGAAGGGATAGGGGCGGCTTTTGCGCATCCGCGCCAGGACCTTGCGCACCGCCTCGTCCCGCTTCCCTTTCAGATAGAGATGGGTGCGAAAATCGGGCAGATTGCCCCCCGAGCTCATCCCGTAGGCGGCCAGCTTCTCTTTGGCGTCGGGGATCCCAGCCTTTTGGAGGGCTTCGAGGGTCTCCGTCTCATCGTAACTGAAGTAGTACCCCTCTTCCTTTTCCCCTGTCTGGGGATTCAGGCTGTCGGCGTCACTGGCCCCGTAGAAGAGGCCGCTCGGGTCACGGTAGTGGGCCAGTAGATCGTCGACCGTCTCCCGGACGATGCGGCGGTATTCCGCCTTGCCGGTCAAGCGCGCCGCCAGGGCGTAGGCTTCGAGCAGTTCGGCGTTGGTGTAGAGCATCTTTTCGAAATGGGGGATGCGCCACCGGGCATCGGTGCTGTAGCGGAAAAATCCCCCCTCCACCTGATCGTAGATCCCCCCGCGGACCATCGCGTCGAGAGTCCGAAGCGCCATCGCCATCCCTCGGGGATCGCTCCCCTCCAGGCAGCTCAGCTCCAGCAGCGTGACGAGCGTCGCCGCTCGGGGAAACTTGGGCGCACCGCCCCAGCCGCCGTGCTCCGAGTCGAAAGCCCCCTCCGCCTGCCGGACAAACTCCCGTTCCACGCGTCGGTCGATCGGGGCCGGCTTCGCCTCCTCTCCCCGCGCTTCGAGACGCTTGAGCGCCCGACTCACCCGCTCGGCATAGCTCTCGATATCTGCGGGTTTGGCCCGCCAGGTGGCGGCGACGGCCCGCAGGAGTTTGAGCAGTCCGGTCTGTCCGTAGCGATCCTCCCTGGGGATATAAGTCGCGGCAAAAAAGGGCTTGCGCTCCGGCGTCAGCAGGATCGTCAGCGGCCAGCCTCCCGCGCGACGGGTGATGAGCCGATGGACGTTTTGGTAGTAGCGGTCGATCTGGGGCTTCTCCTCCCGATCGACTTTGACGGCGACGAAGTAACGGTTGAGCACCTTCGCTACTTCGGGATTTTCGAAGGATTCTCTTTCCATTACATGGCACCAGTGGCAGGTGCTGTACCCGATAGAAAGAAAGATCGGCTTGTGCTCCCTCTTGGCCTTGGCGAAGGCCGCCTCGCCCCAGGGCATCCAGTGCACCGGATTGTGCGCGTGCTGCTGCAGATAGGGCGACTCTTCGTGGATC
>WFQO01000110.1 GCA_015486995.1 Nitratifractor sp. | reverse complement strand
TTTTTCATCTCGTCGATGCGGTGCATCGTCTTGTCCAGGCGCCCGTGGACCTTGGCCGGGTCCATCACCTGCTCTTCGATACAGGGATAGGGCTCTTCGACCACCAGGACCTTCTCGTAGGCTTCGAAGCGTTTGCGGATCTCCTCCACCGGCAGGGGATAGGGCATCTCCACTTTGACGAGATCAGCCTCGACCCCAAGCTCCTCCATCGTCTCCCGGGCAAAGGCGTACCCGGTTCCGGAAGCGAGAATCAGCACGTCGCTTTTGCCCTCAAGTGTATCGAAGCGCGGTTCGAGATGGTGTTCCCAGTTATAGGCAGCGATCGCTTCGATGCGATCGAGGGCTTCGTAGCCCTGTTGGAGACGGCCGTCCCTGGGGACCGCTGCCCAGCGGGGGATATTGCGGACGAATTTCCCCTCTTTGGGATGGAAGTCCGTGGTATCCTCCATCTCGATGATCTCCCGGGCATGGCAGACCCGCATCACGGGACGCAGCATCACCGGGGTTTCGAAGCGCTCGGAGAGTTCCACGCCGTAGCGGGTCATATCGTAAGCATCCTGAGGGGTAGCAGGGTCCAGCACCGGGATCCGGGCGAATTTGGCGAAGACCCGGCTGTCCTGCTCCGTCTGGGAGGAGTGGAAGCCCGGATCGTCGGCGGCAATGAGCAGAAAGCCCCCTGTATTTCCGATATAGGCCGCCGACATCAGGGCGTCGCTGGCGACGTTGAGGCCCACCTGTTTCATCGTCGCGGCGGTCCGCTTGCCGGCGATGGCCCCGGCGTAGGCCACCTCGAAGCCCACCTTTTCGTTGGTGGCCCACTCGGCGTATACCGGCAGTTTCAACTTCGATTTGATCTTCTGAACCGTCCCGAGGATCTCGCTGGAGGGAGTCCCGGGATAGCCCGAAACCATATCGACTCCCGCATGGATCAGCCCCCAGGCGATGGCGTCGTTACCCATCAGAGTCTCTTTCATCTTCTGGCTCCTTTTCGTCGCGCTGCCGATATTCTACTGGTAGTTTTCTTAATTATTACAATAATTGAATAGTTATTGCTTTATATACATAATCTGCTCAATTATTATTTTATGGATGCTGGTTTTTGAAAAGACGACGATTATTCAGAGCTCAAAATGAGCGTCAAATATATTACCGTTGAAGAGTAGGATTGTTTGGGAAAAATTCACGGATACCTGACGAATGATCGGGGGAAGCGTTTATTCCGCTGACTTGTTCAGTTTTTCAGAACACTCTATTGCACATCCGACCCCGGCTGCGGTAAAACCATTGCCGGGCCGATCGGATCAGAGCGCTTCGGCCGCTTTCTGCAAGGCGGCGATCACGTCGGCGATGTTCTCTTTGGGGATGTGGACTTTCCAGTCGGGTTCGTCGTTGCTTCCGTCGAGGAAAATCCCGACACTTGCGACCGAAGCACTGCCGGCTCCGTAGGGCTCGTCGATTACTGCCACTTCGATCTTTCCGTTTTTGCTGCTTGCCAGAGGCATTGTCGCGATCTCTTTGATTGTATCTGCCATCGTTCACTCCTTCGAAAAATTTTATGTGGAATGTATCATAGCGAAAGGAGGAGGGACGTGCGATGCGACCTTGGTCGCTTTTTGTAGAAAACGATCGGGTTCTCAGCCAGATGGCTCGATTACTTTCTCTTTTTGGCCAGGCGCATCAGTACCGCCTGTTGCCGGCGCCAGAGACGGATATCCATCGCCGGCACACCGGCGTAGACTTTCCCGCCCTCCAGAGATTTCGTTGCGGCACAGCGGGCGGCCAGGGTGGCGAAATCCCCGATCTCCAGATGCCCCGCGGTCGCACTCTGGCCGCCCATGACGACATTGCGCCCCAGGACCGTCGATCCGGAGAGCCCCGTCTGCGAGACAATGAGGCAGTTTTCTCCAAGGCGGCAATTGTGGCCGATCTGCACCTGATTGTCGATCTTGGTCCCTTGGCCGACGACGGTGTCTCCCAGCGCTCCGCGGTCGATGGTCGTATTGGCGCCCACTTCCACATCGTCACCGAGGATCGCATTGCCCAGTTGATGAAATTTGACGTGTCGGCCGTCGCGGGTGTGGGCGAAGCCGTATCCGTCGCTGCCGATGACGCAGCCGCTGTGCAGGATGCAACGGTCTCCGATCCGGCTGCCGTGATAGAGCGTGACGTTGGGGTGAATCAGGCAATTCTCTCCGATGATGCAATCGTCTCCGATGTACGTTCCGGCCATGATAACCGTTCCCGCCCCGATCGTCACATTCTTGCCGAAACGGACCGACGGATCGATGGCGCACTCTCCCGCGAGACGGGGTGCTTCGGAAGCTGTCGAAAGCGGATGGGCGAAAAGTGCGGTGGCAAGGGCCAATTTGAGATAGGGTTCGTCAGTGATCAGTGCGATCGAGGATTCGGGAAGTTCGGACGCGAAACGCTCCTCGATCAGCACCGCCGCCGCTTTTGTCCGGGGAAGATCCTTGCGATACTTTTCGTTGTGGAAGAAACTCAAATCGTTCGGTCCGGCTTCGGCCAGCGTGGCGATCCCGTCGATTGGGCGATCCTCTCCCGTGTACTCCACACCGATCGTTTCACAGATCGCTTTCAAAGAACGGCTCATAGAACTCCCTTTCCCCGTCGCAAGCACGGAGCATCGCTCCTCATCTCTTATTCCTCGGTCGCCGGAACTATCGTTCCATCGCGACGACACCGCTGCGGACGATCTCCACCGGCTGGTAGCGCTCCACCGCGTCGATGAAGTGCGCGATACGGCTTGCCTCGTCGGCCGCCATCGCGATGAACATATCGGGGCCGGCGTTGACGATGTTGCCGTTGTAGGCCTGGCAGAGCGCCTGAATTTCGGCGATGGGGCTTTCGATGGAAAATTTGATCAGCACCATCTCCTTCTCCACCATCTCTTCGTGTTCGATGACCTTGAAGGTGGGGATGAGCTTGTGCAACTGCTTGACGATCTGTTCGATGACCCGCCGGTTACCCCGGGTGACGATGGTCATGTGCGAAAAGTTCGATCCGGGAATCGGAGCGACCGTCAGAGAATCGATGTTGTAGCCGCGCCCCGCGAAGAGTCCGGAGACCCGGGCGAGGACCTGGGCTTCGTTGGCGACGATGACCGAAATGACGCGTCTTACTTTATCCATCGCATTGCTCCTTGTGCTCGAGCAGCATATTGTAGAGGGCACCGCCGGCGGGCACCATCGGCAGAACGTTTTCGAAGCGGTCGACGGCGACGTTGACGAAGGTCACTTTGCCCCCCGCGATCGCCGCCTCCATCGCCGCGTCGAACTCCTCTTTGGTCGTGACGTCGTAGCCCGCTCCTCCGCAGGCTTCGGCCAGAAGTTTCCAATCGGGCTGGAAACTCAGGTCGGTTTCACTGTAGCGCTTGTCGTAGAAGAAAGTCTGCCACTGCCGCACCATCCCGAGGAAATGATTGTTGAGGATGACGTTGATGACCGGCAGCTTGTTCTCCGCCGCGGTAACCAGCTCCTGGACGTTCATCAGGATCGACCCGTCGCCGGTGATGTTGACGACGACTTTGTCGGGCTGCCCCATCTGGGCCCCCAGTGCCGCGGGGAAGCCGTAGCCCATCGTCCCCAGGCCGCCGGAGTTGATCCATTGGCGGGGCCGATCGAAGGGGTAGAACTGCGCCGCCCACATCTGGTGCTGCCCCACGTCGGAGGTGATGACCGCTTTTTCTCCCAGAAGCTGCCCGAGACGCTCGATGACCCACTGGGGTTTGATCACGTCACCGCAATCGTTGTAGGTCAGAGGATGCAGCTCGTCGTAACGGGCGAGGATGTCACGCCAGACCTGGTAGCGGTCGGGGTCGACCTTTTTCTCCAGCATCGGGAGCATTTTGTCCACGACGGTTTTGACATCTCCCACGATCGGATAGTCCACATCGACCAGCTTGCCGATGTTGGCCGGGTCGATGTCTACATGGATGATATCGGCGTAGCGGGCAAATTCCGAGAGTTTTCCGGTCACCCGGTCATCGAAGCGCGCCCCCAAGGCGATGATCAGATCGGTTTCGCTCATCGCCATGTTGGCTGCGTAGCTGCCGTGCATCCCCAACATTCCGATCAGCAGAGGGTTTTTCGCCCCCATCACTCCTCGGGCCATCAGGGTTTCTACGGCGGGGATCTGCCCCATCTCCGCCAGAGAACGGATCGACTCGTAGGCGTTGCTCAGGACCACGCCCCCACCGAGATAGAGCAACGGTTTTTTGGCGTTGACGATCGCTTCGACCGCTTTTTTGATCTGGCGATCGTTACCTTTGTAGCGGGGCTTGTAGGTGGGCAGATCGACGTGTTCGGGATAGACGAACTCTCCGATTTCTCCGGTAATGTCCTTGGGAATGTCCACCAGGACGGGGCCGGGGCGGCCGCTGCGGGCGATGTAGAAAGCCTCTTTGAGAATTCGGGGGAGATCCTCGATGGAGTGGACCAGATAGTTGTGCTTGGTGCAGGGACGGCTGATCCCCACCGCATCGACCTCCTGGAAACCGTCGGTGCCGATCAAAGAGAGGGGGACCTGCCCGCTGATGACCACCAGGGGAACCGAATCCATATAGGCCGTCGCCAGGCCCGTCACCGCGTTGGTAAATCCCGGGCCGCTGGTGACCATCGCCACCCCCACTCTGCCCGTCGCCCGCGCGTAACCGTCAGCCGCATGGACCGCCGCCTGCTCGTGGCGCGTCAGAATGTGCCGAAAGGCGTTTTGCTTGTAGATCTCGTCGTAGACGTTCATGATGGCGCCGCCGGGGTAGCCGAATACCGTATCGACCCCCTCGGCGATAATCGCCTCACAAACCATCTGAGCTCCGCTCATTTTCATAGCCAATACTCCGTGCTCACGTGAAATTTCCGTTGATTATATCCAAAGGGTTATGAGAAATTTAAGCGACGACACGGAATATCCGAAATTATATTACCGCACTGAGTAAATCATTCCGCCTGATTATCCTAAAAATTACAACGAATAAAAAAATCTTTTCCTTGCTCTACAGAAACTGAAAATTTCTTCATGGAAGAACAGGGAAAAAATGATATTATGGAAAGAGGAGAGGAGAAGATTTATGAATCCCGGTTTTCTAAAACGATTGCGGATACTTTATGTCGAGGATGAAGCGGCGGTACGGGAGAGTGTCCGACGCAACATCGCTCCGTTCGTGCGGGAGGTAATCACCGCCGCAAACGGGGAGGAGGGATTGGAACGTTTCCGTGAAAACCGTGACCGGATCGACCTCATCGTCACCGACATCATGATGCCCAAGATGAACGGCATCGAGATGGTCGACGCCATCCGAAAAGAGGATCCCGAAATTCCTGTCATTTACGCCACCGCGTTCGACGATCGGGATTCTCTGCTGCGGACCATCCAGCAGTCGGTGAGCGCCTACATTCTCAAGCCCATCGATCTGGAACGCCTCCTCGAAAGTTTCCAGCAAGCCGCCGTCCGGGTCGAAAACCGGCAATTACGAAAATCTCTCCAGGAGAACAACCGCCTCCTGGAAGATCGGGTTCGCGCTCAGACTCGGGAAATCCGTGAAAAAAACGAAGAGTTGATCCGACGTCTTTTCACAGACCATTTGACCGGCCTCCCCAATCGGGCGGCACTGAAAAAAAACATTGAAATTGCCCACAATCCCGCCCTGATCTTGGTGGACATCGATGCCTTCCACAGCTTCAACGAAAGTTACGGAGAGCGAATAGGCAACGAAATCCTCGTCATTTTTTCCCATTTACTGAAGCGTTTCGCGGAAGAGAGAGAATTACGGGCCTATCGTCTGGGTGCGGATATCTTCGCCCTCTTCAACACTGAGTGTGAATCCCTTTCGCGCTGCGAGAGGATCGCCACCGAGCTGCTCGCCTATCTCAACCGCCACGAAATCAAGGTCCCTTCCTACGACTTTTCTCTCCAACTCAACGCTACCCTCGGCATCGCAGAGAGCCGAGAGAGACTGATCGAAAAGGCGGGCATGGCTCTCCAGCACGCCAAAACAAACTCCAAACCCTATCTGGTCTATAGTGAAGTGTACAACACCGATACGGAATATCGGCACGATATGCGATGGAAGCATCTCCTGAAAAAAGCGGTGGAAGAGGACAAAATCTTTCTTCATCTACAACCCATCACCGATCGGGAGAAACATCCCGTCCACTACGAAGCCCTGATGCGTATCAAAGAAGATGGCACAACCTACTCTCCGACCCAGTTTCTTTCTATAGCCAAAAAAGTGAAACTTTTCACGCAGCTCTCATATCTGACTGTGGAGAAAGCGTTGAAACTCTGCTTGGATTCCGGCTGTCATATCAACCTCAATCTCTCGGTGGAGAACATCGAGGACTCCTCTTTCGTCTCCTGGCTCATACGACGCATTGAAACCCTGGGAATTGCCCGAAAAATCACTTTGGAGATTCTCGAAAGCGAAAACATACGCGACTACGAAACGATGGCCTCTTTTTTCGACACCATGCATCGACTGGGATGCAAAATGGCTCTGGACGATTTCGGAAGCGGCTATTCCAACTTCGTCTATCTCCAGCGTCTGCGCCCTGATTACATCAAAATCGACGGTTCCCTCGTTCGAGAGGTGGATCGGGACGAAAACGCTCGCATCATCGTCCGGTCAATCAATGACTTCGCCCACAATCTCGGTATCTGGACTGTTGCGGAGCATGTCCACTCCGAAACCGTCTTTGAAACGCTTAAGACGATGGGAATCGATTATTTTCAGGGCTACTATTTGGGGAAACCCTCCGAGATGAGAGAACTGCAATGCCCCGCCTAATGAGTACACCGAAAAAGCTTCTATCGATTTGGTTGCTGCTAAGCGTATTGCTATGGGCGACTTCGGAGCAAAGATCCCTCTCTCTCACTCCCTCCGAACAAAGCTGGATCCGGACCCATCCCATCCTCACCGCCCAAAACGAAATGGATTGGCCCCCGTACAATTTCAGCTACAACGGTAAACCGGCGGGCTTCTCCATCGATTATCTTCAGCTACTGGCTTCGAAGCTGCACCTGAAAA
>WFQO01000109.1 GCA_015486995.1 Nitratifractor sp. | reverse complement strand
TTCGTATCGTGGCCAAATCCTATGCCCGGTACCGCCGTTTCGGGTACAAAGATATGCGGCGAAAACTGGAGCGGGAGTATTTCGCTCTCTATCCGGGGGAGAACAGAGAGAAGGACGAAGAGCGCCGCTATCGGCAGTGGCGAAAACGGAAGGAGAAAAACATCCTCCGAAAAGCCGTGCCGATCGGGGGGCCGATCTTTAGCGTATTCACAGTGGTCGAAAACGCTCCGTTGCCCTATCTCAGAAGTATGGTCCACTCATTGCGTCAACAGAGCTACGGACGGTGGGAACTTTGGATCGTACTGCCGAAAGATCCGACAGAAGAGCGTAGAGAGTTTCTCGAGCGCATCACCCGTCAGGATCCCCGCATTCGCCTGGAGCGGATCGAGGAGGGAGAGAGTGTTGCCGCTCTCTTTCGCCGCACCCTCTCCGAGACGCAGGGGCGCTATATCCTGCAGCTTGGGGAGGAGGATCGTCTGGCCCCCCATGCCCTGCTGGAGTGTGCCAAGATCCTTCAACGCAAACCCAAGCTTCGCCTGATCTACAGCGACGAAGATCGCATCGACGAGAAGGGACAGCGTTACGCCCCCTTTTTCAAACCGGACTGGAACCCCGATCTTTTTCACTCTTTTCCTTACCTGGGCTCGCTCTGCTGCCTGGAGAAGTCTCTGCTGGAGGAGGTCGATGCCTGGGCCGAGGGGTACGATGATGCCGCCCAGTACCGCTTTTTGTTGCGGGCAGTGCATTGGCTGAGGCCGTCCGAGATTCATCATGCTCCTCAGATTCTCTATCATCGGCGGGTTGCTAGAAAGGAGCGGAGAATTTTCCCGGTCACTCTCGATTCGAAAGAAGCGGTCGATGCGGTTCGCGAAAGTTTGAAGGAGGATAATGTCAAAGTTCTTCCGGGAATCTTGGAGGGGAGCGTCAAGGTGGAGCATCCTCTACCGGATTCTCCGCCGAAAGTCAGTATCATCATTCCAACGCGCGACCGCTATGATCTCCTGCACCGCTGTATCGAGAGTAT
The DNA here is from genome assembly GCA_015486995.1 of Nitratifractor sp. Taxonomy (GTDB): domain Bacteria; phylum Campylobacterota; class Campylobacteria; order Campylobacterales; family Sulfurovaceae; genus Nitratifractor. Next base: position 8,021 of record WFQO01000109.1, on the reverse strand, counting down.
CCTGGAAAAGACATACTATACGAACTATGAAATTCTGATTGTCGACAATCAGAGCAGTGAATCCAAGACACTGGAGTATTTCAAGAAACTGCAAAGGGAATATAGCCATATTCGGGTGCTTTCCTACGACAAAGCCTTTAACTATTCGGCGATCAACAACGAAGCGGTCAGACACGCTTCCGGCGAAGTGGTGGCGCTGGTCAACAACGACGTGGAGATCATTTCCCACCATTGGTTGACGGAAATGGTCCGCCACGCGATCCGTCCGGAGATCGGCGCGGTCGGGGCGATGCTCTACTACGACAACCTGACGGTTCAGCACGCCGGTGTGGTCCTGGGGCTGGGAGAGGTGGCCGGACACGGCCACAAATATTTTCCTCGTGAGTCGCCCGGCCATTTCGGACGGCTGAAGGTGGTGCAGAACTATTCGGCGGTTACCGGCGCCTGCCTGGTCGTACGCAAAAAACTTTACGAAGAGGTCGGCGGCCTGGAAGAGACCCACCTGACGGTCGCCTTCAACGACGTCGATTTCTGTCTGAAACTTCGGGAGAAGGGGTATCGCAATCTCTGGACACCCTACGCGGAGCTCTTTCACCACGAATCCAAAAGTCGGGGAGTTGACAATACCCCCGAAAAACAGAAGCGTTTCGAGGAGGAGGTCCGCTACATGCAGCGACGCTGGGGGCGGCTCCTGGAGAAGGATCCCTGTTACAGTCGGCATCTCTCTCGCTTTTTTGAGGATTTTCGGATTGAAGTCTACTGGGAGCAACGCAAAAAACTCTACAAAAAACTTCGGGCGGAGCGGGCATCATGAATCCCGCACGCTGGCTGAAGCGGTGGAGACGTCGGGGGATACGGGGCCACATCGATCAGGTTGCTCCAGGGCGTACCGTCAGCGGCTGGGTGATGGATCGCCGTGACCCGACGCGCAAAATCGATCTGGAGATTCTACTCGACGGGCAAGTCGTGGGGCGTACTGTCGCCGACGGATACCGTGCCGATCTGCGGAGTGCGCTGGGGGGAGACGGTCGTTACGCTTTCACTGTTTCGATCGATCTCTCCGACGTGCGAATCGACGAAGGTCTCATTACCTTGCGCGAAGCCGGCGGGAGAAAAAAGATACACGATGTCCGACATTCTGTAGGCTTCGATCTGGAGTTCTGGAGAGATTTTCTGGAGGAGTCCTTCCTCCGATACCGCCAGGATGAGTCGATCGATGAAACGCTTCGGTCGCTTCTGAAAGAGTGGCGCCTGAGGAAACTGCTTGAGTATTTGTGCCGGATCGATGCGGAGCGGGAACTTTCAGCGGCGGAGAGTGCGCTCTATTTTTCCGTCGCGCTGACATTGCGGGAGGAGGGAGCGGCCTCGGCCTTCTATCTCGGACTGTTTCACCGGCAAGACTCCCGCCTGGGGATTTTGGATGAGATCCTGAAGATCTATTGCCGTCCTCTCTGGCTTTTGGAAGAGACGGATCGGCTTACCGTTTTGCAGATCCGAAAGATTGAGTTTTTCCTGACGGCGCTGTCTCGATGGCGATCTGAAGGGGTTGTGATGGAGACGGGGACACCGGCTCCTCTGCTCGCACGTTTGTTGCAGGGGGGATTCCCGCCGGATGAAGAAACACTCGAAGCGCTGCTTACTCTCTGGAAGCCGGGAGGAGCCGAGGATGTGCCTTCTGCCTACCGGGAAGCTAACGCACTTGCGTGCCTCCTGCATCAGGGGCTTTTGACGGGAGAGCTTCCCGACCCGGAACTGTGGGAACACCGGAGAAAAGCGCTCCTTGCCGGTTCGAAGCGTGAAGGGGCCCTCTTTATCAAAGCCCTTACCTTTATCCTCTTCGATCTGTTGGCCTTCGGTGTACAGGAGAGGTGTCTGAAGCCGTCGGAGATCGTGAAGTGGAAAGAGGCGACAGGGGTGAAAGATTCCGCCGGTCTCGAGGAGTCTTCTGCACTTAGAAAAGAGCGCAAACGTTTGTTGGAGACGATGCAAAAAGCTGTCGCGACCGTTCCGAGTCGCTCCTCAGAGGAGAATAGGGAGCGAAAAAAGTATCAAAGTCACTCCTCTTCCCTCAAAAAGATCAAAGAGGTAAAGCGGGAAAGCCCTTCCGATTCCGTCGCCTGTTTTCTCGTCCAGAGAAATGAAGGAATGCGTCTGGAAGGATTTTTCGATTACTACCGTACCCTCGGGGTCGAACGTTTCTATGTGGTGGACAATGCTTCGGACGATGAAGAGACGTTGAACTTTCTGATGGGGCAGGAGGATGTGGAGCTCTTCAGTACGGCGGACTCCTATGCCAAAGCACGTTTCGGCATTACCTGGATCGAAGAACTTCTGCAGAACCATCGGGAAGAGGGGAGTTGGAATCTGGTCGTCGATGCGGACGAGCTGCTGGTACTGGACGAACACTTCGACGGGCTTGCTTCGCTTTGCCGAACTTTGGAAGAGGGAGGATATGACGCGTTGGGGGTGCCTCTGCTCGATCTCTACAGCAAAGGGCCGATCCGCGAAGCCCGTTATCGACCCGGATTGGAGATTTTGGAAGAGTGCGGCTGGTACGACGCCCGCTTCTATACCACCTTTTCGCCCTATGGCGGTCCCCGGGGAGAGTCTCCGATCTTTCAGGGCGGGGTACGCTCCCGCTGTTTCGGAATCGATTCGGTGGTACTCAACAAATATCCTCTCTTCAGGTACCGCCCCGGATTGACGCTGCTGCGGGAGGGGATGCACTGGATCGACAGGGTAAATGCCCGCTACGACGAAGCGCTGCTGCTGCACTTCAAATACCTCTCTACGTTTCACCGCTATGCCGAAGAGGAGGCACGGCGCGGAGAACACTGGAACGGCGCTTCGGAATACAAGCGTTATCACGAAGCCCTGCGCAACGATCCGGACTTTTCCCTCTACCATCCGGCCCTTTCGAGACGGTTCCGGGGAGTGGGACATTTTTTCGATGAGTTTCCTGCAAAGATAGGAGGAGTGAAACGATGAACTCCGCCTCTAGGGGGCAAAGACTCTATCTGCATATCGGCTGCGGCAAAACCGGATCTTCGGCATTGCAGCTGTGGCTCCATCGATATCGGGAAGCGTTTGAGAAAGCGGGTTTCTTCTATCCGTTCGGGGAGGGAAGAGATCCGGGAGAGTACGAGATCACTTCGGGAAACGGGAAGCTCCTCATCGATGCGTTAGAGGCTCATAGAGCTCAAGCCTATTTGCAAAAGCTTTTTCGGCAGTACTCCCGGATCATTTTTTCTTCCGAGGCCTTTCAGGGAATAGAAGGAAAGAATCTTAAAGCGCTTCGGGAGCTTCAGGAGAAACTGGGATTCGATATTACGGTGATCGTCTATGTGCGTGACCTTTACGATGTACTCTATTCTCTCTATCATCAGAGGATCAAACGGCACCTGGAGACAGAGAGCTTCGAGCACTTTATCCGGCAGACGAAGATCGTGCAGCAATTTCATGTCCTGAGACGGTACGAAAAGTTTTTCGATCAAATCGAGGTGCTGCACTACGACTCCGAGAAGGAGAGAGGGCTCGATCGCGCTTTTTGCCGCGCTTTGGGGATAGATGACGGGAGAATTCCTCCGATGGCCTCCCGCAAAGTCAACCGTTCGCTGAGTGTCTTCGAAGCGGAGCTCCTGCGCCGAATGAACGGACTTTTTCTCGGTCACTGTCCCCCCGATTCGGAGTTTTCCCGTGAACTTTCGGACACGCTGATCTACGCTAATCCGGAAAAAGAGACAGAGATCTATTTCGATCCCAAGTTACTCCAGGTACTTCGCAAACGTTTTTCAAAAGAGATCGGCCGGATCAATCGACGCTATTTCGGAGGAAAAACCTTGAAACTTTTCGATCGCAGCGGCAAAAAGCTTGTCCGGAAGCTTCCCGAGATTCCTCAGGAGTATCTGCTTGTTTCAGAGCTCCTGATCGACAAATATTGCCGGGCTTCTCAAAACCGAAGAAGTCTTCCCGGGTTGGGAAGGCTTCTGAAACAGGTTTACTAGTTCGGCATACATCGTATTATGGCAAATAGCATGGAGGCGGGACTTCTGTCCCGCAATCCAGGGATCGAACCCTGCCTCCTCAAATATCTTCCAAAATACGAAATACGAAATACGAACAGCGAACAGCGAAAGACGAATCACGAAGTTTCCCGGAAGAGTTGATGCGTTAAAATAATATAAATAGAACATCAAGATGATATTTTTTAGGATAAAAGGGTTGGGTTGAAACGATTGAAAAGATTGCTGGGTAGGCAAAAGATAAAAGCCCACATCGACGGGGTAGAAGATCAACGTTTTGTTCACGGTTGGGCGATGGATCCGTCGCATCCGGAGCGGAAAATCACGGTTGAGGTTCTGGTGGACGGTCAGCCGGCGGGAAGAACCGTCGCCGATCAGTACCGCAATGATCTTGCCCAACAGTTCGGCGGAGACGGCAAGTGGGGCTTTTCGACGGAACTGAGCTTCAAAAAGGTCTATGCGGACAGCGGCATCGTGACCCTCAGAGATGCCCTCAGCGGTCGACCGATCCCCTCCAACGAAGCACGGCTTGTCTATTTCGACGGGATCTGGATGAAACGGGCCCGCCACCGTTATCTGGAGCCTCTACTCGAAACGCGTAAAGATCGGAAGAGAATCGCCAAGTTTCTGAAAGAAGAAGCCTATATGCTTCTGACGCAGGAGCTGAGTCCCCGCGCGAAAGAAGAAGGCTTTTTCGAGACGCCGGAGGCGATCGTCCTGCTGGCCCTCTACCTGGCGAGGGAAGATTTTATCGAAGCACTGAATCTCTATCGTCGAATCGCCACGGCTGAAAAAGAGAACGCTTTCACGGATCTGCACCGCATGATGCTCGATTTCGCTTCGGAACTCTGGAACTCCACTCCCAAAGAGCATATTGACGCGCGGACGGTTCGAAGGATCGAAATCGTCCTGGAAGTGGCGGATCTCGCCGGGAAGAGCGACATCTCTGCTCTGGGTCAGGAGCGCTCTTCTTTCCAAAAGCTGATCGCCTATATGCTGCGAAGCGGACGGATTCCGCAGGAAGAGACCGCCGAAAAACTGAAGCAATGGCTGACGGGAGAGGCCGCTCTACATCCGGAGGAGAAGCGCGCGATGGCAGCGGGCCGCCTACTTCAGTCGATGCTCCACGGACGGCGGAGAGTCGCTCCCGAAGAGTTGCCGGAGCGTTTCGGTTGGCTGGCGGAGACGGAGGTCGATTCGCCGCTGAGCAAGGCACTCGCCGTTTTGGTGACGGAGTATCTGGAGGAGTCGATCGATGTGCAGACGTTGCCGACCGGGGGGTTGGAGGAGTTGATACGCTTCGCCGATCGTGTTCTCGCTCCCTTTTTGACAGAGAACGACAGGATTCGCCTGAGAAAGATGGAGTGGCTCTATCTCGCCGGCGAACGGTACAGGGCTCTTGAAACTTTCGAACTTTTCGTCGAAAAAGGGATCGACTATCTAGATTGGCGTACCCGTTATTTCCCGGAACTTGTGTGGCTCTATTTTCTGGAAAAGGATCGGCAGATCGACTCCCGTCCGCTTCTGGATCTGCTCTACAAAAGAGAAGAGGAGGATCGCAGCAGTTTCGAAGAAAACATCATCCTACTGGCGGATCTGCTGCGTTGGCGGGAGAGTGCGGGTCTGGGGAAGGTACAGGAGCTGATCGCGGCGACTCTTTCAGGACTCTATCGTATCACCGATCCGGAAAAGATCCGTATCGCCCGGGATTTGATCCATCGTCTCACCGGCGGGAGTTACGACGACTACTTCATCCGGGCGCTTGAATTGTGCGAGGCGATGCGTGAAGATCAGCCGCCTGCGGCGACGTATCATCGTGCCGCGCTTTTGGAGGATCAGAATCTTTTCACTCTTTCACTGACGAAGGGTGAGGGGGCAGCCTGTGAACGCTTCGGTGCTCTGATTGAAAGCTGCGACGGCTCTAAGAGTTCCGTAGAGAGCAAATCCGGCACCTTGCAGCCGGTGATGTATGCCGAGCGAAGCTCTCTCGAAGAGGCCCGAAACTACTGTCGGGCACTCCTGGCGAGACGAGAGCGGGAGGATATGGAGATCCATCTCTACAGCGAAGAGGGGATTTGCCGCTTCTTCCGTCGTGATGCCAAAGTCGTCGAGGAGGATCTCGAAAGCTTGGCCACTCCTCTTTTTGAAAAAGAGGGGAGTCTCTGGCTTCTGGCCGCGGAGCATCTGCCGCACCATCTCTCAGAGATCGAAACCGATCTGCTCCCGCTGGCGGTGGGAGAAAACGGAGCAGATGAGTGGAGCTACCTCCTGGATCGCCGAAGTTGGGAGCGCTACGTCGAGGATCCCTCCCGGCCCCTCTCCTGGTCCGATATTCGGCAGATTCGCGCGAAGATTCGGGAGGATATCGATCGCTTCAGAGTGACCGATTTCGGCAGGATGGAGCCGGCGCTGCTCTCGTTCAAAAACATCGAGGGCGATGCCCTGGAACGGCTGGTCGATCTGGCGCGACCGCTTCTTGCAGCGGACGAATTGCCCAAGGCATTGGTCTATCTGAGCGAACTCTACGCCGACGATCGGGGAGAGACCCCTGTCGCCGTCAATCTCGAAGAGACAGCCCTGATCCGGATCAAAAAGGCGACGAAACCGATGGATGCGAACGATCTGGCCTGTTTCCTGGTTCAGCGCAACGAACATATGCGCCTGGAGGGATTTTTCGACTACTATCGGCGGATGGGGGTGAGTCGCTTCTACGTCATCGACAACGCCTCCGACGACGGCAGGACCCTCGATCTGCTTCTCGATCAGGAGGATGTGGAGCTTTACAGCACTCCGCAGGCTTATTCCCAGTCTCTCTACGGCGTGCGCTGGGCGGAGCTGCTGATCAAATCCAAACGCCTCGGTCGCTGGAATCTGGTGCTCGATGCCGACGAGATACTGATGCTCGACGATGACTATCCGGATCTTCCCGCGCTCTGTCGGGCTCTGGAGGCGGAAAATTGCGACGCGCTCTACACCCCCTTTCTCGATATGTATTCGGATCTTCCGATCAACCAAACCCCCTATCGTCCGGGCCTCGAGATTTTGAAAGAGTGCGGCTATCACGATCGGACCTTCTACACTACCTACGCGATTTACGGCGGGATCATCGGCCAGACACCGACCTATTTCGGCGGAGTACGCTCCCGGGCTTTCGGCCTGGACCGTGTGGTTCTCAACAAATTTCCTCTCTTCAAATACACGCCTAGGATGCGCCTCAGAGAGGGACTGCACTGGATCGATCACGCCCGTTTCAAGCGGGGTGAAGCGGTGCTGCTGCATTTCAAATACATCGAGACTTTCCACGAATATGTGGAGCGGGAGATCGCCAGAGGCCAGCACTGGAACGGAGCCTCGGAATACCGTAAATACCACGAGATGCTCCGAAACGATCCGGAGTTTTCCCTCTACGACCCGCTTCTTTCGGTCCGATTTACGGGGGTGCGTGATTTTTATGAGCGCTTCGGGAGTGATGAAAACTTCGAGGTGAAGGAGGAGTTGCACTGATGTCCCGTCCTTTTTTTATCTGGACCATGCGCAGAACCGGGGGGACCACGCTGACGGATCTGCTGATGTCGCTCTCCGAATATCCGACCATCGATCACGAACCGTTTTTGATCGACCGCTCTCTCGGAGCAGTGACGCGTGCCTATATGTCGGAGGATTTTGCAACAGCCGAAACGTTGTTACAGGAGAGTTTCGAGCGGGGAGTTTTGATCAAGCACTGCTACGAGATTCTCGGCAGGGGGTTCAACGATCTTCTCCTGAGAACAATCACTGAATATCCGGGCTATAGACATATCTTTCTGATGCGCCGTGACGAGACGGCCAGGATGCTTTCGCTGATGCTGGCGTATCAAACCGACGTCTGGGGCAAACACGGCTCCGAATGGGTTTACGAAGAGATTCGAAGCGGACGCAAAAGGCTAGACCCCTTCGACCTGCAGCTTTTGAAGGAAGAGGAAGAGCGCGCCATTCAAGAGACGAAACATGTCAAAGAGA
>WFQO01000108.1 GCA_015486995.1 Nitratifractor sp. | reverse complement strand
CAGTTCCAGGGAGATACACCGGCTCTGCCACTCATACCCCGCCAAAAAAAGCTCCTTGATCCCCTGATCGACGATGTAGGTCCCCAGTACCGCCAACAGGAAGACCGAGACGGCGCGTACTCCAAGCCTTGTCGTACTTTCCACTTAGGAGAGTTCCCGACGGAAAAAGGCTTCGATCCGATCCATCGCTTCGTCGAGCTGCCGGGCATCCCGCCCCTCGAGCAGAAGGCGGATTTTGTTTTCGGTTCCCGAATAGCGGAAGAGATGGCGCATTCCCGCCTCTTCGATCTCCTCACGCAGATCGGCCAACCCTTCGATCTCCTCGAGCGGGCGCTTCTCTCCCACGTTCAAATTGACCAGCTTCTGGGGATAGAGCTCGAAGGGGTTGAAAGCTTCGCTCGCTTTTTTGCCGCTGCTGACCAGATAGGCCAGAGCCTGCAGAGCGCTGGAGATCCCGTCGCCGGTCTTGGCGAAATCACTGAAGATGATGTGCCCGCTCTGTTCTCCACCGAAGTTGAGCTCTTTCGCCTGCATCAGCTCCACCACGTTCTTGTCTCCCACGGCACTACGATAGAGGGTGATCCCGTGTGCCGCCAGATAGTCGTCGAGCGCCTGGTTGCTCATCACCGTCGCCACCATCCCGTCGTTGCGGAGTCTCCCCTGCTCTTTGAGATAGACGGCGAGGACCCCCATCAGTTTGTCTCCGTCAATCACGTCCCCTTTTTCATCCACCATCACCAGCCGATCGGCATCCCCGTCGAGGGCGACCCCCACATCGGCCCGGTAGCGCAGCACCTCTTTGGCCAGAGACTCCGGATGCATCGCGCCGCATCCTTCATTGATGTTGAAACCGTTGGGCTCATCCCCCAGGACCACGACATCGGCCCCCAATTCACTGAGGATTGTCGGGGCCACTTTATAGCCCGCTCCGTTGGCGCAATCGACCACGACCCGCACCCCGGCGAGGGTCAACTCCCTGGGAAAGGAATTTTTGATGTGGACAATGTAACGGCCGATTACGTCATCGATCCGCTTGGATTTTCCGATCTTCTTCCCTGTTACTTGAGCCCTTTCTATCACTTCGTCGTCTTCGTAGATCGCTTCGATCTTCTCTTCGACCGAGCGGCTCAGTTTGTTCCCCTCCGCATCGAAAAATTTGATGCCGTTATCGTAATAGGGATTGTGGCTGGCGCTGATCATAATGCCGGCGTCGCAGCGCATATTCTCGGTCAAAAAAGCGACCGCCGGCGTGGGCATCGGCCCGATCTGGATCACATCGTAGCCCACCGCCGTCAAACCGGAGACGATGGCGTTTTCGATCATATAGCCGCTGCGGCGGGTATCTTTGCCTACCAAGATCCTGTTGGTGCGGGAATGGGGCCGAAAATGGATTCCCGTCGCCATCGCCAGGCGCATCGCCGCCGGTGCGGAGACCTTGGCTCCCGCTTTTCCCCGTACGCCGTCGGTTCCGAAGAGTTTCGCCATCTTCTATCCTTTAATTCGTTTTTTTACAATTGACCCCTCTCAAAAAATGTCAGAGAGAGGTTTCACTCGATGACGACAAAGGAGCGCTCAACCAGTGAAACGGGCGCTTACGTTCGCGACTCCTTTAGCTTCGAGTGAAACCGGTTGTTTTTCAGAGCACTCAATTCAAAAAAACTTTTGAAAATTACGCAATTTTATCCAAAACCTAAATTCATTTCACTTTTTCATCTTTGGCTCAGATTTTTTGGGTAAAATTCGCCCACTCAATAGACCCGGGATCGAAGCGGGGCTATTTTTATCAAAAATTTCAACGCAAAAAAGGAACGTTATGGCTCATCACAAGTCCGCCAAAAAGCGCATCAAGCAGACCGTCAAGAAAACCGAGCGCAACCGCTACTACCGCACCCGGATGAAAAACATCGTCCGCGCCGTCCGCGAAGCCGCCGAAGCCGGCGACAAAGAGAAAGCGATGGAGGCCTTCAAGGTCGCCAACAAGCAGCTGCACCATTACGTCAGCAAAGGCTTCCTCAAGAAGCAGACCGCTTCCCGCAAAGTCAGCCGCCTGCACAAGCTGGTCAACAGCATCGAAGCCGCCTAAGCTCTCCCCTCTTTTTTCTCAAAGACCCTCTTCCGGCTTCCGCCGGAATTTTCCCTATAATCACATAGTTCTATTTCAAAGCAATCCCAGTTCGAGGACCTGAAATGTTCAAAGAGAAACTCCAACCCTTTATCGACCGTTACGAAGAGATCAACCGGCTGCTCAGCTCTCCCGAGATCGCTTCGGATATCCAGCGAATGACGGAACTGAGCAAGGAACAATCCTCCATCGCCCCTCTGGTGGAAAAAGCCCGGGAGTATCTGGAGATCAGCGACGCCATCGAAGAGAACAAAGCGATGCTCTCCGATCCGGAGTTTGGCGAATTGGCCAAGGAGGAGCTGGCGGAGCTGGAGCCGAAGCTTCCGAAGCTGGAGGAGGCAATCAAAGTCCTGATGATCCCCAAAGACCCCAACGACGACAAAAACATCTATCTGGAGCTTCGCGCGGGAACCGGCGGAGACGAGAGCGCCCTTTTTGTCGAAGATATGTTTCGAATGTATCTGCGCTTCGCCGAACGCCAGGGGTGGAAAGTGGAGATCGTCAGCTCCTCCGAAGGGAGCGCCGGGGGGTACAAGGAGCTCATCGTCCTGGTCAAAGGGGACGGAGTCTACAGCAAGCTCAAATACGAAGCCGGCACCCACCGGGTCCAGCGGGTCCCCGCCACCGAAACCCAGGGACGCGTCCACACCTCCGCCATCACCGTCGCTGTCATCCCCGAAGTGGAGGATGTGGAACTCGACATCAAGCCCAACGAGATCAAAATGGATGTCTACCGCTCCAGCGGCTGCGGCGGCCAAAGCGTCAACACCACCGATTCCGCCGTCCGTCTGACCCACCTGCCTACCGGGATCGTCGTGGCGATCCAGGACGAGAAATCTCAGCACAAAAACCGGGACAAAGCGATGAAGGTCCTCAAGGCACGGGTCCACGAGGCGATGATGCGCGAGCAGCTCGAAGAGACCGCCGGCCAGCGCAAGCTCCAGGTCGGCTCGGGTGACCGCAGCGAAAAAATCCGCACCTACAACTATCCCCAGAACCGCCTCACTGACCACCGCATCGGCCTGACCCTCTACGCTCTGGACGACGTAATGAACAACGGCACCCTAGAGCTGGTCATCGACCCGCTCATCGCTCATGCCCAGGCGGAGGCGATCAAAGAGGCGGGTCTCTGACCCGCCTCTTTTGTTATTGGTGTATTAGTCTATTGGTATATTGGCTGAATTGTCATTGATCTTTTTCGTCTTCCCAATACACCAATAACCAATATACCAATAACTAACGCTGGGCAATGCCCAGCGTTTTCTCAAAATTCTCCACCCCGCTCAACAACCATATCTTCGCCCTTTGTACTCGAATCTGGCTTTGAAGCGTCGCCTTCAGAGCACGGGCGTTGGCGAGATCGGCGATGGAGCGACTCAATTCATCGGCGCTGGCCATCTGATTGTCGAAGCGGCCGCGGGTGAGTTGATAGTACTCCTGCTGAGCCTTGACCCGCATTCGCGCGCTTTGGAGTTTGGAGCGCAGCGCCCGCAGTTGGGCGTAGGCGTTGTCGATCCCGGTAGCGACCCGTCGGCGGTAATCCAAAAGGCTGCTGGCGGCGGAGAGCCTTTTGTAGCGGGCTGCTTCGACTCTATGCCGGTCCGCCCCCCCATTGAAAAGATTCCAGGAGAGATCGACGCCGACGTAACTGCGATCGGGATTGGTGAAGCCGTCTCCGTTAAGCGCGAGGGTGTCCCCCTGACGCTTCCACGCCGCGGCGACGCCGACCATGGGATAGTATCGGCTCTCGGCCAGACGGATCTGCGCGTCGTCGACACGCAGCAGAGTCTGCAGGGCGCGCAAGTCTCCCCGGCTGCGATAGGCCCGCTCTTTGAGCGTTCCGGAGGCGGGGATTGCCGGCAGGGAGATCGTCCCCTGAAGCCGATCCACCCGAATCCCGGCGAGATAGGAGAGTTGATTGAGCAGCTGTTCCCGGCGGGAGCGGGCCTCCGTAATCGACGCTTCCACATCGTAGACCCGAGCCTTGATGTTGTAGAGGTCCGCCGGGGGGATCAGCCCGTTTTTGTAGAGCCCCTCGGCCTTTTTCAAAGCGGAAAGGGTCGCCTTTTTCGCTTCCACAAGCGCCCGCAGGGTCGCCTCGGTCGCTTCGATCGCTCCGTAGAGCTGTGTCGCCTGCAAAAAGAGGTTGCGCTTCGCATCCAGGACTTTGAGCCGGGCACGCTGAGCCTCCAGGCGGCTGCGGTCGATCTCGGCACTGACCGCAAAGCCCGTAAAGAGAGGGTAGCTAAGCTTCAGCTCCCCGGTAAAGTTACGGGTTCGCCCCATAGGTACGGCTTGAGTCGGACCGGGTAGGCCCGGAAAATGCAGAATCATCGTCGGCGTATCCTTCAACCACGCTCCCTGCAGATCCGCATCGAGGCTCGGCAGGTTTTTCCCTTCCGCGGCGACGGCCATCTCTTCAGCGGCTTTTTCCATCAGTCGAGCACTCTGAAGCGCCGGAGTCTCGGCTATTTTCTCGACAATACTTCGATAACTCTGGGCCGAGAGCAGCCCCGCCCCCAGCAACAAGATCCCAGCGACACGTTTCACGTTCATCCTCGACTCCTCGATCGTTTGACCTTGACAAAGAGCAGCGCCACGAAAAACGATCCGACGATCCCCCAGTAGCCTGCGTGCATAAAGGTATTGTAAAAACCGTAGTTGAAACTCATAAAGTTTTCGTATCCTCCGAACAAAGCTTTGACCTGCTCCATCGAGAGGCCGGAAAGATGCTGCATTCTATCCAAAAACCAATGCAGATACTCCGTATTCTGAAGCTCCTCCATCCGTAGGAAACTGAGGTTTTTGTAATACTCCATATTGTTGGTCGCCAGCGCCGTGCCGAAGCTTCCGCCTACGAAGCGGAAGTAATCCATCAGTACGATCGCCAGCTCCCCCTTGTGCCCCGGGGCGTTTTGCAGCACCATCACCGTCACCGGGGCGAAAAAGAGCCCCATCCCGATTCCGAAAGGAATCGTCAGCAGCATCGCCTGATGCAGAGGTGTATAGTAGTTGAGTTGGGGCAGCAGTGTCACGGAGGTCAAAACATAGAAAGCCGCCGCGATCGCCACGGTGCGTTTGGCCCCGATCTTGTCCGCCAGCATCCCCGCCAGAGGAGAAAAAAGCCCGATAAAAACCGCAAAAGCGAAGACCGCGATCCCCGCATCCAGCGTCGGTAGATGCTTGATGTGCTCGTAATACACCGGCAGCAGATAGAAATACTGATACATCGAAAAGCCCAGGATGAAGAAATAGATCATCATCCCGTTGGCAAAGAGGGGGTTTTTGAAGAGGGAAAAGTCGATCAGCCTGTCTTTGGCGTTGAGTTCGCTCAGGGCGTAGAGAGCAAATCCGAGCAGGGTAGCGAAGAAAAGCACACCGATTTCGATAGAGTGGAACCACCCCAGCTGCTGCCCGCGGCTGAGCATTACCAGCAGTGTAATCGTCGCAAAAGAGAGCAGAAGGAAACTGACGAAATTAAAACGCAGTTTCTGGAAAAAGCTCTCTTTGGGCAGATAGATCAAGCCCGCCAGGACCAGCAGGACCCCGACGGGTACGTTAATGAAAAAGACCATCCGCCAGCTGTAATACTCCGTCAGGTATCCCCCGATCGTCGGCCCCAGCGCCGGAGCGAAACTCACCCCCAGCCCGTAAATCCCCATCGCCAGCCCCTGTTTCTCCGGCGGGAAATAGCTGAAGATCATAATGTGACTCGTCACCATAATCAACGCCTCCCCTACCCCCTGAATGATCCGGAAGATAACGATCTGCTCCAGTGTCGAGGAGAGCCCGCAACTGAGCGATGCGACGGTAAAGAGCGCCACCCCGCCCAAAAAGACCGCCTTGGCCCCGAAGCGCTTGATCAGGTATTCGGTGATCAGCAGCGCAATCGCCGCCGCGACCATATAGCTGGTGATGATCCACTGCACCCCGTACATATCCGTCGCCAACGGCCCCGTCAGCTTGGGGACGATCACATCCACCACCGTCGTATCGAGAATCGCCATAAAGGCCCCGGTCATAACGATAATGGAGAAGAGGGCGCGCTCTTTCGAAGAAATATCCCAAGATTTCTTCGAGTCATTGGCCAATTGGTCATTGGTCATTGGGACCTCCGGTACGGGCAATAAATCCGTTCAATTGCTTTCCTGAACGGTTGAGGAGATTCAAAAAATTTTCGAACGTTTCTCTGTCGATAAAATCTCTTTTGAACAGAAGTAACACCCAATGTTTCGACTCCCATAAAGAACCCCGTGCGTTATAGTAGAACTTCACCTTGTCACGGTAATGAAACCTTCCATACCCTTCAGCGATGTTGGCTCCAATCGAATCGAGAAAGCGTATGAATTGGTTCCCCATCCCAAATTTGATCTCTTGAGGTAAGCGGAGATAGATTTTCCATCCCAGTTCACTCAATTCCAAAGCATTTTGATACACCTGTAAAGCTCCCAAACTCTTTTCGTGCATCGCATCCATCCCCAATGACTAATGACCAGTGGCCAATGACTCTCCCGCAGAGCGGGAGATTGCGACCGTCGCCCCCATCCCCGCCCGCAATCCTTCGATCGAGTCGAGCGCAATGCGGACGATAAAGCGCTGATCGAGCTTGGTAAACTCTCCGCTGGCGATGTCCCGGGGGACGAGGCTGAAGGTCGATGCGGAGGTGGGGGCGATGGATTGGACCTTTCCGTGGAAGGTTTTGCCCTGCAGAGCGTCCACTTCGACGGTGACGGGGTTGCCGGGACGGACTCCTTTCATCTTCTTCTCCGAGAGCAGTACTTCACAGTAAAGTTTTTTGGGATCGGTGAGGGCATAAACCGGATAGCCTTTGACTACGACCTTAGGCGCATCGAAAAACTTCTTGGCGATCACTCCGTCAAAGGGGGCGGTAAGGCGGGTGTAGGCGATCTTCTTTTCAGTCTCTTTCACTGCGGCATCGAGGGCTTTACGCTCCTGGAGCATCGCGTCGATGCTTTTGTCCAGTTCGGCGATCTCACGCCGGTTGACTTCGCGCAGTTCGTGGGCGAGTTTCGCCTTTTTCGCCTTGGTTTTGAGCGCTTCGAGGCGCTGCACCATCGCATCGATCTGCTGCGCGAGGCTGTCAGCCTCGGTCTGCACCTGTTCGTACGCGGCTTCGGCGATGAGGTTCTGCGAAAGCATCCGGGCAAAGCGTGCCTTGTCTTTCTCCAGCTTCTCCAGCCGAGTCCTGGCGGCGTCGATCTGCAGACGGGTCGCCTTGAGTTCGTCGGCGAGCCCCGCTACGTCGGTCGCGGCGATGCGGCTCTGCAGCGCGAGCGTCTCTCTCAGGCGCTTCTTTTTCAGGCGAGCCGCCGCGATCTTTTCACCGAGGCTCCTCCGCTGATGAAGCATCCTCTGCCTGGCGAGACGAAAATCCGTCGCATCAATGCGGGCAAGGAGCTCTCCTTTCTTAACCGGCTGGTTCGCTTCGACCTTCATCTCCACGACTTTGCCACCCACTTTGAAACTCAAAAAAGGGAGACGATCGCTTTTGATAAAAGCGGCATCGCTGACGGCGTTGACTATCCGATAGTGGATATACCGATAGCCCAGTACGAGCAAAAGCCCCACGACCAGTAACAAGACAATCGACCCGACTCTCTTCGACATAAAGCATTTCCTTCCAAGCGATCTTTGTGAATTATATTCACTATCGTGTTAATTCATTCTTATTTAAGAAAAAATCATCTAAGATAGAGAAAATGATTTCACGATGGAGCGGCCGGTGGGAAAATCGATACGACAGAAACTCAAAGAGACCAAAAGCGAACTGGTGCTCAATGCGGTCTCCGACTATTTCGACCGAGTCGGCTTCGATCGTCCCACGATGCAGGAGATTGCCAAAGCCGTCGGCATCTCCGTCGGAGCGCTCTACAAACTCTTCCCCTCCAAAGAGGCACTCTATTTCGCCTACATCGACCATCAGATCCGGCACTTCCATCAGGAACTCCTCCAAAAGAGCGCCGCCGTCGAAAGCCCCCGGGAGCGGCTTCTGCTCTATATCCGGCTCAAATTCGCCGCCTTCGCCTCCAAGCGCAAAGCCCTGGAGGACCCCGTCCTGGGGGACCCGCTCTTCTTCGTCAAGATGAACACCCGCAAAGAGAACCCCGCCCAACCGATCTTCCATTTTCTCGCCGAACAATTCTCTCTGCTGCACCAAAGCCTGCCCCTTCGCTGCAAGGATCATCTGCAAACCGCCTACCTCTTCAACGGATACACGATGGGGCAGATCGAATACTGGCTCAACGTGGGCGGTGAGCTGGAATCCAAAGCCGAAGAGGTATTCGAAAGCTTCCTGCAAGGAATCGTCCGATGAAAGGAAAATCCTCCCCGCGCCTCTCCCTCGTCCTCGGCAGCGGGGGTGCCCGAGGCTACGCCCACATCGGTGTCATCGAAGAGCTCGAGGCACGCGGCTACGAGATCGTCTGCATCAGCGGCGCGTCAATGGGGGCCCTCATCGGCGGGCTGCACGCCTGCGGCAAACTGAGAGACTACAAGGAGTGGGTCCTCGGACTCGATGCGCTGGACGTTGCCGCCCTGCTGGATTTCTCCTGGGACCAGCGGGGAGTAGTCCGGGGAGAAAAGGTGATGAAAAAACTGCGCGAACTCATCGGGAAAACCCGCATCGAGGAGCTCTCCATCGACTACACCGCCGTCGCCACCGACCTCAACCGCAACCGGGAGGTCTGGTTTCGCGAAGGAGACCTTCTCGACGCCATCCGTGCCTCCATTTCTATCCCCACTTTTTTTACTCCCGTCGAACGGGACGAGATGCTCCTGGTCGACGGCGGTGTCCTCAATCCGCTTCCTGTCGCCCCGACGATGTCCTCACGCAGCGACCTGACCCTTGCCGTCAGCCTCTTCGGCGAAGCGGAAGCTCCCAAGCTCAAGCCCCCCAGAAAAGTGCAGCAGAGAGAATCCCGCCTCCAGGAGATCGCCGACGAAATCTTCGATCGGGCCCGGCAATGGTTCGACAGCGACAATGAGGGGGAGATTCATCTTTTCGATATCGTGGATCGAACCATCGACTCGATGCAAAAGACCCTGCTCGGCTACCGTCTGGGCGGCTACCCACCCGACGGAATCATCGAAATCCCTGAATCCGTCTGCTCCGCCCTCGACTTCCACAAAGCCTGGGAAGTGATCGAAACGGGACGGATCCTGGCTCGGGAATTTCTTGATCGCGGGGAACAGAAAGGATCCGGAAAACCTTAAGACGGCTTCCGGGCCCTGTCCATTTTTTTGTGGGCAGAGTCCGGCGGCCCATTTCCCTCAACCCTATGCAAAAAAGGACCGGCAATGAACATAAAAATTTCCACGACAGCTTCACACCCAAAGAGCTCCGGCCAGAAAATGAACTCGGACAAGGAGAGAATTCTCCCGCCGCCAATGGGGCCAAGAGACCCCTGGATGAAAAGTAAGGAGTCCTTTTGAAAAGCCTGAAGCGTTACGGACTCGGTGTTGCTCTGCTGCTCCTGGTGGCGGTAGCGGCGGGGATGATCTATCTCAAACTCCACCCCAAAGAGTTGCCGGCCAACCTCATCGAGGGGACCGGCCACATCGACGGGGACCTGGTGCGGCTCAATACCAAATATCCCGGCCGTCTCGTGGTATTGAAAGTCGACGACGGCACTCCGGTCGACAAGGGGCAGCTTGTCGCGCGCCTCTCCAGCCCCGAATTCGAAGCCAAGCGTCAGGCGATTCAGGCCCAGATCGACGCCAAAGAGAAAGAGTTGGCCGCCAAAGAGACCGAACTGCAAATCGCCCGGGTCAACACTCCCCAGCTTCTCCGTCGCGCCCAAAGCCTGGTCGCGATCCGCAAAGCCCAGGCGGAGGAGCTCCAACGCCAAATCGATGCGCAAAAGGATCTGGTGGAACAGGACCGTCGGGATCTTCAGCGCATCGAGAACCTCTTTCGAAAAAACCTCGTGCAGAAAGAGCGGTACGAACAGGCCCAGCTCAAATACAAAGTCGACCGTCAGCAGCTCGCTGCTCTTGAAGCCAAGAAAACCCAGGCCGACGAGCAGCTACACATCGCCCAGAGCCAACTCATCGATGCCCAGGCAGCCCAGAAGAAACTTGATGCTCTGCAAGAGGGCATCGCCGCTTTCCGCAAGGGCATCGCCGCACTCAAAGCCCAAAAAGAGGAGATCGAAGCGATGCTCGCGGAAATGTCCCTGCACTCCCCCCTGAAAGGCTATACCGTCGAAAAGATCGCCAACATCGGGGAAGTGATCGGCGCCGGGATGCCCGTGGCGACCCTCATTTCTCCCAAGAGCCTCTACCTGAAGATCTATGTCGACACTCTGGAGAACGGCCGGATCAAACTTCACGACAAAGCCGAAATCTTTCTTGATGCCTATCCCGACCGTCCCATCCCGGCCGAAGTGACCCGCATCGCCCAAAAAGCGGAGTTCACGCCCAAAGAGGTCAGCGTCCGCAGCGACCGGATCCAGCGGGTCTTTGCCGTGCATCTCAAACCGCTGCGCCCCGACCCCCTGCTCAAACTGGGCCTGCCCGCCATCGGGGTCGTCTCCCTCGACGGCAAGGGGCTGCCCAAAAGCTTGAACGAGATCCCGGTCCTCTAAACGATGAGTGCCCCCCTCCTCGATGTCCAAAACGTCACTGTCCGCTACAAACAAACCGTCGGCATCCGTGACGCCACCCTGCGTGCCGACGAGGGGGAGATCCTCGGTTTCATCGGAGCCGACGGTGCGGGCAAAAGCTCGCTGATGCACGCCATCGCCGGGGTGATCCGTTTCGAGGGCGCGATCCGCTTCCAGGACCGTACCTTCCGCTCCCCCCGCCAGGCTGAGCCTCTCAAGCCCTCCATCGGCCTGATGCCCCAGGGGATCGGTCTGGTGCTTTACCGCAACCTCACCGTGGCGGAACATCTGGATTTCTTCGCCGAAATCCGCAACCTGAACCAAGACGCCGCCTTCCGAGCCTATCGGCAAAAACTGCTGGAGATGGCGGGCCTGGCCCGCTTCACCGACCGGGCCGCCGGGCACCTCAGCGGAGGAATGATGCAAAAGCTCTCTCTGATCTGCACCCTGCTCCACCGGCCCAAACTCCTGCTGCTCGACGAACCCACTACCGGGGTCGACCCCCTAAGCCGCCTGGAGCTCTGGGAGATCCTGCAGCAGATCCGCCGGGAAGAAGGCACCACCGCCCTCATTAGCACCGCCTATATGCAAGAGGCCGCCCGGATGGACCGCCTTCTCCTCTTCGACGAGGGGCGCATCATCGCCCAGGGGCGCGCCGAGGCATTGACCCGAAGTGTCCGCGACTACTGCTACGAACCGATCGAGTGCCCCAAGGAGCGCTGCATCCGCACCCTCGACGCCACCTACAGCCTCGACCCTCTGAACGCTCCAAAGAAAGAACCCGGCCTCGAAGCCCTCTTCTTCGTCGAAGCTCTCCGCCGGGGAAAGGTCCCTCCCCCCATCGAAGTAAGCCCCAGAGAGAGTACCGAGCCGATTCCCCCGGTAGTGATGGAGGCCCGGGGACTAACCAAACGATTCGGAGATTTCGTCGCCGACGACCACATCGATATGCGATTGGCCGGCGGGGAGATCCTGGGGTTGCTGGGGGCCAACGGCGCGGGCAAGACCACTTTTATCAAAATGCTCCTAGGCCTCTACCCCATCGACGAAGGGGAGCTGACCCTCCTGAGCCGGCCGATCCGCAGCGCCGCCGACCGGCAGGAGCTCAAAGCCCGCATCGGCTACGTCAGCCAGCACTTCGCCCTCTACAAGGATATGACGGTGCTGGAAAATCTCCGCTACTTCGCCTCAATCCACCGCATTCCCCCGGCCCGGGCCCGTGAACGGATCCGCCGCTACGCCGAAGAGCTGGGCTTCGTATCCTACCTGCACGCCCTTCCCGGTGACCTGCCCCTGGGGATCAACCAGCGCTTCTCCCTCGCCGCGGCGCTGCT
>WFQO01000107.1 GCA_015486995.1 Nitratifractor sp. | reverse complement strand
TTTGAGTTTTTCGACAAAGGGAGTGTACTCTTCGTTGAGCTTCTCCAGCTCCTCCTTGTCCTCGGCTTCGGGGGCGTCGACGGTGGCGATATCCACCAGCTTCCATCCTTTGTACTCGCCGATGGAGGGAGTGACGATCTCGTCGATCTCTTTGTCGTCCATGATCAGAACTTCCCGATCCGCCTTTTTGTAGGCTTCGAGCAACGGAGAGTTGCGCAGAACATGCTCGTCATCACCGATGAGGTAGTAGATCTCCTGCTTGGTTTCCCCCTCCCGCTCACCGGCACGTTTCATATAATCGTCAAGAGAAGTGAGCCCTTCAATCTTGGAACTCTTGTAGCGGACGATCTCCAGAAGCGTTTCGCGGTTGAGATGATCGGTGTAGATCCCCTCTTTGATCAGTTTGTTGTACTGATCGACGAAGCGGTCGAACTTCTCCTCGTCGAGTTTCTTGATCGCGGCAAGGATCTTTTTGACCGAGGCCTGCTTGATGTTGGCTAAGATCCTGTTCTCCTGCAGCATTTCGCGGCTGACGTTGAGGGGCAGATCCTCACTGTCGATGATCCCGCGAACGAAACGCAGATAGAGCGGCAGCAGCTCCTTCTCATCGTCGGTGATGAAGACCCGCTTGACGTAGAGCTTGACTCCCGGCTGGAAATCGGCCCGGAAGATATCCGCCGGCGCCGTACGAGGGATGTAGAAGAGCGTGGTGTACTCGAGGGTCCCTTCGGCTTTGCTGTGGATCCAGGTCAGAGGCTCTTCGCTGTCGTGCCAGAGGGTGGAGTAGAACTCGACGTAATCCTCTTTTTTCAGCTCGCTTTTGGGCAGAGTCCAGAGCGCTTTGGCTTCGTTGACCTGTTCACTCTTTTTGACCTTCTTCATTTCGACCTTGTCGCCCTCGCCCACATTCTCCTCGACTTCATAATGAAGGAAGATAGGATAGGGAATGTGGTCGGAGTATTTTTTGACGATCTCTTTGACCCGCCAGTGGTCCAGGAACTCGGTCGCATCCTCTTTGAGTTTGAGGTAGACGACGGTGCCGTGCTCATCCTTGACGACGGGCGTGACGTCAAACTCTCCGGTGCCGTCGCTGCTGAACTTGTAAGCGGTCTCTTCCCCCGCTTTTTTGCTGATGACATCGACCCGATCGGCGACCATGAAGACCGAGTAGAACCCGACCCCGAACTGGCCGATCAGGTTGTTGTCCTTCTTCGCATCCCCGGTGAGCTGCTCCAGAAAAGCCCGAGTTCCCGACTTGGCGATGGTCCCCAGGTTGTTGATCAAATCCTCCTCGTTCATTCCGATTCCGTTGTCGGTCACGGCGATGGATCGATCCTCTTCGTCGAGTTTGATGTTGATCTTGGGACTCCACTCCTGCTCTTTGAACCTTTCGTCGGTGAGCCGCAGGTAGTTGAATTTGTCCAACGCATCGTTGGCGTTGGAGATCAACTCCCGCAAAAAGATTTCCCGATTGGAATAGAGAGAGTGAGTCATCAAATGCAATAACTGCCCGATCTCCGTTTGAAACTGATGTTTGGCCATAATGATCTCCTGATTGAAATTTTGAGGGTATTTTACAAAAATATCAGGATAATTTCAAGAGGAAATGAAGAAAGATTTAGTCAATTTGACTTAGAGTATATGCTGTTCGCTGCTCGGAAACCTCAAGACATCTCTCCTCTCGAACCCGGAATCCCCAGCCACAACGACCCATCGGGTCCATGGATGATCAGAACTTTTTCCAGAATGAAACGCTCAGAAGCAGATAGACCGTGTAGCACTCCAGACGGCCGATGATCATTCCGATCGAGAGGACGATCTTGTCGAGGTCACTGAAAAAGGCGAAGTTGTCCGCCGGTCCGACTTTGGCGAAACCGGGGCCGATGTTGCCCACGATGGCCAAAGCACCCGAGACGGCGGTCATCGCGTCGTATCCCCGGGCGTAGATGTAGATCGTCAGCAGCACGTTGGTGAAAATGTAGAGGATGAAAAAACCGAAGGTGGAAGTGATCACCGCGTCGCGGAGTTTGTTCCCGTCGACATAGACGGCGATGAGTGCCCGCGGATGCAAGGTGCGCTTCATCTCGGCAAAAAGGGTCTTGAAGATGACGACGTAGCGGATCACTTTGACACCCCCCGCGGTTGATCCGGCGTTTCCTCCGACGAACATCGCGATGAAGATTAGGGCGATGGCGGCATGGCTCCACCGCCCGTAGTCGGTCGAGGCGAAGCCCGTCGTCGTCATCACCGAGGCGACGGTGAAGAAGGAGTGCGTCGCCGAATGCCAGAGTGTATCCATCCCGATCCACGCGTGCGTCAATGTCACGAGCGCCCCCAGTACGACGAAGACGATCAGGTACCAGCGCACCTCTTCGCTCCGGTAGCCGCTGCCGTCTTTGTAGAGCAGGCGTAGATGGGCGAGGAAGTTGATCCCCGAGAGCAGCATGAAGATCGTCGTCGTCCAGAGGATCGCCGGAGAGTCCGCCCAGTAGCCCATCGAAGCGTTTTTGGTCGAAAATCCTCCCGTCGAAAGTGTCGAAAAAGCGTGGTTGACGGCGTCGAACCACCCCATCCCGAAGAGTTTGAGAAAGAGCATATCCAGGACCGTCAACGCCAGATAGATCCCCCAAAGGCTCAGGGCCGTGTCACGGATCTTGGGACGGAGCTTTTCGATCTGGATGCCTGTCGATTCGGCTTTGAAGAGGCTGAGGCTTCCGGATGGGTTGATCATCGAAAGCAGCCCGACCCCCAGGACGATGATCCCCATCCCCCCCATCCAGTGCATCAGGCTGCGGTGGAAGAGGATGAAGTGCGGCAGGGATTCGATCCGGCTGTAGACCGTCGCCCCTGTCGTCGTGAATCCGCTGATCGCCTCGAAAAAGCCCGAAGCGAAACTGATCGGCGTATAGAGCACCAGAGGGATCGCCCCGCCGACTCCCAGAAGGATCCAGAGCAGGTTGACCGAGAGGATGCTTTCGCGGATTTTGAGATCGACTTTGTGCCCGCGCAGGAAAAACCAGATCGCTCCGTTCCCCAGAAGAAAAAGCGCCAGAAAGGCCGCCAGTTTTCCGATCGCCTCCCCGTAATAGAGCCCCACGGGAAGCTCCAGGGCGAAGAAAAGCCCCACGGCGATTCCGATCAGGCTCATTACCTTGAGGATGCTCTTAAAGTCCATTGAGCCAGCTCTCCACGCTGTCGGCCTCTTCCTCCACGGCGAAGGCCGCGAGCACATCGCCCTCCTCTACCATCACCGGCTCTACGAAAGGATGCATCTCTTCATCGTGAATCCGCAGCAGCATCACCCCCTCCGTCCGGCGCATCGGTTTGATCGTTTCGCCGATCAGATGCGAGCCCGGGAAGATTTTGCGCAGGAAGAGCGCTCCTTTGCCTCCGCAGTATTTGCGCTCGGTCACGACCCGACTGGAGTGGATCTTTTCGATGATGGTGTGGTAGGCGCTCATCTTCGGCCCCCGGACCACGACAATCCCGAGACGGTGCATCAGGTTGTAGTACTCCATCTCGTTGTTGACGGCGACCACTTTGCGCACGCCGTGTTCCTTGGCTTCGAGGCATTTGATGATGTTGTATTCGTCGTCCGAAGTGGCGGCGATCACGACGTCGGCGTGAGCGAGCCCCTCCTCCTCGAAAAGCGAAGCGGTGCCGTAGACGCAGCTGAGGGTCATCACTTCCCCCTCCAGCGCCTCGTCGGCGATTTCGCACTGCCGAATGTCCCGATCGACCAGCTTGACCTCTTTGCCCTCTTCGAGGAGTTTGCGGGCGATGGAGATTCCCAACTCTCCCGCACCGAAGATGACGCAGCGCTCGATCGCCTCGGGAGCCTCCGTCTCGAGACTCGGGCAGAGACGCCGAATCTCTTTCTCATCGCCGAAGAGATAGACCAGATCCCCCGGTTCGATCACCGGATCGGGCTCCGAAGGGATCCAAAACTCCCGCTCCCGCTCGATCCCCACGACCGCGGCATTCTCCAGGCCGAGCGGAGCGGCCTCATCGCGCCCCGTCACCCGCAGCGAGATCAGCTTGAAATCGGTGTAGACGAAACTCTTGACGTTGTTCGCCCTTGGATAGACGAAGAGGGATCGGATCGTCTCGGAAGTCAGCTGCAGCGGAAAGATCGCCTCGTTGATGCCCAGCTTTTCCCGGATGGAGCTCTTGGCGAAAAACTCGTTCTTCAGGCGGATGAACTTGCGCTCCACGGCGATGCGATCGTCCGCGATCAATGTGGAGATCAGATTGGCTTCGTCGATGTCGGTGACGGCGATGAAGAGATCGGCCTCCCGGTCGATCAGCTTGCGGTAGGTCTGAGGATCTTCGATGTCTCCGTTGATCGGCAGGATGTCCAGACTCTCCTGGAGCCGCTGCAACGCCTCGGCGTTGCGATCGATCACGGTAACGCTGTGGGAGGGAGAGAGAGTTCGGGCGAGATTGAAGCCCACTTTCCCCGCTCCCGCGATGATGATGTTCATTTTTTCGTTCCTTATTGAACTTTTTGACTGAAATATTATAGCACTCTAGCCCGTTCACGGAGGCGACGTTCCAGCTCGGGCCAGGCGGCTTCCATCTCCCGGTATCCGCCGCGCAACGCCTCCTTCGCCGCGCGAAAATCAAAGAGATGCATCCCGGCAACAGAGCGAAACTGCAAAGCAGCGTCGCTCATGGCCAGCGAAGGGCGGATGTTACGGTTGAGGACGATCATCACGGAGTGAAGCAGCAGATCGCGAAAGCCGGTCGGCATCGCGGCAGGAAGCGGATTGACATCAAGCGAGAGGATCGGCAGAGAGTGGGCTTTGAGCGGCATGACCGGGAGATTGTCACTGAACCCGCCGTCGATGAAACTCACCCCGTCGATTTCCCGCGGACCGAAGAGCGGCGTCAGAGACGACGAAGCCAATACGTTGGCGATAGGATCTCCGCTATGCAGATAGCAACTCTTGCCCGTCTTCAGCTCCGTGAGGCAGCTGTAGCAGGGGATCGATAGCGCTTCGTAGCGCAATTCCCCCAGCTCCCGCCGCAGGAGCCTCTCCACGCCGCCGAACCCGAAAATCCCCGGCCCCCGCTCCGGGCGAAAAAGATCCCGCCGCCGTAGCGAGCGCAAAAAGCCTTCGATCCGTCGGCTCTCCCAACCGGCAGCAAGCAACAGCGCCGCCACCGCCCCCGCGCTGCTGCCGGAGACCGCCGCGATCCTGACACCCCGCTCTTCCAGGAAGCGCAGCGCCCCGATCTGCGCCGCCGCCCTCAGCGCCCCGCCGCTGAGACACAGAGCGATTTTCATCGGGGGGCCTCCCACGCCAGATCCGCCAGCTTTTCCCGACGGATACGCTCCAGCTCTTCCCCGAGCGCTTTGCCCGAAAAGCCCCGTTCCATCAGCTCGCGGGGGCTCACGCCGATCTCGAAGGGATGCTCCCAAACCCCTAGGCGCCGCGCGATCCGGCGCAAGGAGGGGAAGCACGAAAGCGGCGTATCCTTCAGGCCCGTTTTGCGCGCATAATCGGCCACAAAAGCGGGAGTGGGGTTGGGGAGGACCTTGGGCAGAGACTCCAGGAGTCGGCGGTAGCGGTTGGGCGCGTCGATCGCCTCGAGAATTTCGATCGTCGGGACGGGACTGTATTGCGTATAAATCGCCAGGAAACAGTATGGCCGCATCGGCTCCGGAGCCTCCGGGATCCACCGCGCCATCTCCCGGGCCGCCCGCACAAAGGCTTTTCGTTCCAATCCTCCGCCCCAGAGACGGCGTGAAATCCCCAACGTCTCCAGAGCGTAGAGCCCGTAGTGCGGCCGCTCCCCGCCAAACATCTTCTCGAACTCCCCGAAGATCCGGCTCCCGGGCAGATCATCGAGAGGAATGCGGCGGCAGAGCCGGCACGTCTCCTCCTCAATCCGAAAGCCCAGCCGTGCGGCAAACTGCATCGCCCGCAGTACCCGGAGGGAATCTTCGATGAAGGTCTCCGGATCGACGCGGCGCAGCCGCTTGGCCCCCAGATCCTCCAACCCTCCCCAATAATCTACGATCCGCCGGGAACGCAGATCGTAGATCAGGGCATTGACGGTAAAATCCCTGCGTCGGCTCGCCTCCCGCTCGTCGCGCGCCGGCTCCACGGCGAAGCCCCGATGCCCCCGTCCCACCTTCTTCTCCCGGCGGGGCAAAGCGATGTCCAGATCACCGTACTTGTAGACGAAAAAGCTCTTGCCTACCCCGTTCGCTCCCAGCCGCACCATCGCTTCGGCAAAGGTTTCGGGATCGAGCCCGTAGACTTCAAGATCCAGATCTTTCACCGGCCGCCCCAAAAGCCGATCCCGCACCGCCCCGCCCACGAGGCAGCAACGGGCGGAATACTCTCTTTCCAGAAAAACGCAGACCCTCTCAATCTGAATTTTAAGTTGTGGAGAGACAGTGCTAAAAAAATTGGGAAAAAGAAAGGTATGTTTCATACGCTGAGGGATCTTCTCGTCCTCTCTTGGACAAAATATTCGATCTGCTTGTCGCATTGATAGGCGAAAGAGATAGTACCCCAAGGCTCCAAAAGGATCAAGGGGTGCGGATCACTCCGCGTTTCCTTTGAGAGTCGAACCGAGGAAGATCAGCATAAAGCCGTCAAACAGAAGGCTGATACCGACGAAGATTCCGATCAGCCAGGCGGTCTCCTGGATGGAGGTCCAGGACGTCAGGAAGATGATCGCCAGCAGGAGGGAGAGCGCGCCGTTGAGGCTCCAGAGCCACCACCCTTTGGCGGGGCGCATCAACGAGCCCATCGCGAAGCCGGCGAAGGTGTCGAGCAGGAAGTAGATCGCCAGCAGCAGGCCGAGCGCCTGGATCCCGAGGTTGGGTTTGAAGACCATCAGCAGGCCGGTGAGCGTCAGGATGAAGGCTTTGAACCAGCCCAGCCAGTCGGAGGGGTTGGTCCGGACGGTGACGTACGCTGCCATAATTCCGGCAAAGATCATCAGCCACGCGACGAAGACGACCGTCGCCAATGTCCCGTAAAAGGGGAAGAAAAGCGCCAGGACGCCCAGGATCGCGATGATGATCCCCGCGACCAGGGAGTGTTTGCTGAATTTGGCCAGGAGTTCTCGGTCATCCGGTAAAAGGCTGTAGTTCCACATTTCGATTCCTTTGTTTCACTTTGTCTATCAGGCCGCCGAAACGGCCACGCTCATTTCCAATAGTATAGCGCGTCGCCGCCCAGTTCGTATTCGATCTCCAGCAGGCGGTTGTATTTGGCCAAGCGCTCGCTGCGGCTGGCCGAGCCGCTCTTGAGGTGTCCTGTGCCCATCGCGACGGCGAAGTCGGCCAGGAATGTGTCGGCCGTCTCACCCGAGCGGTGGGAGAGGAAGGCTCGCCAGCCGTGCTCGATGCATAGACGCACCGCATCGACGGTCTCGGTGACGGTGCCGATCTGGTTGAGCTTGATCAGCGACGCGTTGGCGGTGTGCTCTTCGATACCGCGCCGGATGAATTTGGTGTTGGTGACGAAAATGTCGTCGCCGACCACTTCGATCTTGTCCCCCAGCTCGGCGGTAAATTTGGCGAAGCCTTCCCAGTCCTCCTCGGCGAGAGGGTCCTCCCAGAGGATGATCGGGTATTTGTCCACCCACTCTTTGGCCAGGGCGATCAGATCGTCGCTGGTCATTTGGCCCGCGCCCGACCATTTGAGGTCGTAGTGCCCCTTCTTGTCGGTGGAGAAAGAGGTGGCGGCGCTGTCGATGGCGATGGAGATGTCGGTTCCGGGTTTGTAGCCGGACTTTTCGATCGCTTCGATGATCAGTTCGATCGCCTCTTCGTTGCTGCCGAGGTTGGGAGCGAAGCCCCCCTCGTCACCGACCGAAGTCGCCAGGCCTCGGGCTTTGAGCAGGCCCTTGAGGGTGTGGAAAGTCTCCGCCACGTAGCGCAGTCCCTCGCTGAAGGTCGGCGCCCCGTGGGGGACCGCCATAAACTCCTGAAAATCGACGCTGTTGTCGGCGTGTTCCCCGCCGTTGAGGATGTTCATACAGGGGACGGGAATGCGCCGGGCTTCGCTGCCGCCGAGATA
>WFQO01000106.1 GCA_015486995.1 Nitratifractor sp. | reverse complement strand
CCTCTTCACTGAAAGAGAGACTCTTCCACCCCTTCCCCTCCAGGATCATCACTCTGCCGCCGAAATTGCCGGCGGCGTAGCGTTCTTTGTAGATGGGGTAGAGCCCCATTCGAAAGGCGCTGAAAAGCTCGGAGGAATTTTCAGGATGGCGGTAGGGGTCGAAGTCGATGGCGTGGATCGCTTTGAGGGTTTCGCGCAGGTTGTCGTCGCGATGGAGTTTGGGGCTGAGAAGATACCAGGCGGGGTAGGAGAGCGCAGGATCCTCCAGGAGGTCGTAAAGGTAGAGCCGTTCCTTTTTCATCCCAATATACCAATAACCAATAGACCAATGACCCGATCCGCATCGCGGATCGTCACAGCATAATCCCTTTGATGATGTAGAAGATAACGGCGGCGACGACACCGGCGGCAGGGACGGTGATGATCCAGGCGGCGACGATCTTCCTGACCGCGCTGCGCTTGACGTATCGGGTTTTGTAGACCCGTTTGAGGGCTTTGGACTCTTTTTTGAGCTCTTTTTCGTAGGCTTCGACGGTTTGGAAGAGTTGGACGATGCGCTCGTAATCCTCCTGCGTCTTTTCGCTCTTGCTCTCCAGATCTTCAAGCTCTTTTCGAGCCGCTTCGCGTTTGATCTTGAGTTCTTCGATCACTTTGCGCTCTTCCTGGATCCGGTGCTCCAGGCGCTGGGTGCGGTCGATCCACTCGCGCAGGAAGCCGACGCCGAAGACACCCCCCAAAGCGATGTGGGTGGAGCTGACCGGCAGGCCCAGCTGCGAAGCGAGGATCACGGTCAGTGCGGCGGCCAGGGCGATGGAGAAGGCGCGCATCTGGTCGAGCTCGGTGATTTCGCTGCCGACGGTTTTGATGAGTTTGGGCCCGTAGAGGGCGAGGCCCAGGGAGATCCCGATGGCTCCGATTACCATCACCCAGAGGGGAATGGCGGCTTTGGTCGCGATCTCCGCGTGGGCGAGGGCGTCGTAGATTCCCGCCAGGGGGCCGACGGCGTTGGCGACATCGTTGGCGCCGTGGGCGAAGCTCAGCAGGGCGGCGGAAAAGATCAGCGGGATCGTGAAGAGGATATTGACGCTTTCGCGGTCATTCTCGAGTTTGTGGGCGTATTTGGCGATGGCCTTCTTGACAAAAAGATAGATGGCGATGGCGCCGAGGAAGCCGATGCCGGCGGCCGTGGGGAAACCGAGCTTGATCATATGCTTGAGGCCCTTGAGGATCAGGTAGGTGACGAAGGCCCAGCCCATGACCGCCACGTAGATCGGTACCAGCTTCATCGCCGCGCCTTTGGTGTCCTCTTTGAAGACGATGGTCTTTTTGATGGCGTAGAGGAAGGCTGCGGCGATCAGGCCGCCCAGGATGGGGGAGATGACCCAGCTGGCGGCGATCTTGCCCATCGTGCCCCAGTGGACGATGCTGAAGGTCCCGGCCGCGGCGATGCCGCCCCCCATGACGCCGCCGACGATGGAGTGGGTCGTGGAGACGGGGGCTTTGAGATAGGTGGCGATGTTGAGCCAGAGCGCCGCGGCGAGCAGGGCCGCCGTCATCGCCCAGACGAAGTAGCTGGGATGGGCGAAAGCGGCGGGGTCGATGATCCCCTTTTTGATGGTGCCGGTGACGTCCGCCCCCGCGATCAGGGCCCCCATCGATTCGAAGATCGCGGCGATGACGATCGCTCCCATCATCGTCAATGCCCGGGAGCCGACGGCGGGTCCGACGTTGTTGGCGACGTCGTTGGCCCCGATGTTCATCGCCATATAGGCACCGAAAAGCGCGGCGACGGCCAGGAAGGGATTGCCGGGAATTTTGTTCCAGGTGGCCAGCAGGACCAGCGCCATAAAAACCAGAGAGAGCCCGAGCCGCAAAAAGTCGCTTTGACTCTTTTTGGCCGCTTTTTTCTGCATCTTTTCGAAGGTGTTGATTTCCATAATGATGTATGCCTTTACCGTGAGGGAATAAAGATGGTTTCAATGATAACCCAGTTCCCGTTAGGGGGACTTGAAATGTTTCCAAGTTGTTACCGCGCTTTTTTATACTGCCGTTGCAAATTATTCCAAAGGACAAACAAATGACCTCTCTGAAAAAAGTTCTCCTGACTGCTACCGCGGCTGCCGTGGCTCTGAGCTCCGCGCACGCTTTCGAAATCAACGGACGGGGGGCTTCTTTCCCCGCGCCGGTCTACAAAAGCTGGGCGACCGCCTACTACAAAGCGACCGGAAACAAGGTCAACTACACCGCCTCCGGAAGCGGCGACGGCATCAAATCCATCGAGAAGCGCCTGGTCGACTTCGCCGGAAGCGACAAGCCCCTCAAGCCCAAACTGCTGCGCAAGCACAAGCTCTATATGTATCCCGCCATCGTCGGCTCCATCGTCCTGGCTTACAACCTCCCCGGCGTCGCCGACAATCAGCTCAAACTGAGCGAAAAAGCCATCGCCGCCATCTTCAGCGGCAAAGCCAAGTACTGGGATGACGCGGTCATCGTCAAAGACAACAAAGAGGTGAAACTCCCCCATCAGCCTATCAACGTCTGCGTCCGTGCCGACGGTTCGGGAACCACCTTCAACTTCACCTATTACCTGAGCAAGATCGATCCCGCCGACTTCAAACCCCGCAAAAAACTCAACTGGAAAGCCAACGTCATCGGCGGCAAAGGCAACCAGGGAGTCACCGCCAACATCCAGAACAACAAATACTCCATCGGCTACATCGAGTACTCCTACAAGCTCAAATCCGGCCTGCCCGCCGCTACGGTAGAGAACCGCGAGCATCATTGGGTCAAACCCACCGTCAAATCCTTCCAGGATGCGGCCAAATACGCCAGCTGGGACAAGAAAAACGACTTCTACGCCGTCATCGCCTATCCCAAAGGAGCCACTTCCTATCCCATCGTCGCCGCTTCTTTCATCCTTCTGGACAAAGAGAAGACGGATACCAACAAAAAAGTGACCGCCTTCTACGATTGGGCCTTCCACAACGGTCAGAAGATCGCCGCCGATCTGGGCTACGTCGCCCTCCCCGAAGCGACCGTCAAAGAGATCAAAGCCTACTGGAACGAAAAAGAGATCGCACCGGTGAAATAAGGATTGCGCTTCGCGCAATCCGTCATTGGTCATTGGTCATTGGTCATTAGTCATTGGGATATCGTTCCCGGCCACTCAATGAAATATTTCGTTAATAACTTTCCCATACTTGCCTGATTGAAGAGTAAAACTCCGGCTTCCCACTGCGCCGAAGGCGCCCCCAATGACCAGTGACCAGTGACCAATGACTTCTTCCCCTTGTTACCGTTCTGTTTCCAAATCCCCTTATAATCCCGCAAAAATTCACGCAACGGAACCGACTATGTTCAACCGACTCTTCCGTCTCTCCTCCTATTCGGCGGCCACGCTGGTCCTGGTGATCCTGGCGGCGATCTTCGGCGTGCTTTATTATTACGCTCGGGACGCCATCCACGATTTCGGTTTTTGGCACTTCATCACCACCTCCACCTGGGAAGTGGGCGAAGATGACGAGGGCGGAGTCTTCGGCGGGCTCATCCCGATCCTGGGAACGCTTTTCTCCACGGGGATCGCCATGCTTTTTGCCGTTCCCATCGCTATGGGAATCGCCGTTTTTCTCACTGAAATCTCCCCGGAGAAACTCAAAGCCCCCGTCGGGATCGCCATCGAGCTGCTGGCGGCCATCCCCAGCATCATCTACGGGATGTGGGGGCTCTTTTACTTCGGACCGATTCTTCAGAAGCTTTTCGGCGGGCAGAGCAATTCGCTACTGACGGCGGGGCTGGTGCTGGGGATCATGGTCATCCCCTTTATGGCGGCCATCAGCCGCGACGCCATCAATACCACCCCCTCGGTCCTCAAAGAGTCGGCCTACGCTATGGGGGCCACCCGTTTCGAAGTGGTCAAGGATGTGATCTTCCCCTACGCCAAGCGGGGGATCATCGGATCGATGATCCTCTCGCTGGGCCGGGCCCTGGGAGAGACCATGGCGGTCGCCTTCGTCATCGGCGGGGTCTTCCGCTTCCCCCACAGCCTCACCCAGCCGACCATCTCCATCCCGGTCCTGCTGGCCAACAACTTCGCCGAGGCGGGAGATCTGGAGCTGAGCGCCATGTTCTATATGGCATTGATCCTTTTTGGGATTAGCTTCATCACCATCACCATCGCCAAATTCTTCTTCCTCAAGGATCAAAAATGAATGCGACCCAGCGACGACGCCTCCTGCTCAATCGGCTAATTTTGATTCTTTCCACCGCCGCGGCGGTGATCGGCCTGGCCTTTCTCTTCTGGATCCTGACAACCCTGCTGATCAAAGGAATCGATAGTATCCATTGGCGGATCTTTACCCACGATCTGGTGGAGAAGGGATTGCGCAACCTCATTGTCGGCCAGATGGTCTTGGCCGGCGTCGCCTCGCTCATCGGGGTCCCCCTGGGATTGCTGGCGGGGATCTACCTGCGGGAGTACGGCGTCAACTCCGCCTTCGCCCGCTTCATCCGCAACCTCAGTGACGTGATGATGTCGGCCCCCTCCATCGTCATCGGGGTTTTCATCTACGGGATTCTCGTCGCCCCCGTCGGCGGCTTCAACGGTTGGGCCGGCAGCGTGGCTCTGGCGATCATGATGATTCCCATCGTCGTGAGCACCACCGACTCCATGCTCTCCCTGGTTCCTCAGGAGCTCCGTGAGGCCGGGATCGCCCTGGGGGCTTCCAAAGCCCAGGTGATTCTCAGCATCGTCCTCAAGGCGGCCAAGATCGGGCTGGTAACGGGGATCCTCCTCGCCTTTGCCCGGGTTGTCGGTGAGACGGCACCGCTGCTCTTTACCTCGGCCAACAACGACTATTTCACCCTCAACATGGATCAGCAGTTCCCCTCGTTGACGGTCAGTATTTACCAACTGGCCACCTTCCCCGACAAGCCCAGCCAGAATCTCGCCTGGGCCGGTTCGGTGATCCTGACCGCCCTGGTGCTCCTGATCAACCTCACCACCCGCTACATTTTCAGAAAAAGGAAGATCAAATGAATCTTGCGATGGATACGAAGGAGTTTTACTTCACCTACGCCGGGGCCGAGGCTCCGACCCTCAAAGGGATCGATATGCCGATCTACGCGAACAAGGTCACCGCTCTCATCGGCCCCAGTGGCTGCGGCAAATCGACCCTGCTGCGTTCCTGGAACCGGATCCACGACGTCTACCCCGGCAACAAATACGAAGGGGAGATCCTCCTCTATCACGAAAACGGAAACGAAGAGAATATCCTCGACTACAGTAAAGAGGACGAACTGATCCGTCTGCGTCAGCGGGTGGGGATGATCTTCCAGAAGCCCACCCCTTTTCCGATGAGTATCTACGACAACATCGCCTACGGTCTGCGCCTGGCGGGGATCAAAAACCGCAGCGAACTTGACGGGCGGGTCGAGCAGGCTCTCAAAGGTTCGGCGATCTGGAACGAGGTCAAAGACCGTCTCAAGCAGAGCGCGATGGGGCTCTCGGGGGGACAGCAGCAACGGCTCTGCATCGCCCGGGCGGTGGCTCTCAAACCCCAAGTGCTTCTCTTCGACGAGCCCACCAGCGCTCTGGACCCCATCTCCACGGGGGCCATCGAAGAGTTGGTCACCGAGCTCAAAGAGGAGGTGACCGTCGCCATCGTCACCCACAATATGCAGCAGGCCAGCCGCGTCAGCGACTACACCGCTTTCATGTATCTCGGGGATCTGATAGAATTTGACAAGACCGAAAAGATCTTCGTCAACCCTAAAGAGAAATTGACCGAAGAGTACATCACCGGGAGGTTCGGATAATGCTGAAAAAATACGAAGAGGCCCTCAACAAAATCGTCGAAGAGGTTTACGCCTTCGGCGAACTGGACGAAAAAGCGCTGCAACTCATCGTTGAGGGGCTACAAAAGCAGGATGCCACGAAACTGGAAGAGGCCCGCAGACTCCTCAAGGGCAACCACAAGGCCAACGCCAAAATCGATATGAACATCGTCACCACCCTGGCCCTCTATGCCCCGGAGGCTTCGGACCTGCGGCGGGTCGTGGCACTCATCAAAATCGCCAGCGAGCTCTCCCGCATCGGCGATTACCTCAAGGCCCACGCCAAAAACCTACTCAAACAGATGGCGGGAAGCGACGAAGAAGAGGAGGGGGAAGAGTCGGATCACGCGATCCGGCCTCTGCTCACCGACACCGCCCGTGCTTTCTACCAAAGCACCGAGACGGCCCTGCACCTGGCCCTGGAGGCGATCAAAGAGACCGACCCCGACCGTCTCGACAATATCTCCCGGCGCATCAGCGTCGAAGAGAGCAAATGCGACGACTTCATCTCCATCCTCGAAAAGAATATGGTCAGCAACATCTGCGCCCACCCCGACGAGGCGGAGGAGCTGGTGGACGAGCTGCACATCCTGCGCAAGCTGGAGCGCATCAGTGACCGGAGCATCAACATCGTCAAACTGGCCCGCTACGCCCTCGAGGGGGGGAAACTCAAGCTGTGAATCCCGCCCCCCTTATCCTGATCGTCGAAGACGAAGAGGATATTCTGGAGCTGGAGGAGCTCCATCTCCAGAGTGCCGGTTTCGAGACGATGGGTTTCCTCTCGACCCGCGGAGTCCGTCAAGCCCTGGAGGAGGAAGAGGTGGCCTTGATGGTCGTCGACCGCAACCTTCCCGGAGCGGAGGGGAGCGAGTTCGTCGCCGAGCTTCGTCGGGAGGGTTTCGAGCAGCCGGTGATCTTCGTCACCGCCAAGGACCGGGACGAAGAGGTGGAGGAGGGATTTGTGCGGGGCGGCGATGACTATCTACGCAAACCCTTCAATATGAACGAACTGGTCTGGCGGGTCAAAGCCCTGCTGCGACGTACCGGTGAGAAAGAGTCCGAGACGCTGCGCCACCGTTCTTTGGTGATGGACCTGCCCGGCCGGAAGGTGGAGCGTTCGGGCGAGGCGATCGTGTTGACCCGCCTGGAGTTCGACCTGCTGCGCTATTTCCTCGAAAATCCCGAACGGGTCATCGGCCGGGACGAACTCCTGGATGAGGTCTGGTCCGACGGAGAGGAGCGGGGAGGAAAAACGGTCAACGTCGCGGTCAACCGCCTGAAAAAAAAGATCGAAAGCGATCCTGAACACCCCTACATCGAAGCGGTTCGCGGCGTAGGGTATCGGCTATGCTGAAACTCTCTCAACTCTTTTTTCGCCGTACCGCACTGATCCTGACGGGGACTTTCCTCGTGGCGGCGTTGATCGGCTACTACCTGTTGCGCCAAATGGAGATCGAGACCCACGCAAGGATGCTGCGCAATCTGCTGACGGTCCTGGAGTACGATCTGCGATGTCTGCCCTCCCGAAAGATCCCCGAAGTCCTGCGGCAAATTCACCGGGATACCGGCGTGCGCGTCACCGTCATCGCCCCCGACGGGCGGGTGCTGTACGAGAGCAACCGCTCTCCTATCGGGATGGAAAACCACGCCGGACGTCCCGAGATCCTGGAAGCCAAAGCCCACGGATGGGGAGAGTCGGTGCGCCACTCGGTGACCCTGGATGAGGACTTGCTTTATGTGGCCCATCGGGACCGAAACTTTTACGTCCGGGCCGCCTACTCTTTGCAGAGTATCCGGCGGCAGTTGCTTCGGCTCTGGCTTGAGGCCCTGGGAGTCTTCGCCCTGATTTTGCTGGGGATCTTCCTCTTCAGCTTGCGGCTCAATGAACGCATCGGCAGGGAGAGTCGGCGGCTGAGCCGATCGCTGGAGTCTCTGCTGGAGAAGAAGTACGACGCCGACATCGCCCCCGTAGAGTGCTGCGCCGAATTCGCCGAAATCCGAAAAATGCTTCAGAAAGTCGCCAAAAAACTGGCCAAACGGGAACGCCAGAAAGCCAAATACACCCGCAAACTCAAAGCGTTGACCCAACGCCAAAGTGACATCATCTCCGCGATCAGCCACGAGTTCAAAAACCCCGTCGCCGCCATTATGGGGTACGCCCAGAGTCTCGAAGAGATGCAGGGGCTCGATCCGAGGCTGCGGCAGCGTTTCCTGGGCAAGATCCACGACAACGCCGAAAAAATCTCCCTGATGATCGACCGGCTCGCGCTGGCGATCAAGCTGGAAAACCGCTCTTTCACGCCCAAAAAGAGCCGTTTCGAGCTCCCCGCAGTGGCCGCGTCGGTCCGTGAAACGCTGCTGCAGAAATATCCGGGCCGAAAAATCCGTCTCGAGTGCACTCCCGTCACGATCGAAGCCGACCGGGATATGATCGAGCACGTTTTGCTCAACCTCGTGGAGAACGCTTTGAAGTATTCCGAGGAGGAGGTGATCCTGCGCTGCACGCCCGAGCGGGTCGAAGTGATCGACGAAGGGGAGGGCCTTAGCCCCGAGGATGTGCAAAAGATCACCAAAAAATTCTACCGCGTCGACCGCCTCAGCTGGAACAACTCCATCGGTGTCGGCCTCTACATCGTCGAATACGTCCTCAAACTCCACCATACGGCTTTAGAGATCGAAAGCCGGGAGGGCAAAGGATCGGTTTTTTCCTTTTCATTGAAAAGGATGCTTCCACATACCGTGGAGGCCCCGGATACTACCTCTTCAGGAGAGTGAGTATTCAGAGTCGGTTCATGCTATAAATAACAGTCGAAAAGAGAGAACAATGTCGAAAAAAAATTTCAAAAGAATCTTCGTCACGGGAGGTGCGGGTTACATCGGATCCCACACCTGCGTCGAACTCCTCGAAGCCGGCTACGAAGTGGTCGTCTACGATAATCTCTCCAACGCGAGCCGTGAAGCGCTGCGTCGGGTCGAAGAGATCACGGGGAAAAGCCTGGAGTTCGTCGAAGGGGATATCCGCGATGCCCGGAGCCTGGAGAGGGCGATGAAGGGCTGCGACGCGGTGATCCACTTCGCCGGACTCAAGGCGGTGGGCGAATCGGTGGCCAAACCGCTGGAGTATTACGACAACAACGTCGGCGGGACCGTGACGCTGCTTGAAGGGATGAAAAAGTCGGGGATCGATACCATCGTCTTCAGCTCCTCGGCGACGGTCTACGGTGATCCCGATTTCCTGCCCCTGACCGAAGAACACCCCCTGCGGGCGACCAACCCCTACGGCCGGACAAAACTGATGATCGAAGAGATTCTGCGCGACCTCTTCGTCGCCGAACCGAGCTGGCGTATCGCGATCCTGCGCTACTTCAACCCCGTAGGGGCCCACCCCAGCGGTCGTATCGGTGAAGATCCTCAGGGGATCCCCAACAACCTGATGCCTTTTATCACCCAGGTCGCCGTAGGCAAGAGGGAGAGATTGAGCGTCTTCGGAGGAGATTACGATACCGCCGACGGAACGGGAGTGCGCGACTACATTCACGTCGTCGACCTGGCCCGGGGACACCTCAAAGCCCTCGAAGCGCTCGATGAACCCCGATGCGAGGCGATCAATCTGGGAACGGGGCAGGGCTACAGCGTCCTGGAGATGGTCGACGCCTTCGCCGAAGCCTCGGGAAGAGAGATTCCTTACAAGATCATCGACCGTCGTCCCGGGGACATCGCCGCCTGCTATGCCGATCCGGGCAAAGCCGAACGGATTCTAGGTTGGAAAGCCGAAAAGGGCTTGAAAGAGATGTGCGAAGACAGTTGGCGCTGGCAGTCGGGAAATCCGGAGGGATACGGCGGCTAAGGAGCTTTTAGCTCCTTAGCCGAGTGAAGAGTGAAGAGTGAGGAGTGAGGAGTGAAGAGTGAGGAGTTGTGGGGCGTTGCTTCGCAACGCGCCCCAATAACGAATAACCAATAACAGGGCCGAAGGCCCTACTAATATCTCCGATTGTTCCGTCGGTTGTTGCGTCCGTGGCGGTTATTGCCACGGCCGCCGCGTTTGTTGTAGCCGCCGCGGCCGCCGCGGTCCTCTTTGAGGCGGGCGAAGAGGCGTTCGATCTCTTCGAGGCTCTTGCCGATGCGGTCGGCTCCCCGGACCGCTTCGTGTTCCTGGACGATCGTCAGAAGGCGGGCGGTGAGAGTCGTGAGGTCGAACTCCTCTTTAAGAGCTTCGATCGTTTCGAAAGCGGTAGCGTCGGCTTTCGTTTCGCGAAGTCGGGCGATCAGTTCGTCGTTTTTGCGGGCGTGGAGTTCGCCGATGCGGGGAACGATGCGGCTTTCGATCTTGCTGCCGACGCTCTTTTGGATCCGTTGCAGGGCTCTGAATTCGTGAGGGGAGACGATGGAGATCGCAGTCCCCTCCCGACCGGCACGGCCGGTACGGCCGATGCGGTGGACGTAGCTTTCGGGATCGAAAGGGAGATGGTAGTTGAAGACGTGGCTGACATCGTTGACGTCCAGACCGCGGGCGGCGACGTCGGTGGCGATGAGAATCTCGGCGCCGCCGTTTTTGAAGCTGCGGATCGTCGCTTCACGTTGGCGTTGGTCCATGTCTCCGTGGAGCCCCTTGGCTTCATAGCCCTGAGCGGCGAGAAAATCCCGCAGGCGGTCGACCTCTTTTTTCATCCGGCAGAAGATAATGCTCTTTTCGGGGTTTTTGTAGTCCAGCAGACGCACCAGCGCATCGTCGCGCTCGGATTCGTCGACGACGTAGAAGAGTTGGCGAATCTTTTCGTTGGTGACGTTGCCGCCGGTGATGGCGACGGTGGCAGGGTCGCGCAGAATGCTCTGGGCCAGGGCTTTGATCTCCCGGGACATCGTAGCCGAAAAGAGCAGAGTCTGGCGCTCTTCGGGCAGGTGGGTGAAGATCTCCCGAATGTCGTCGAGGAAGCCCATATCAAGCATTTCGTCGGCTTCGTCGAGGATCACGAAACGGGGAGAGAGGGAGATTTTGCCGCTTTGGAGCAGGTCGATGAGGCGGCCGGGGGTGGCGACGACGACGGAGGCGTTGGCGACGTGCTGGAGCTGTCGGCTGTAGGAGCTGCCTCCGTAGACGGTGGCGGTGCGGATGCCCAGCGCTTTGCCGAAACGGAAGATTTCGTCGCTGACCTGGGTGGCGAGTTCCCGGGTGGGGACGATCACCAATGCTTCAACGCTGCCGTCGCAGCGCAGCTGCTGAAGCATCGGCAGACCGAAGGCGGCGGTTTTGCCGGTACCGGTGTGGGCCTGGGCGATGAGGTCGCGTCCCTCCAGGACGAGGGGGATCGCCTCTTTCTGGACGGGACTCGGCTCGCGGAATCCCGCGTCACGGATCGCTTGGGCGAGAGGGGTTTTGAAGTTGAAATCGTCGAAGGTCATAAAAAGGTTCGCTTTCACGGCAGGAGGAAACATTATTCGCCTGGAGGCTGATTCGCTGCCGGTGAAAAGTGAATGGATCGATGGACGATACAGTTCGATACGCGGAGAAACTCAGAAGGCGGATATATAGCTTACCCTGTCGATTGGGTTTTGAGATGGCGTATTGTAGCCGCTTCCTGAGATGAAAGCAAATCAAAGAGAGAAAAATGATGAATAAATTTGTCTGAATACAGGAAGTATAGATTATAATTCGATGGAAGATAAGCCGAAACGAAGTGGTGACCCCTAGGAGACTCGAACTCCTGTGGCCAGGATGAAAACCTGGAATCCTAACCGCTAGATGAAGGGGCCGTGCTGTTGTGTTTCGGATGGCGCAATTATATAGACGGTTTGCTTATATAATTCTTAAATCAAGGAAAATCGGAGTAAAAAAATGAAAAAATCTTTTTCGATCCTCTCTCTTCTTCTTGTCGGAATCTTTTTCATGGGCTGTGCGGAACAAAAGGCGGTCCCGCAAGAGGGGATTTTTGTCGTCTGGAAAAGCCCCGGGATGAAATATGCGGATCAAGGTTTCTTATATAAAGAAAAAGATCGTCTGCGGCTCGAAGTCTATGCCAACGGGCAGGCGGCTTTGCGTCTTACGGTGACACCGAAAAATGTCTGCGTAGGGGCACTCTGTCTGAATGCCAAGGAGTTCAACCGACGCTACCTCTCGGCGGAATATCCCGAGCAGACGCTCTGGGGGATTCTACAGGGAAAAGAGATTTTCGGAGGCAAGGGGTTGACAAAAAGAGAGGAAGGATTTACACAGCACATCGAAAAAACGGGTCACTACGCGATCGAGTACTCGGTCTTAAACGGATCGATAGTTTTTCGCGATAAAATCAACGATATTTCCATCAAAATCCAGAAAGCGGGATCCTGAATGAGTCGAAAATATGTGGGTGCGCATGTCAGCGCATCGGGAGGGGTGGAGAATGCTCCCCTAAATGCGGCGAAGATCGGCGCGAAAGCCTTCGCCCTGTTTACGAAGAATCAGCGTCAATGGAGAGCCAAACCGTTGAGTGAGGAGAGTATCGAGGCTTTCCGAAAAAATCTGCAGGAGGCGGGGATCGCTCCCCGTCATGTTTTGCCCCACGATAGCTATTTGATCAATCTCGGGGCGCCGGAGGAGGAGAAGCTGCTCAAGTCCCGGGAGGCTTTCATTGACGAGTTGCAGCGCTGCGAAGCCTTGGGACTGGAAAAACTCAATTTTCATCCGGGGTCGCATCTGGTCAAGATACCCAAAAAAGATCCGGAATACGAGCATAAACTGGACGAGGCGGAGAGGCGCTGCCTGGATCGGATCGCCGAATCGATGAACCGCGCCGTTGAGGCAACCCGCGACTCCAAGGTGAAACTGGTTATCGAAAATACCGCCGGACAGGGGAGCAATCTCGGATACCGTTTCGAGCAGTTGGCTTATCTGATCGAGCGCGTCGAGGCGAAGGAACGCGTCGGAGTCTGTCTGGATACCTGCCACACTTTCACCGCCGGCTACGATCTGCGCACCCCCGAAGCCTACGAGGAGACGATGAGGGCTTTCGAAGAGATCGTCGGCTTCGACTATCTGGAGGGGATGCACCTCAACGATTCCAAGCCGCCTTTGGGTTCCCGGATCGATCGCCATCACAGTCTGG
Source organism: Nitratifractor sp. (assembly GCA_015486995.1). Lineage (GTDB taxonomy): Bacteria > Campylobacterota > Campylobacteria > Campylobacterales > Sulfurovaceae > Nitratifractor. The sequence goes on along the minus strand of WFQO01000106.1, from coordinate 11,503 downwards.
GAAAAGGAGAACTGGGATGGGAACCTTTCCGTCTGATCATGAACGACCCGCGGATGGATGATATTCCATTGATCCTGGAGACGATCGATGAGGAGCTTTGGCCCGAAGAGATCCGGGGGCTCTACGCGCTGGAAGGGGAAGTTTCCCAGGATTCCTCAAGGGGTTGAATTACAAAGAAAAAAACAGACAAAAGGAGGAGAACATGCGAAAAATGAGGATGTACCAAATCTGTTTCGCCGTACTGGCGACTCTGATGCTCGCCGGATGCGGCGGCGAGGTGGGATCGCCGCAGAACGAACCGGTTCAGGGGGGAAAGGTCGTCGTCGATTTCCCCGCGGATACGCTGCGGCAGAGTCTGATCGAACAGAAAACTCCTGGGGTGGATGCAAACACTACCGTCTTCGGTTATAAAGCTTACAAAATCGTCTATGAAACCGAAGACGAAACGGGAGCGCTCGTCCATGCCTCGGGGTTGATGGTCGTGCCCACGGACAACGGTGTCAGGCCGGAGGATGCGAGAAAACTCGCCTACATGCGCCAAAAAGGATTCTCTCTGGTCAGCGATTCCCACGGGACGATCTTCGCGGACAAAGAAGCTCCCACGGCCGTGGCCGAGGAGACGCTTGCTCCGGCCGGATCACCGATACTCTTGAGCGCTCTGGCCGGATTTGTCACTTTGCAGGCCGACTACATCGGCTTCGGGGCATCGGCGGACCGGTATCATCCCTATTTGCTCAAACACTCGTCGATGGAAGCGACCGTCGATTTCATTCATGCCGCGCGAAAATTTGCGAAGAAAAACAATATCCCGCTCAACTCCCAACTCTATCTGACGGGCTACAGTGAGGGCGGTTACGTCTCGCTGGCCGCTCTACAGGAACTGGAACAGGAAGAGAACGTCACCTTCGCCGCGCCGATGGCGGGGCCCTATATGATGGATCAAATGGCTTTGGGCGTCGTCGTCCATGACCGGATTCCGATCCCCTCTTTTATCGCGGATGTCGCTTACTCCTATGCCTTGAGTTACGAACACAACGTCAGTGAATTGTTGCGGGAACCCTACGCTTCCGAAGTGTCGACACTTTTTGACGGACGCTATGCCCGTCCCCAGATCGATGCACGTCTTCCGAAAGTAACCGAAGAGCTGTTTACCCGATCGGCGATCGACGGGGTATTGCGGCAGGATCCCTCCTACTGGTTCTACGGAGCGCTTCAGCTCAACAGCACCGCTTATTGGGCGCCGAAGACGCCTACGCGATTCTTGCAGTGTCTTGGGGACGATGTGATCCCTTACGCGATGACCGCGGGGACCGTTAATGTGATGAAAAACCTTTTCAAAGCCCCCGATGTGGAGGCCGTTCCCGTCGAAGTGGCGTACACCGGAGATTCCAATACCACGCTGCGTCTGGGACATGTCGCCTGCGCCGGGCCCGCTTATCTTGTCGTCACACGGATGATGGCCGAGATCCGCAAGAAAACCATCGGATATTAAGGGAGAGACAATGCAGAAAAATTGGATAATCGGCACGGTCCTTCTTGCCGCGACCTTGGAAGCCGGCGGCTACAAAATTCCGGAACAATCCCTCGACGGAATGGCACTGGGAGCCGCGCACATCGCCCATACGACCGGAGCAGATAGCGCTTACTACAACCCGGCGAACATGGCTTTTCTCGATCCGAAAACCCGTTATCTCGAAGGGGCGCTCAATGTCGTGCACCTCCCCTCCAACGATTTCGACGGGGTACAGATCTTCCCACCCTCGACGGTGGTTCCGGCTTCGGCCTCTTCGGAGAGAGAGTGGGCGGCTTTCCCGACAATGCAATACGTGCACAGTGCCCAGGGACGATGGCGCTGGGGAGTGAGCCTGGCGGCCCCGGCGGGCATGACCAAGCGCTGGAACAGTTCCGTGCAAAAGACCTTCGCGGAGAAGTTCTATCTTCTGACGGCGGAGCTCAATCCGTCGTTGGCTTATCGGGTCAGCGATACCTTCGCCGTGGCGGCAGGTCTGCGTTTGCTCTATAGCGAAGGGGAGGTCGACAGCGACGGTATCGTGAACGGAATCCGGATCGCGCGTCAAATGAAGGGCGATACGGTGGCGGCCGGTTACAACCTCGCGCTTGCCTGGCATCCTGGATCCGGAGTCGAAGTGGGCGTGACCTATCGCTCAAAGGTGAAGCTGAACGAAGAGGGGGAAGCCAACCTCTATCTCGGCGGGGTGGGGCGGCAATACCATGCCAAGGTCAGTGTCCCCGTTCCGGCGGCGTTGAATGTGGGAATCGCCAAGACCTTCGACGATCGTTTGACCGTCGAGCTGGTTTGGGAACGTACCTTCTGGTCCGCCTACAAAACTCTGGATTTCCGCTACGACACGCCCATTCCGCCGGCGCTCGTACCGATCTTCGACGATCCGAAGCTCAAAGATTGGCAAGACAGCGATACTTTCCGACTCGGTCTGACCTACCGATGGGACGAGCGTTTGACTCTGATGGCGGGGTACGCCTACGACGAGACGCCGATCCCCGCCCGAACGCTCAGTTACGAACTTCCCGACAGCGACGGGCATATCTTCAGTGCGGGCTTTCGGTATCGACAGAACGAGCATCTGGAGTGGGGCCTTGCCGTTCTCTACGATCACAAGACAAAGCGGACGATCGCTCCGGGTGAGAACATCAACGGCATTGTGGGCAGCTTCGACAAGGGCGGAGCCTTCCTGACGACCGTGGGCTTCGCGTACCGCTTCTGATCGCCGAAATTTGAAGACGAGGAGAGATATGGGAACCCTGCACTACCGTTTCAACAATTTCTACGAGATGATCCTCTCCCATGCCCGGACCCATCCCCGGCGCAAAGCGCTCTTTGTGGGAGAGGAGACGATCCGTTACGGAGAGCTTCTGAAGCGAGTCGATGCGTTCGCCGGATATCTGCACCGTTGCGGGGTGAAGCCCGACGAACGGGTCGCGCTCTTTTTGCGAAACTCCTGGGAGTTCGTCGTGGCCTTTCTGGCGATCAGCAAGGTCGGAGCGATCACGGTTCCGATCAATACCTTTCTCAAATCCGAAGAGCTCAGTTACATTCTCGAGGACAGCGGTGCCGTCGTGATGGTCGCCTCGGCGCTTTACGAGAAAACGGTCCATGACTCCCGGGCACGGGAAAAACTTCGGCGGATCATCTGGGAGGGAGGTCTGGAGCTCTCGGGACCCGAAAACATCTCTTTCGAAGAGGCGATGAAGAACGGGATGCCGGTCTCTCCGGTCATGCGTACCCTTGACGATCTGGCGGTCTTTTTCTACACCTCCGGGACGACGGGCAAACCCAAGGGGGCGATGCTCAGCTACAAAAACGTTCTCTCCAATGCCGAATCGGGTTCGCAACTCTTTCATATCAACCACCGGGACCGGACCATTGTCTTTTTGCCGATGTTCCACTCCTTTACCTTCTCTATCGGAGTGGTTCTGCCCCTTTATGTCGGTGCGGGAATCGTCATTGTCCCCTCGATCCGACCTTTCAGCAATATTTTCAAACAGGCACTGCTGAAACGTGTGACGATCTTTTTCGGGGTCCCGGACGTCTACAATGCCCTGGCCAAGGCCAAACTCCCCTGGTATTTCATGTGGTTCAACCGTATTCGGATCTTCGTTTCCGGAGCGGCGCCCCTGCAGCACAAAACTCTCGAAGCGATGCGCCGGAAATTCACTCGGGCGAAGATGCTCGAGGGATATGGCCTGAGCGAAAGTTCGCCGGCGACCTGTATCAATCCGCTGCATCGGCAGAAAGAGCGCTCTGTAGGGCCCGCTATGCCCGGCTACACGGTCAAGATCGTCGATGAAAATCTCGTTGAGGTTCCCCGGGGAGAAGTCGGAGAGATCATTCTCAAAGGGGATCACGTCATGCAGGGCTATCTCAACCGTCCCGAAGCGACGGAAGAGACGATCGTGAACGGTTGGCTGCGCACCGGCGATCTGGGGTATATGGATGAGGAGGGCTACCTCTACATCGTCGACCGTAAAAAAGATTTGATCATCTCCAAAGGGATCAACATTTATCCCCGGGAGATCGAAGAGGAGATCGACGCTTTTCCCGGAGTCAACGTCAGTGCCGTCGTCGGCGTGCCCGATGAAAAAAACGGGGAAGTCCCCGTTGCCTACATCGAAGCGGAAGAGGGGGCGAAGGTGGATCTCGATGCCCTCAAACGGCGGCTGAGGGAGCGCTTGGCCAACTACAAGATTCCGAAGCGTTTCCATCTTGTCGAAGCGCTTCCGAAAAATGCGACGGGAAAAATTCTCAAACGTGTTCTCAAGGAAAAATTGAAGATGGAAGAGGCCTCCGCCAACGTTTAATTTTTACACCGGCGACTTTGGGGAATGCATCGAATTGCGGACGGCCTGCCTTCTTGGATAGGGAAGGAAAGGCATCACGTGGTCGAAACCTTACGCCTGAATATGCTAAAATCAAGGGCAAATGCACCGTATCCGACCCTAAAGTATGGAAGAGTAAGATGAAAGCTCTACGATGTTTTGGGTCGAAGATCAAGTAGAAAGGTTCTTCTCATGACCCTCGCCATTCTTTTCGGCGGTTCCAGCTATGAGCACGAGATCAGCATCGTCAGTGCCGTTACGCTCAAAAAAGTTCTCAAACGGATCACCCCGATCTTTATCTTTGTCGATGCCGAGCGTGATTTTTATCTGATCGATGCGGAGCGGATGACTTCCAAGACTTTCGCCTCGGGCGCCTACAAAAAATCTCCGAAACTTCTCTTGGAAAAGGGAGGCTTTTTTACCGTGGGTGGAGGTCTGCTTGGCGGCAAGAAAAAGTCTGTCGTTTTCGACACACTGCTCAACCTGATCCACGGACGTGACGGGGAGGACGGCAAAGTCGCGGGGTTGATGGAGTTTTTCGGGGTGTCCTTCATCGGGCCGCGCCTGGAAGCGTCGGTTCTCAGCTACAGCAAGTTCGATACCAAGCTTCTTGCGCAGGGATTGGGCATCGCGACGTTGGAGTACAGGCTGCTTGTTCGCGGAGGAGAACGACGGGTCGATCTGAGCTATCCCTTGATCGTCAAACCGGTACACCTGGGCAGCTCCATCGGCGTCAGCGTCGTCCGCAGCGACGCAGAGCTCGACTATGCGTTGGACGTCGCTTTCGAATTCGATGAGCAGGTACTCGTCGAACCCTTTGTCGAGGGGATCGCCGAGTACAATCTCGCCGGCTGCAAAACCTCGGTTTGGGAACTCTCCCTGGTCGAAGAGCCCCAGAAAGAGGAGTTTCTGGACTTCGACAAGAAATATATGGATTTTTCCCGCGATTCCCGGGTCCGGGAAGCGTCGATTGACGCTTCCCTTCGGGAGAAACTCGAAGCGGCATTTAAGGCGATCTACGATCCGCTTTTCCTCGGCAGTCTGATCCGCTGCGACTTTTTTGTCCGCGAAGGAGAAATCTATCTCAACGAGATCAATCCCATCCCCGGCTCGATGGCACATTACCTTTTCGACGATTTCGAAGCGATCCTCGAACGCCTTGCCCGGCATCTGCCCTCCGAACGAAAAATCCCCATCGACTATCGCTACATCGACTCCATCCAACAGGCCAAAGGCAAGGCCTAAACGCCCATTTTTCCGTCAGGGAAAAATGGCTTCATTCTGCGACCCCTCCCATAAATCCTCCGTTAATTTAAGTTTTTTTATAGCTACGCGACCCTATAATATGCCGTTACCGTTACATCGTCGTAACAAAATTTTAATTAGGAGGCTTGTATGCAGTCTAGTGCAGCGCTGGAATACGACTATTCCGTTGCCAAACTCTACATGTGGACCGCGGTCATTTTCGGTATCGTCGGAATGACCATCGGTGTTCTGATCGCCAGCCAGCTGGCGTTTCCGGAACTCAACTATCTTTTCGGTGAGTACGGGACCTTTTCCCGTCTGAGACCTCTGCACACGAACGTCGTCATCTACGGCTTTACCGTGAGCGGGATCTTCGCCACGTTCTACTACTCCGCACAGCGGGTTTTGAAAGTCTCTATGGGTGAGTCCAAGCTTCTTAATGGACTGGGATACCTTCAGTTCATTCTCTATCTGATCGCCGCGACCGGTATGGTCATCAGCGAACTGATGGGGATCACCGCCAGCAAAGAGTACGCACAGATGGAGTGGCCTCTGGACGTTCTGATCGTCGTCATCTGGGTCCTCTGGGGTGTGATTATGTTCGGCTTGATCGGTATGCGCCGTGAAAAAGCCCTCTACATCTCCATGTGGTACTACATCGCCTGTTTCCTCGGTGTGGCGATGCTCTACCTCTTCAACAACATGGAAGTTCCCACGATCTTCTTCTCCGGCGGTGTCGGTGCCTGGTACCACTCCGTCTCCATGTACGCCGGAACCAACGACGCGCTGGTTCAGTGGTGGTGGGGACACAACGCGGTTGCCTTCGTCTTTACCGTGCCCATCATCGCCATCATCTACTACTTTCTCCCCAAAGAGTCCGGGCAGGCGGTTTATTCCTATAAACTCTCCCTGCTCTCCTTCTGGGGTCTGATGTTCGTCTACCTCTGGGCCGGCGGTCACCACCTGCTTTGGTCCACCGTTCCCGACTGGATGCAGACCATGGGCTCGGTCTTCTCCGTTGTCCTGATCCTGCCCTCTTGGGGTTCGGCGATCAACATGCTGCTGACGATGAAGGGTGAATGGAACCAGCTGACCGAGAACCCCCTGATCAAGTTCATGGTCCTGGCTTCTACCTTCTATATGCTTTCGACCCTCGAAGGTCCCATCCAGGCGGTCAAGTCTGTCAACGCCATCGCTCACTTCACTGACTGGATTCCCGGTCACGTCCACGACGGAGTTCTCGGCTGGGTCGCCTTTATGATCTTCGCCGCTCTGATGCATATGGCTACCCGTGCCTTCAAACGTGAGATCTACAGCAAATCTCTGCTGGAGGCTCAGTTCTGGATCCAGACGACGGGTGTTGTCCTTTACTTCACCTCGATGTGGATCGCCGGTATCACTCAGGGTATGATGTGGCGTGCGGTCGATGAGTACGGTAACCTGATGTACAGCTTCATCGACACCGTCTCCGTCCTGCATCCTTACTATACGATCCGCGCGATCGGCGGTCTGCTCTATCTGATCGGTATGTTCATGTTCGCCTACAACTTCCTGATGACGGCGACGGCTGGACGCAAGCTCGAGCAGGAGCCTCAGTTCCGCTCCCCTATGGCATAAGGAGGTCATGAAATGTTTCATTGGTTGGAAAAAAACCCCTTTCTCTTCTCGGTAGGGGTCTTCATCGTCATCGCGTTTGCGGGTCTCGTCGAGATCCTGCCCAACTTCGCCGAAGCCTCTCGTCCGATCAAGGGCCTCAAACCCTACACGGTCCTGCAGCTCGCGGGTAAAGAGGTCTACAAGAAGGACAACTGCATCGCTTGCCATTCGCAGCTGATCCGTCCCTTCAAGTCCGAGACCGATCGTTACGGAAAATACTCGCTCTCGGGTGAATACGCCTACGATCGCCCTTTCCTCTGGGGTTCCAAGCGGACAGGCCCCGACCTGCACCGTGTCGGTAACTACCGGACGCCCGACTGGCATGCGAACCATATGTGGGATCCCAAATCGGTCGTTCCCGATTCGATCATGCCCGCCTACAAGCACCAGTTCAAGAACGTAGCGGATATGAAAACCGCCTACGCGGAAGCCGTCACCGTCAAGAAAGTCTTCAATACGCCTTACGGCGACGAAATTCAGCCCGGCAAAGCGGCGTTTGAGAAGTACTATAAGACGATCGCGCTTCCCGAAGCGCTGAAAATCGCCAAGGCGATGAAAAACAAAGACGTTCTGGCGATGGTCCAGCAGGGTAAGATTCCCGAGATTGTCGCCTTGGTCGCCTATCTCGAGCGTCTGAAGTAAGGAGTCTGCGGTGACATTGACGGAAATGCAGGGATACGCTTTTTTCTTTCTCACGGTCCTTTTGGTCGTGATCCTCTACGGCTACATCCTGCATCTCTACCGCAGCGAAAAAAAAGGTGAACGGGATTACGAAAAGTACGGGAAGATGGCGCTCGACGACGAGCTGCACGATCGTCCCGTCGAAGCGAATCCCAAAGCAACGAACGAAAAGAAGGAGAGTTAAATGAATTCATTCATCGTCAAAGGACTGGTGCTCGCGGGCGTCCTGATCGTGGCGACGCTGGTCGTGATCAAGCAGATGCACATCGACCTGAGCGACCCGATCAACCTGATCACCTTCCTCGGTGCGATCGCGATCGCGGTGCTGACTTTCGGAGTCGGGGCCAAATATATGGCCCAGATGAAGACCGATACCGCCGGCGGAGAGTTGGCCGAAGAGAACTGGGACGGGATTGGAGAGTACAAGAACGAACTGCCTGCCGGATGGGCCTGGTCTTTCTTTGGTACGATGGTTTGGGCGGTTTGGTACTTCCTCTGGGGATATCCGCTCAACGCCTACAGTCAGATCGGTGAGTACAACAAAGAGGTGAAAGCCTACAACGCGAAATTCGAAAAGAAATTCGAGGCGGCGGCCAAAGATCCTGCGACACTGCGGGATATGGGTGAGTCGATCTTCCTCGTCCAGTGTGCCCCCTGCCACGGTGAGACCGGTGACGGACTCTCCGGCAAGGCTCAGGATTTCGAGCAGCGGATGAGCAAAAAGCAGGTCTTGGCCGTTCTCAAAAGCGGTCAGCATCAGCTGATGTATCCTCTCGGTGCGATGCCCGCCGGACTGGCTTCCGGTCAGCAGGCTGAAGAAGTTGCCGCTTACATCGCCGGCGGCATGAAGGGCAAAGCTCCCGCCGCCTGGGCGACCTGTGCCGGTTGTCACGGCCAGGACGGTACCGGCAACGGCGGGACCGCTCCCAACCTGAAGACCTACGACGAGACGCTGGTTACGCATGTACTCAAGCACGGCAAGACCGGTATCATCGGCCACATGCCCGCCTTCCCCGGCCGCTTCACTCCCATCCAGGAGAAAGCGCTGGCAGCTTATCTGCAGACACTGAAACAGTAAGGAGTGAACAATGGCAGCTACTGAAAACACAAGCCGAAATCTCTGGGGAATTAACGGGATCGTCGGTATGTTGATCGCGACGGCGCTTCTGTTGAGTATCCTCGCTTTCCTCATCTCGCGGGCGATCGGGATCCAGAGAGCGGAGTCGACGCATTACTACGATCCTGCTCCTCTCTGGAACAGCCTGGATAACGTCAAAATGATCAGCAAAGAGAACGCGAAGTTCGCCTTCGTCGATGTCAAGCCTGAGAAAAAAGAAAGCAAGAAAGGGGAGACGAAATGATCAGAATAATGGATAAAGTCCTTGGATGGTTTTTGTTTGGGCTCGCGCTCCTGACACTCTGGGCCGTTTTGACTCCCAATCACCTCTACGTGGGCTGATTCAGCTATGCTTCACGCAGCAAGGGTCGCCTTGCTCGCGTTTCTTCTCAGTACTTTTTCCCTTTCAGCACATTACCTTATCAACGATCATCTGATTTCACCCAAAGCGGGAGATGTCATCGAAAAGATAGGAACGGAGCTGCATCGTAAAACCGGCATCAACGCCTATGTCATCGCGAGCAACGACCGTCTGGCGAAACGGGCGAATCTTTACGATTATGTGAAAAAGTACGCGAAGAAACTGAGCGAGCCATGGATCACGATCGTCTTTCTTCCGAACAACAAGCGCATCGGCATCCTCGTCTCGAAACCCGAACTCAAGAGCTTTTACCGGGATGGGGAAGTGAAAAAGTACGCCATAGATATTCTGCGCAGTGCCGACAGTAACAGCCGACAGTCCAAATACGACGTGGCGATGGTGCAGGCCTATTCTGAGTTGGCGGATGAAATCGCCGCGAAAAAAGGTATAACGCTCAAAAACACGATCAAGAGCCGGGGGCATTGGTTCCTTACCCTGATAAACTGGTTGGTCTATTTGGGAGCCGTTTTGGTTTTTTGGGTATATTTCGGCCGACCTCTTTATCGAAGGATACGCTATGGCAAACAACAGTGATCGGGGCAAGTACTGGCCCTATATGATTTTGGGTTTTCTCGCCATCGGGATCACCCTGGGGTACTGGACCGTCAAGCATGCCGTCGGCATGCCCGTACATGAGTCCAACGAGTATATGATGAAGTACCAGACGGCCGAAAAAGACGCCAACGAGATCATCGAAGCGCAGCAGCGTTTCGACCGCCGTTACACGATGAAACTTGAGGGGATGAAGCTTTCCGACTTCAAACCCGTCCATCTCAAGCGCAAACCCGGCCCCATCGTCGCTCTCGGCCCGGTCAATACCGTCAGTTACAAGATAACGGACAAGGCAGGCAATCCCGTGAACGACGCGAACGTTACTCTGCTTCTGACCCGCCCGCAGACAGCGGCCGACGATCAGATCTTCAAGGAGATCCCCGGCAAAAACGGCTATTACACCGTCTCGAACCTCAAACTGAGCAAACCGGGGCGTTACATCCTCCGTGTCCGTGCCCAGAAGGGGGATGCGATCAAATATGAGGATACAGCCGGATATTACAAACCCACAAAATAAGGGTCCCAAACGACCCGTACAAGGTTTTTCCAATTGAAGGGTCTGAAAAACCGTTGTCATTCCGGGTTTGCCTCGGAAACGAGGGCTTAGAATACCCATTGTGCTGTGGATTCCGAATCAAGTTTGGAACGACGACAAGAGATTGTCCCGGTTTTTCAGAGCATTCAATTTCGGAATGGAAATCTCTGCAGTATCGTCACTTTCACTTGATGATCTTGTAGTCATGGGTGTGAAAAGTCGCAACGAGGGACAACCGCTTGTCGTTCGTAACCTTTGATTCGAAACGATGATAGATGTATAGTCGCGAAGGAGAGATATTTGTTTCACGGGTTGTCTTCTCTGCAGGCCCACTCATCGATAACGTTGCAAATTCCACTCCGGGTATAATCCCACAACGAAGAGTGAAAGAAGGAGTACTATGTCCTATACCGTCTATTGTGTCGATGTGGAAGCGACCGGTCCGGATCTGAAAAACGATCGGCTGATCCAGCTGGCTTTTTTGAAAGTAACGGGGGAGACGATCGAAGCCTACGACGATCTTTGCTATACCGACATCGAAATGAACGACGCGGTGGTCGCCGTGCATGGGATCACCAACGCGATGCTCGAAGAGAAATACTGGCCCGACGAAACCGACGCTTTTTTGGAACTCGAGCGCGGCAACGTCCCCGAAAACTATTTCGTCTCTCACGGCAACGGCCTGGACATCGCGATGCTCGAGCATGAGGGCCTTGAGCTGAAGATGCAGCGGATCGATACCGACAAATGCGCCCGAATGCTGCTCAAAGAGGCTCCAAGCTACAAACTCCAGGATCTGGTGGAGCGTTACGGCCTGGCGGAGCGGGCCGAGGCTATCGCACGAAAGATCGGCCTGAAAGACCTGGACGCCCACGATGCACTGACCGATGCACTCTGGCACTATGTGATCTTCGACCTGCTGCTCGAAAAGGTCGACGGT
>WFQO01000105.1 GCA_015486995.1 Nitratifractor sp. | reverse complement strand
GGAGTGCTTGAAGATACCGCTGAGATAATCCAGGGCGGTTTTGCTCAGGTTGGCGTACTCGCCGGACTGGAAGAAGAGGTTTTTACCCTCTTTCCAGATGGACTGGTGGACGTGCATTCCGTTGCCGTTGTCGTTGTAAAGGGGCTTGGGCATGAAGGTCGCGGTTTTGCCGTTGAGGTGAGCGACCATCTTGACGACGTACTTGTACTTCTGGACATTGTCGGCTGCTTCGATCAGGTTGCCGAACTTCACACCGATCTCGGCCTGGGCCTGAGCTACTTCGTGGTGGTGTAGAACGACCTCGAGGCCGATCTCCTGCATGATCTGAACCATCTCGGCCCGCAGATCAACGGTGGAGTCGGTAGGCATGACGGGGAAGTAGCCGCCTTTGGTGCGGGGGCGGTGGCCGGTATTGATCACATCCTCGTACTGGGCATCGTCGCTCCACTCACCCTCGTCACTATCTACGCGGTAGTAGGACTCGTTGATTTCGTCTTTGATCACAACGTTGTCGAAGATGAAGAATTCGTTCTCGGGACCGAAATAGGCGACGTCACCGATGCCGGTCTCGGCCAGATGCTTGAGGGCCTTTTTGGCGATGGAGCGGGGGCACTTTTCGTAAAGGTCATTCTTGTAGATGTCGTAAACATCGCAGAAGACGACGATCGTGGGATCGGCGGTGAAGGGGTCGAGGAAAGCGGTAGGAACATCGGGCTTAAGCAGCATATCCGATTCGTTGATGGGCTGCCACGCTTCGATGGAACTTCCGTCGAAGGGAATTCCGTGCTCGAGGGAATCGGCGCTGACGGCGTCGATGCAGTAGGTGATGTGGTGCCATGCACCCTTGATGTCGGTGAAGCGGAAGTCGACGAATTCAACTTCGTTCTCTTTACAAAAAGAGAAAAACTCTTCGATATTGTTGACAAATTTGCCCATGGATTATCCTCCTGAAATGTTGGTGGCTCCATTATACCCCCTCTTTCTTTGGAAAGCGTTGGCCTATGTGCCTAAAATTTGAGCAGACGACGTTCTCTGTTACGGAAATCCGCAGCTTTATCGTAGCCCGCTTCACGTGCCAGAGCGTGCAACGCCTCCATCCGGTAGCCCACCTGTGCGGGGCTGTGGGCGTCGGAGGCGAAGGTGATCGGAATCCTGCGGTCGTGGGCCATCCGCAGCAGATCCAAAGAGGGGTAGGCTTCCTCCACGGGTTTGCGCCAGCCCGCGGCGTTGAGCTCCAGTGTCATCTCTGCCGCGGCGACGGCATCCAGGGCGGACTCGGCCAGAGGCCGGATGTCCCCCTCAGGGCGATAATTGAAGACCTTGATTAGATCCAGGTGGCCGACGATGTCGAAAAGCCCCGAATGGGCCATCGCCTCCACCGCGTCGAAATATTCCCGCCAGATCGTTGTGAGATCCGCCCCGTCGTAGCGGCCGATAAATTCAGGATTGTCGAAGCCCCAGTCGTCGATAAAGTGGACCGAACCGATGAGGTAATCCACCTCGGCCCTCAGCACTCTCTCATCCATCCGCCCGGGGAGGTAATCCACTTCATACCCCAGACGGATTTCAATCGTTCCGCGGTAACGTTCCGCCAGCTCCCTGACGGATTCTTCGTATTGTTTCATCTCATCGAAGCTCATTCGATATTTCGGATCGAACTCCATCGGAGCATGGTCGGCGAAGCCGAAGATGTCGATTCCTCTGGCGACGGCGGCTTCGATGTACTCTTCAGGGCTGCCCTCGGCGTGGTTGCAAAGAGGGGTGTGGTTGTGAAGGTCGATGGTCATGAAAGCTCCTTTTTACGAAAGCGGGACAACCAGTCACGCTCCTCTTCAAAAAGATTTTCCCGTCGTTTTTCCAAGGAATTTATGAGCTGTTGTAGAGCCGTTTCATCCAAATATTTCAGCAGCGAGGGTTCGATGGTCGTCTCTGCGGAGTCATCGTAACGCATCAGGGCTTCGATTTGCTTCAGAAGCTCTCGCTTTTTCTCATCCATTGTTTGCCTTTTGTTATACTTCAGTCTCATTCCACAACTTGAACATTTCGAAGGAGTAATTATGCCCAATGTCGGAGAAAAAGCCCCGGAATTCTGCCTTCCCAATCAGGACAACGAGGAGGTTTGCCTGCGAGATCTGCAGGGCAGCTGGGTGGTCCTCTATTTCTACCCCAAAGACAATACTCCCGGCTGCACCACCGAAGCTCTGGACTTTACCGCACATTTGGAGGATTTCCGGTCGTTGGGAGCCACGGTTCTCGGTGTGAGCCCTGACAGTGTGCGGAAACATCAGAATTTTATCGCCAAGAAGGAGCTCAAAATTACGCTCCTTTCCGACGAGGAGAAAGAGGTCTGTCAAGCCTACGGGGTTTGGCAGCTCAAGAAAAATTACGGACGGGAGTATATGGGTGTCGTTCGTTCCACCTTTCTCATCGATCCCGACGGCATCATCCGGGAAAAGTGGGAGAAGGTCCGTGTCAAAGGGCATGTGGAGGAGGTGCTCCAACGGCTCAAAGAGCTTGTCCAAAGTTAAGAATAAAAAGTCAAGAGGAGAGGGATAGTGATCTTCCGAAAAGGCGGGAAACATATCCTGCTTCTATTGTGCCTTCTCTCCTCATTTTTATCTTCGTCCGAGCTGAGGCTCAGTGATTCTCAGGCGCGACAGATCGCTCGAAAAATATGGCTCAATGAAGGATCCGGACTGAAGCGGAAATTGGTATGGTGGAACAAGGGTGAAGAGTTCGCCTCCTGCGGGATCGGCCACTTTATCTGGTACACCGAAAAGAAACCGATGTGGTTTTGGGAAGCCTTTCCGCCGATGCTCCGCTTTCTCGTCGCCCACGGTGCCCGGCCTCCGCACTGGCTGACGCCCCGGACCCATTGCGTTTGGCCGAACTATGAGGCGTGGACACGGGCTAAGGCGAAGAATACGAAGCGGATGCGGGAGTTGACGGACTTTCTCGACAAGACGAAAGGGTTGCAGGCTCGCTTTATGCTCCACCGGCTCAACCGATCTTTCCCGAAAATTCTTGCTTACGCAAAAGCGCACGGTCAAGGGAAGATCGTGGAGCAGAACTACCGCAGACTTCTCTACCGCAAGGACGGCTCCATCGATCCTCAGGGAGCTTACATTCTAATTGACTACATCAACTTTAAAGGAGACGGGATCAACTCCGGTGAACGTTATCAGGGGAAGGGGTGGGGGCTCTATCAGGTTCTTACCCGCATGAATCCGAACGATCCGGATCCATGCCATGCTTTTTCCGTTGCAGGTAAGCGGGTGCTTGAGCGACTCATCCATATCGCTCCTCCCGAGCGTCGTCTGTGGCGCTTTCGCAAAGGCTGGTTCAACCGGATGGATACCTATTTGCGTTGCAAAAGATGAGCCCCTATCGGTTCTCGATTTTTTTGACGAAATCCATAAAGAGTTCTCCCCGTTGGGCGTAGGAGGAGAATTGATCGAGGCTGGCGGCGGCGGGGGAGAGGAGGGCGACCTCCCCGGGATGCAAGCGGCGTTCCACGATGGGAAGTGCCTCTTCGAGTGTGGTAAAGGCGTGCACGGGGATTTCGTAGCGTTTGGCCAATGCCTCCAGGCGCCGGCTGTTGCTTCCCAGGGTATAGAGTTCGACATTGAGTTCCTTGAGTCGCTCCATCAGGGGCGTCATATCGACACCCTTGTCGTCCCCGCCGGCGAGGAGATGGATTTTCCGATCCCGGTAGGCTTCCAGGGCCTGCAGGGCGGCGTCGAGGTTGGTGGCTTTGGAGTCGTTGACCCAGAGGCGCCCCCGAGCGTCGGTGAGCTCCTGTTGTCTGTGGGGATCCCGGTCGAAGCTGTCGAGGCGTGCGTAATCCGCTTCGTCGAAAAGTGTGCGGCTGACGGCGAGCGCCAAAAGGGCATCCTGGAGAAAAGCCGCTTTGTAACGGATACGTGAAGAGTCGAGATCGAAAAACTTTTCGAGAAAAGCATCACTGTCGTAGGTGACAAGCCAGGCAGCGGTTTCGGTCGAGTTCATCCCGGAGGGAATCAGGGCCAATTCTCCTTCGCGCATTCGTTTGAGCGGGGAGAGCTTGTCGACGGCGTAGGCTTCGCCGCCTCCATGCCAATCGAGATGATCGGGGGTCACCGGCAGCAGTACGTAGAGATCGGGCCGGGCGAAACGGGTATGGTGAAGGGTGAAGGAGCTGGTCTCCAGGATCCAGAGCGTCGCGCGCGGATCGAGTTCGGCCAGGGGGGTGCCGATATTGCCTCCGGCGACGGCACCGCGCTTTTCGAGAAGATGGGTGATCATCTGGGTGGTGGTGGTTTTCCCGTTGGTACCGGAGACCCAGACGGTGCGTGGGGAGGGAAGTGTGTAGTGGGTAGTGCGTAGTGGGTAGAGGGGATGGTCTTTTCTCCACTCTTCACTCTCTTTTCGTAGTTTCTCGCTGAGAAAGAGGTCGTATTCGCTGACGGGATTTTTCGCTCGGGCGAGCAGCGGGCTGTCGGGGCGGATGCTGGGAGTGAGGATCTCCATCAGACTTAGATCTGGATCGAAATCTTTCGCGGGGTGGACGCGGTTCCCCGCCTCGTCGGTCCAACTCTTTTCGCAACGATCGTCATAAAAATCAAACCCCTCACCCAGCAGTTTGGCGATGGCCCGGGTCGTTTTACCGTAACCGAAAAAGGAGAGCTGTTTCATAGGAGGGCACTCTTATGAAAGGAGTGAAGAGTGAAGAGTGAAGAGCGAAAAGTTTTGGTTTGCGTTGCTTGGCAACGCCATTTTCTAGTGAGTAGTGGGTAGTGGGTAGTGGGTAGACTTTTAATTGAGCCCTCTGAATAATGTGCAAGAGAGGTTTCATTCGATGGCGACAAAGGAGCACTCAACCCGTGAAACGGGCGCTTGCGTTTGCGACTGCCAGAGCTAGCGAATGAAACCGGAGGTTTTTCAGAACACTCAATTGGGAATTGAGAATTGAGAACTGAAAATCTTGGTATGCGTTGCGTAGCGACGCTTCTTTTTTCCAAACGACGGAAAGCGCCGCAGGCGCCCTCAATAACCAATAACCAATAACCAATGACCAAATTCATCGTATCTTCAACGTAATCAGTGCCAGAAGGTTCGCCAGAAAAGCGATCATCCAGAAGCGAACGATGATTTTGTTTTCGGGCCACTGCTTCATCTCGAAATGGTGGTGAATGGGAGCCATCAGAAAGACCCGTTTTTGCCGGATCTTCCAGCTGCCGACCTGGAGGATGACGGAGACAGTTTCGATGACGAAGATGATGCCGATGAGGATCAGCAACACTTCGCTTTTACCCAGGATGGCCAGATAGGCGAGAAAAGCGCCGATGGCGAGCGAACCGGTGTCCCCCATAAAGATTTCGGCGGGATAGCAGTTGTACCACAGAAAGCCGAGCAAGCCTCCGGCCAGGGCGGCGGCGAGGATGCTCACTTCGCCGACTCCTTTGATGTTGGGGAGCAGAAGATAGCTGGAGAAGAAGGCGTGTCCGGTGATGTAGACGATAATTCCCAGGGTTCCCAGGGCGATCACTGAAGGGACGGTGGCGAGCCCGTCGAGCCCGTCGGTGAGGTTGACGGCGTTGGAGGTGGCGATCATCACGAGGACCCAGAACGGCACCGCCCAAAGCCCCATCGTAAAGAGCGGCTTTTTGTAAAAAGGAACGTAGAAATCGGTGGGAAAATGGGCGCCATAAATCAGCAGAAGCGCCACGGCCGTGGAGACGAGAATCAACAGGCCCATCTTCCCCCGGGCGGTCAATCCCTGTAGGTTGTCGCCGCTGAGGACTTTACCCAGGTCGTCCTTGAGCCCGACGGCGGCGAAACCGACGAGGGTCAGAAGCCCGCCGAGGACATAGAGATTGTCCAATCGGGCGGTCAGTAGTGTCGCGACGACGGTCGAAAAGATAAAGATGGCACCTCCCATCGTCGGGGTATGCTGTTTCTCTTCGTGGGCGGGAACGTATTTGTTGATGGGTTGGCCGGCTTTGCGGGTTTTGGCCCAGGCGATGTAGCGGGGAAGCAGGAAAAGCGTCAGGCAAAAACTGATAAAAAAGGCGAAACCGGCACGGACGGAAATATAGAAAAAGAGATGAATATCAAGTAGTTGATGAAGATAATAGAGCATAATCCTCTTTCAAAAATGGCCTGGATCTTGACTTAAACGGTCGGGAAGCGCTATTTTACTACAATAATATAAAACTCATTGTCGTCAAAAAGGAAAGATAAATGCAGAAAAAAACGCTTTTAATCATTACCGACGGAATCGGCTACAAACCCGAAAGCAAAGTGAATGCCTTCGAAACCGCGAAGACCCCTACCTACGACCGGCTTTTCGACGAGGTACCCCATACGCTGATCTCCACCTACGGCCTGAGCGTGGGGCTCCCCGAAGGGCAGATGGGAAATTCGGAAGTGGGCCATATGACCATCGGCAGCGGCCGGGTGCTCTATCAGGATCTGGTCAAAATCTCTCTGGCGCTCGAAGACGGCTCGCTTGCCGAGACCCCGGCTCTGGTGGAGACGGCGGAAAAAAGCGCAGAGATGCATATCATCGGCCTGATGAGCGATGGAGGGGTCCACTCCCATCTCGATCACATCCTGGGGCTGGCGAAGATTCTCGAAGCGAAAGGCAAAAAAGTCTGGCTGCACCTGATCACCGACGGCCGGGATGTCTCGCCCACATCGGCGCCGGAATATCTGCGCAAAGTCGAAGCGATCCTCAACGACAATATCCGTATCGCCAGCCTGGGAGGGCGTTTCTATGCGATGGACCGCGACAACCGCTGGGAGCGGGTGGAGAAGGGGTATCGGGCCATCGCCGAAGCGACGCCCAAAACCCATTATCCCCCCATCGAATACGTCCTGAAGAGCTACGACGAAGGAGTGACCGACGAATTTATCCTGCCGACCGCTTTCGAAGGGTACGAAGGGATGCACGACGGTGACGGGGTGATCGTCGCCAATTTCCGCTCCGATCGGGTGCGGGAGATCACCACCGCTCTGGGGGATCCCGACTTCGACAAATTCGAGCGCAAACCGCTCAAACTCCACATCGCGACGATGACGCAGTACGACGCCAGCTTCCCCTATCCGGTGCTTTTCCCCAAAGAGGCGCCCGAAAACACTCTGGCGGAGGTGATCAGCCGTGCCGGCCTACGGCAGCTGCATACCGCCGAGACGGAAAAGTACGCCCACGTTACCTTTTTCTTCAACGGCGGGGTCGAAGAGCCGATGGAGGGCGAGAGCCGGGTGCTGATCCCCAGTCCCCAGGTCAAGACCTACGATCTCAAGCCTGAAATGAGCGCGCCCCAGGTGGGAGAAGCGGTCCGCAAAGCGATGGAGGAAGGCTACGACTTTATCGTCGTCAACTTCGCCAACGGCGATATGGTCGGCCACACCGGCAATTTCGACGCGGCGGTCAAGGCTGTCGAAGCGGTGGATACCGAACTGGGAAAAATCTTCGAAGAGGCGGAGAAAGAGGGATACAACGTGATCCTCACCTCCGACCACGGCAACTGCGAAGAGATGTGCGATGCCGAGGGCAACGTCCTGACCAATCACACCGTCGGAGACGTCTGGGCCTTTGTCAAAGCGCCGGGAGTGACGAAACTCGTCGAACATGGCGGCTTGAACAATATCGCTCCAACGGTTCTGGAGCTGATGGGCCTCGAAAAGCCCGAGGAGATGGATGCATCCCTGATCGCCGATTGACGGAAGTCTTTTTTACTCCTCTTCGCTGCGTTCGCCCCGTTTGCGGGCGACGATCTCCAGGGGGACCCCCTCGAAATCGAACTGTTCCCGCAGCACGTTGGCGAGGTAGCGTTTGTAGCTGAAGTGCAGGAGTTCGGGTTTGTTGACCACGAGGGCGATGCGGGGAGGTTTGCTGGCGAACTGGGTGGCGAATTTGATCCGGACCACCTGGCCGTGGTGGCTGGGGACGTGGTGACGCCGGATGGCGTACTGGATCACTTCGTTGAGTTTAGAAGTCGGGATGCGCCGGGTGTATCGCCGATAAATGGCGGTGATCTGATCCAGGATACGCTGAACCCGCTGTTTGGTTTTGGCCGAGACGGTGAGGATCGGAGCGTAGTGGAGGAATTTCAACTCGTCGCGGATTTCCTGGATCGCCTCCTTGTACTCCTTCTCCCCTCGGATATCCCATTTGTTGACGACGATGAGGGCGCCGAGTTTGTATTTATCTATGAGTCCGGCGATGCGCTCGTCCAGCTCTGTCACGCCCGCGGTGGCGTCGATGATGAGAATGGCGATGTCAGCCTCCTGGAGCATCTTTTCGGTACGCCCCAGAGCGTATTTTTCGATACCGAGGATTTTGGAGCGGCGCCGGATTCCCGCGGTATCGACGAAGGTAATTTCGTAGTCGTCGTGGATGAT
>WFQO01000104.1 GCA_015486995.1 Nitratifractor sp. | reverse complement strand
GTGCAAAGAGCACCTCGCTCTCTTCACCGAGACGATGCCTGAGGTTCCCATTGTCCGGGTCCATTCCGAATGTCTGACCGGCGATGCCCTGGGCTCGGTCAAGTGCGACTGCGGCGAGCAGCTCCACGCCGCGATGGAAATCATCGCCCGCGAAGGGGGGATGCTGATCTACCACCGCCAGGAGGGGCGCAACATCGGCCTGCTCAACAAGGTCAACGCTTACGCCTTGCAGGACCGGGGGTACGATACCGTCGAGGCCAACCATCAGCTGGGTTTCGCCGCCGACGAGCGGACCTACGAGATCGTCGAGACGATCCTGGAGCATTTCGGGATTCGCAGGCTGAAGCTTTTGACCAACAATCCCAAAAAGATCGAATCGCTCAAGAGCATCGAGATCGTCGAGCGCATCCCCCTGAAGATCACCCCCAATCCCCATAATGAAGGGTATCTGCGCGTGAAAAAAGAGCAGATGGGGCACCTGCTTTAATTTTGAATGATGAGTTTTGAATTTTGAATGTGAGAGGTTGATGTCGGGTGAGTTTGGAGAGTGAAGAGTTTGGGAAGCTTTTGCGTCGGGAGATGGAGAAAGCGGGAGTGGAGTATGACGAGGTACTCTGCGGACGGCTGGAGCGTTTCGCCGAGCTGTTGCGCGAGTGGAACGCTACACACAATCTGACGGGCGACGATCGGGCGGAGGCGATCGTCGCCAATCTCGTCGATACCTTGCGGCCTTTGAGCTTTGTGGAACGCCCGGAGACGTTGCTGGATGTGGGAACGGGGGCGGGTTTCCCCGGCCTGATTCTGGCGACTGCCTGGCCCGGGACGAAAAGCGTCCTTTGCGAGCCGCGGATGAAGCGGGCGGCTTTTTTGCGTTTCGCGGCGTTGGAGTTGGGGCTGGAAAATGTGGAGGTGGCCCGCAAACGGGTGGAGGATCTCAGGCATTCTCCCTTCGGGCTGATCAGCTCCCGAGCGGTGAGCCAGACCGGGCTTTTGCTGCGAGTGACCCGACATCTCAGTGACGCCTCCACCCGCTATCTTTTTTACAAAGGAAGTCAACTGGACGAAGAGCTCGACGGCCTGCCCGAGAGCCTGGAGTGCCGGATCGTCGAGGCCCCTCCTCGGCGTTATCTCTATCTCGTTCCCAAAGAGAGTGCCAAACGTGATATGATTAGAAAGCATTGAGCCCTCCGGAAACCTCTCGTGGTGTGGTAGTCGGGGAGATTCAATTGGACAAACGTTGCAAAAAGGAGTCTGATGAAACGCAAAGATCTGGACCTGGAGCATTTCCGGGACAAACTGCAAAAAGAGCGGGAGCGCCTGCTCAAAGAGATCGACGGAGTCGCGGAGGATACGCAGGAGCTCGATGTCTCCGCTTCCGAAGCCGAAGACCGGGGGGACATTGCGGAGATCGATGCCCAGAACGCTATCGACCAGACGGTGCTCGATACACTCAAAAAAGAGCTCTCCGAAGTCGACGCGGCACTCAAACGCATCGAAGAGGGGACCTACGGGATCTGCGAGAAGACCGGACGTCCCATCCCCGTAGAGCGGCTCGAAGCCTATCCGGCGGCCCGGACCGTCGCCGACGCCTGAGCCGCAGATCATGCTGCTCAAACTGATCCTCATCGGGGCGGTTCTTTACGGCCTGTACCGTTTGACAGGGGGTCGCCTGCTTCCCGAAGGCGGCTTCAAAAGAGCCGGGAAGAACGGAAAAAAAAGCGAAGCCGAAAGCGACGACGATACCTTGGTGGAGTGCGAAAAGTGCTCCACCTACGTCGTCAAGAAAGAGGCGATTTTCTACAAGGGGAAATATTATTGCTCTCGGGAGTGCCTTCCGAAATGAATTCATCGAATATCAAGGAGTGCGAAGAATGCTGATTTTCGGTCATCCCTGGGTCGAAGGACCCCGATTTGTCAAGATCTTTACCGTCGAAGAGATCGACGGGACCAAGGCGGGAGAAATCTTGCTCCTGGAGCCGCTGAACGTCTCCATCGATCTCGTTCGTCACTGTCGAAAAAACGGTTTGGCGTTTGCGTTGACCATCTCTACACTGAAAGAGGCACTTCTGGCCAACGCGCTCGGAGCGGCTTATCTCCTTTGCCAACATGAGGTGGGGATCGAGATTCAGAAAGTGGCGGAAGAGTACCTTTTCGATACCAAAGTGTTGGTGCTCGTGGAAGACGAGCGGGAGATCGAGACAATGGCCCGTTTCGGCATTGACGGAGTCGTTTTCCCCAGCGCGATCGTTCAAGCTTGAAAGAAAAACGGTGAAGAAACACTGCAAAATCCTGGCGACGGTGGGGCCCGCCTGCCGCAGCGAGGAGCGCCTTGAGGCGATGGTGAAAGCGGGGGTCAATCTCTTCCGGCTCAATTTCAGCCACGGCGATTACGATTTTCATCGTGAATCGCTGGAGATGATCCGCAATGTTCAGAAAAAGACGGGCCTCTTTATCGCCGTTCTTCAGGACATCAGCGGCCCCAAAATCCGCATCGGCAAGCTCAAAGAGGATGTCACGCTGGTCCCGGGTGATATCGTCGAATTTGTCCGGGAAGAGGTGGTCGGGGATTTCAAAGCCCCCCATCATCTGGTCGTCAGCCTCAACCACCCCGAACTGCTCGACAAGCTCAAACCCGGTGAATTGATCTACCTCTACGACGGGATGATCTGTACCCGGGTCAAGAGTGTAGGCGAGAGTGTGATCACCGAAGTGCTCAGCGGCGGGATGCTCTCGTCGCGCAAGGGGGTCAATTTTCCCGATACCCGCCTGGAGATGGATGTCCTGACCGACAAGGACAAGAAGGATATCGCCTGGGGGGTCGAACACGGGGTCGACTTCATGGCCATCAGTTTCGTGCAGAAAGCGGAGGATATTCTGAGAGTTCGCCGCCTGCTCACCTCCCTGGGAGGTAACCAGGACCTCATCGCCAAGATCGAAAAATTCGATGCGGTCGAAGAGATCGACTCCATTCTCGAAGTGAGCGAGGGAATTATGGTGGCCCGGGGAGACC
This sequence comes from Nitratifractor sp., assembly GCA_015486995.1. Lineage (GTDB taxonomy): Bacteria > Campylobacterota > Campylobacteria > Campylobacterales > Sulfurovaceae > Nitratifractor. The sequence goes on along the minus strand of WFQO01000104.1, from coordinate 211 downwards.
TGGGGATCGAGATCCCCTATTATCGGGTCCCCGAGGTGCAAAAGATGCTGATTCGCAAAGCCAACACCGCCGCCAAACCGGTCATCACCGCGACCCAGATGCTTCTGAGTATGACCCATTCGGAGCGGGCGACCCGGGCGGAGATCAGCGACGTGGCCAATGCCGTCCTCGACGGCTCGGACTGCCTGATGCTCTCGGAGGAGAGCGCCAT
>WFQO01000103.1 GCA_015486995.1 Nitratifractor sp. | reverse complement strand
GCGCTCGACCTGGGCCAACAGCTCGGGATCGACGGAGACGGGCGGCAGAGAACAGGCGCTGTCGCCCGAGTGGATCCCCGCCTCCTCGATGTGCTGCATCACCGCACCGATGTAGACCTCTTTGCCGTCGCTGATGGCATCGACGTCCAGCTCCACGGCGTTGTCGAGAAATTTGTCGATGAGGACGGGCGAGTCGTTGGAGACCAGGACCGCTTCATCCATATATTCGCGCAATTCGGCGTCGTTGTAGACGGTGCGCATCGCCCGGCCCCCGAGGACGAAGCTGGGGCGCACCAGGACGGGATAGCCGATGCGGTTGGCGATGGCGATGGCCTCCTCTTTGGCGAAGGCGGTCCCATTCTCAGGCTGGCGGAGGCCGAGCTTTTCGATGAAGGCGCTGAACTTCTCCCTATCCTCGGCCAGGTCGATGACCCGAGCGGGAGTGCCAATGATTTTGGCACCGATAGCAGTGAGGTTCTTGGCCAGCTTCAGAGGGGTTTGGCCGCCGAAGTGGACGATGACCCCGTCGGGCTCTTCAGTCTCGACGACGGTGCGGACGTGCTCGAAGTCGATCGGCTCGAAGTAGAGGACGTCACTGGTGTCGTAGTCGGTGGAGACGGTTTCGGGGTTGCAGTTGTACATCAACGAATCGATGCCGAGATCCTGTAGGGCAAAGGCGGCGTGGACACAGCAGTAGTCGAATTCGATCCCCTGGCCGATCCGGTTGGGGCCGCCGCCGATGACGAGGACCTTCTTTTTATCCGTTTCGGCTTGGCGCCCGGCCTCGGGGAGGGGAGTGATGTTGGTCGTGGAGTAGAGGTAGGGGGTCAGCGCTTCGAACTCGGCGGCGCAGGTATCGACTTCGTTGTACTGGTGCTCGACGCCCAACTTCTTACGGGCGGTGTAAATGTCGTTTTCGCTGAGGCTCAGCCCCTCTTTGCGGTTGATCAGCGCGGCGAGCATCGCGTCGCTGAAACCGTCGGCTTTGAGCCGGCGCAACTGTTCGGCGTCGTGGAGGGTCTCCAAGGCGACGGAGGCTTCTGAGGCGGCCAACTCTTCGAATTGATAGAGGAACCAGGGATCGATACGACAAAGGTCGTGGACCTCCTCCACACTCATCCCGCGTCGGAAAGCTTCGAAGACGTAGCGGTAGCGTTCGGCGTTGGGGCGACGGATCTCCCGTCGGAGGGTCTCGTCGTCGCAGTCCACCGGATCGAAGCCGATCAGTCCTGTTTCCAGGGAGATCAACGCTTTTTGGAAAGACTCTTTGAAAGTACGACCGATGCTCATCACTTCACCGACCGATTTCATTGCCGTGGTCAACGTACTGTCGGCGAGCGGGAATTTCTCGAAGGTAAAGCGGGGGATTTTGGTGACGACGTAGTCGATGACCGGCTCGAAGCTGGCGGGGGTGCCGGTGATGTCGTTGGTGATCTCGTCGAGGGTAAAGCCCACGGCCAGCAGCGTGGCGACTTTGGCGATGGGGTAGCCGGTGGCCTTGGAGGCCAGGGCCGAGGAGCGCGAAACCCGGGGATTCATCTCGATGACGATCATCCGCCCCGTCTTGGGATCGATGGAAAACTGCACGTTGGAGCCGCCCGTATCGACACCGATCTCGCGCAAAATAGCGAAGCTGGCGTCGCGCATCCGCTGGTACTCTTTGTCGGTCAGGGTCAGGGCCGGGGCGACGGTGACGGAGTCTCCGGTATGAACCCCCATCGGGTCGACGTTTTCGATGGAACAGACGATAATGCAGTTGTCGGCCCGGTCCCGGATCACCTCCATCTCGTACTCTTTCCATCCCAGGAGCGACTCTTCGATGAGGATTTCACTGATGGGACTTGCTTCCAGGCCCCCTTTGGCGATCTCTTTGAACTCATCCATATTGTAAGCGACGCCGGAGCCGCCTCCGGCGAGGGTGTAGGAGGCGCGGATGATCAGGGGAAAGCCGATCTCCTTAGCGGCGGCGACCGCTTCGTCCAGATCGTAGGCGTACTTGGAGATCGGAAGGTCCATCCCGATCCGCTGCATCGCCTCTTTGAAGGCCTGGCGGTCTTCGCCCTTTTTGATCGCTTCGGGCTCGGCCCCGAGGAATTCGACGCCGTCGAGCATCCCGCGTTCGAACATATTCATCGCGACGTTGAGGGCGGTCTGGCCTCCCATTGTCGGGAGGATGGCGTCAACCTTCTCTTTCTCGATGATCCGGGCGATGACGTCGGGTTCGATCGGCTCGATGTAGGTTCGGTCGGCGAATTCGGGATCGGTCATGATCGTCGCCGGGTTGGAGTTGATCAGGACGACGCGGTAGCCGAGTTCTTTGAGGGTTTTGGCGGCTTGGGTGCCGGAGTAGTCGAATTCGCAAGCTTGTCCGATAACGATCGGGCCGGAACCGATGAGCAGTATGGTCTGAATATCTTCGCGCTTGGGCATGGAGGAAACCCCTTGGATTTTAGTTGGATATTATACTCGAAAGTGCCATAAAGCGGCCTAACGGCTTAAAAACCTGTCAATCTCTCTAATCGAGTGCTCTGAAAAACCTCCGGTTGAGTGCTCCTTTGTCGCCATCGAGTGAAACCTCTCTTGCACGTTATTCAGAGGGTTCAATCAGAAAAGCCCGCTTTTTAGGATGTCGAAAGGAGAGGGATGGCTTTTCTCTTTTTCGTCCCCTGGAGCTTTCTTTTCCGCGGGAGAGGGTGTCTTTTTTTTCTCAGAGGGTATGAGGGGATGGGTTTCAGCCGAGGATTTTTGGGATTCGGGCTTTTTCTTCTTTTTGGATGGATGATGTTCTCTGCGGGAAGCGTTGAGGGTAGACTTTTCTTCTTCGATAGGAATTTCGAATTGACTCGGATTGATTTCGAGCTCTTTGGTCTGAAGAACCTTGGGAACGCTGCTGAGATTCTCCTCTTTCTTTCTGGGGTTGAGGTGGGCGTAGGGATAGGCACTGTCTGGGAAAGATCGGTTTTGATCGTAGAAGGAGGCCAGATAGGGGGAGGCATCGGTGATCAGAAAAAAAATCCCCGGGTGCATTGTATCGGCATAGGTTCGGACATAGGCGGTTTGGTAGCTTCCCTCTACGAGCGTCTTTTGGACGACACCGACGGGAATGTTGGCGAAGAAAATCCCATCCAGGCCGCTGGTTTCGACCCGATCACCTTTTTTGATTTTTGCCCACTTTGGGATGAATTTGACGGCGATGAGATTTTTGTCGACGCCTTCTGCGATACCGGGATAACGCTTCGGGCCGATAAAGACATCGAAACGACATTTGGGATTGGAAAGGAGTGTACCGTGGAGAAGTCCGCCGCGGTAGCGGGCGGTCCCTGCGACCACTTCATCCTGGATCAATCCATAGATCTTTCCCTCTTTCAGGGGGATTTTTTTTGGGATAGTAAGCAGAATTTCATCGAATTTATTGAGCTTGAGATAGGAGATAGTATCCACCAGAGCCACACTTTTGTAGGGGAGACGTTCGAGAGTGGGGAGCTTTTTATAGAGGGAAGCGACCTGGTGAAGGTAGTGGGTCTGATCGAGAAGGTATTTTCGAAGAATCCGATTCTCTTTGCTGAGTTTTTCGATTCGCTCTTTTTGAAAGAGATAGCTCTCTCCTTTGTCTTGAATCTCCCGACTCACCTCTTTGTAATTGCTTTTGAGGGGATTGATGAGGTCGAGCACGAAAAAACGCAGTTGCTGATTGTTTTTATTGACCAGGATGAAGAGCAGAAGGGAGAGAAGAAGCAGGAGGAGAATGCGTGCTTTCATGAGTTGGGGGAGTGGACTCCCTTACTCCTCGAAAGCGGTCTGTTGCAGCAGATCGAGCTCTTCCAGAGCGCGTCCGGTGCCTTTGGCGACGGCGAGGAGGGGATCTTCGGCGATGTAGACAGGAAGTTTGACGATGTCAGAGAGGTATTTGTCGAGTCCCCGAATGAGGGCACCGCCTCCTGTAAGTACGATACCGTTTTCGACGATGTCCCCGGCAAGATCAGGCGGGGTCTGTTCCAGGACACTCTGTAGGGCTTCAGCAATCTGTTTGAGCGGTTCGGCCATCGCTTCACGCAGATGTTCACTGGTGATCTGGATGGAGGTTAGGGTTCCTTCGACGTTGTCGCGGCCCCGAACCGTCGTGGTGAGCTCCTCTTCCAGGACGATGGCGGTGCCGATCTTGATCTTGAGCTCTTCGGCGACCCGATCGCCGATGAGGAGGTTGAAGTTCTTCTTGACGTAATCGACGATGGCGGCGTCGAGGGTGTCGCCGGCAACTCGAATTGATTTGCTGATGACGAGGCCGCCGAGGGAGATGACACCGATTTCGGTGGTCCCTCCTCCAATGTCCACAACGAGGTTGCCCTGGGGGTCGCGCACAGGCAACCCGGCTCCGATGGCTGCGGCCATCGGCTCTTCGATGAGGTAGACATACCGGGCACCGGCGTTGAGAGCCGACTCACGTACCGCTTTGCGCTCCACCTGTGTCAAGCCGTAGGGGACACAGATGACGACTCGGGGCGAAGAGAAGCTTTTGCGGCCGTGAACCTTACGGATGAAGTATTCGATCATCATCTCCGTAACATGGAAGTCGGCGATGACGCCATCTTTCATCGGGCGGATCGCTTTGATATTCCCTGGGGTCTTCCCGACCATGTTTTTGGCTTCCTGTCCTACGGCGAGGATGTGCTCCTGTCCATGCTTGTCGACTTGGATGGCAACGACGGAGGGTTCGTTAATACTGATCCCCTGGCCCTTGACAAGGACGAGGGTGTTGGCGGTGCCTAGGTCGATAGCGAGGTCTTTGGAGAAGACGCCGAATAAATTCTTGAAAAATCCCATGGCAATTCGTCCTTTTCTTTACGCGCTTTTTTTCTGCTTGAGATAGAGAGGTTGGGCGTGGCGTTCCACGACATCGGGAGTAATGACCACTTCATACCCTTCGAGGTCAGGCAGTTCGTACATGATTTCAAGAAGGATCTCTTCGAGGATCGAGCGTAGTCCTCTGGCCCCGGTTTTCCGTTCGATCGCTTTGCGGGCGACGGCTCGAAGCGCCTCCTCTTCGAAAGTCAGGGTGACCCCGTCGAGTTCGAACAGCTTTTGATACTGTTTGACGAGGGCGTTTTTGGGCTCAGTGAGGATGCGAACCATGTCGTCGACACCGATCGGGTTGAGGGTGGCGATAACGTGTAGCCGTCCGATGAGTTCGGGGATCAGCCCGTAATGGACGAGATCGTCGGGTTCGACAAGATGGAGGAGATTCTCCTCCTCCTCTTTGCTGCGCT
>WFQO01000102.1 GCA_015486995.1 Nitratifractor sp. | reverse complement strand
TGATGGTGCTGTACAATTTCGTCCAAACCCTCCTGAGCTACTTCTTCGGCGTCCAGATCGACCGGACCAGCCCCCGGGCGGTCCTGGGGATCGCGATGCTCTTCGGGCTGGGAGCGATGGGGGCGCTTTATTGGCAGCAGGTGATTGCCGGCTTCGTACTGCTGGGCATCTTCACCGTCGCGGGGCTCAACGCCATCCGTGCCTGGATCTCCGACGAAGCGGTGAACAAAGGGACCGTCTACGGAATCTTCTACGCCGGAATGGCCCTTTTTAGCGCGGCGGGGGCCACGGTGATCGGCCTGATCTGGAAACACTACGGAGAACACCCCGCGATCCTCTTTTCACTGATCGGCCTATCGGTCGTCGTCGCGCTCTACGGGATATACTCCGTGAAATTTCCCTATCATCTCCACAAAAATCCACGATCCGAGTAATCGCAACCGGCACGATTCTTCTCCCATACGAACTGCGGTCCGCGGGTAAGGTCCGAACGGATCGGACACCCTACCCCTCCAGCCGTTCCCAAATCGTCAGTTGGGCGACGGTGTGCTGGAACTTCCGTGCGGTCTCCCGCAGAACGAAGGGAACCTCTTCAGTGTAAGTGAGAAATGTATACAGTAGTATATTTGTCGCAATTTCTACCGAAAAATTTGGGTCGAATTGTGTCAGCGACCGTAAAAGATCCTTATTGCACCCGCGATAAAGAGTACGGCGGCCACCACTCTCCACTCCGGATTGTAAAGCAGCAGAAAGAGTGCTCCGAGCATCATGACAGCCGAAAGAGCGAAAGAACGCAGACGCCGCTCCAGACGATTTTGCATCCACTCCAATTGTCGCTCACTCAAATGTACCCGTAGCTCATCTTCGCTCGCTTTCTGAATCGCCGTATGGAGCTGTTTCATCCGTAAAGGTGCAGCGTGTACTTCGTCTCGAAAAAGCTCGAATACGTTACGGTCGGTTCCCAGAGCCCGTGGAATGTTGGATTGTAGAACCGGTAGAATATCCTTGACTCCGTTGAAATTGGGAATGTAGACAGTCCCCAGTCCTTCGATGATGGCGCTTGCGCGTAAAATGTAGACTGCCTCCTGGGGAAGTTTGAAGGGGAAATCCCGCATCGAGGCCATCACACCGAAGGCAAGATCCTGCATCGTCGTCGCATCCAGGGAATCGTCGTTGAAAATATCGAACATCCGTTGCGCCAGTTCCGTCATACGATCCACCGGGGCTTCGTAAGCGATAATTCCCAGACGCTTGCAGGCGGAAATGTAGAGATCGAAATCCTGTTCGTGTGCCGATTTGACCATCTCGATGATCGCCACACGTGCCGGATCGGCCAAACGTTTGACCATTCCGAAATCGAGCAGGACCAACCGACCGTCGGGGCGTATCAACAGATTGCCGGGATGGGGATCGGCATGAAAATATCCCCGCACCAGCATCTGCTCCGTGTAAAAAAAGATGAGCGTTTCGATGACACCGTGAAAATCGACTCCCAAACGTCGCAACCCCTCTTTGTCGTCGAAACGTATCCCCTCTTCGAAGGACATGACCAGCGCATGTTCACTGCAATAGTGTTCAAAAGGCTTGGGAAAAACGACGCCGCTTTTGGCATAGGTACGACTGAAACTTTTTAGATTGCTCAACTCGGTGGAAAGATTGACCTCTTTGCGAATCATATCACCGAACTCGGCGATGACCGCGTCGATGGAGTTTTGGGTGTAACTGGAGAAAAAAGGACGAAAAAGGCGGTTGAAAAATTCCAAAACGACCAAATCCGCCGCCACCTGTCTCTCGATGCCCTGCCGACGTAGCTTGACGGCCACCTCCCGTCCGTCGTGAAGAGTCGCTCGATGTACCTGTCCGATGGAGGCGCTGGCAATGGGCCTGATGTCAAAGCTTCGGAATGGATCTCCCTCGGGAAAAGCTTCGCTGAAAACCGTCTGAAATTCCCCGGTAGACATGGGAGGAATTTCATCATGGAGTCTGCGCAGTTCAGCCAAGTAACGATCATCGAAAAAATCGGCCCGTGTCGCCAACACCTGGGCCAGCTTAATGAAACTTGCCCCTAATTCCGTAATCCGATGCCGCAAAAGGGCCGGTTCCATCGGCCGATATCCCCAGAAACTCTCCCGTCGACGGATCAGCAGATAAATCGTCAGCAAAAAACCGAAGACACGAGCAATCCTCTGGGGCGCATAAAAACGCCGAGAGAGAAAAAATGCATTCAATGCGTCAATGACTTCGTTTCGATTTGAGAGCCTCTTTCAACTCTTCAAGATCCTTTTTGGTCGCCAAGCCCATTTCGTCGATTACCTCTTTGAGAGATTTTTTGATCTCCTCTTTGAGGGCACGTTCCTGTTCTTCGCCCTTCGTTTTCGCTTTGTCGAGAAGCTCCTGCGCCTCCTCCTTGCTCATTTTTCCTTTTTCGATCAACTCTTTGAGCTCCTCTTCGACCTTCTCTTTCGCCAGGAGTGCACTTCCTACTCCCAAAGTGATCAAATCTTTCAACATTCAGAATCCTTCTTTTTAGACATTTTTTCAATTCTATCACAGAGGAGTGATATGATCCGTTTACTTTTATATTCACACTTTATCAAGAAATTTCAATAAATTAACGGTTATTTAACTTCGTTTTAAGATTTGTCTATATATTATTTAATATCTCAAAAGGAAAAGGGGGCTCAAATGAAAAAGTCATGGCAAACAATTCTCTTCACTCTTCTGCTTGGAAGTACCGCTCTCACGGCACAGGACACATTCTCTCTCCTGCAAAACGAAGGCCGGCTCAGCGGACAAATACTCCACAGCTATCGGGCGCATCGTTCCACCGCCGGCACTCTAAAGCAAATGAAAGCGATTCACCGAAAACTCCATGCTGCTTCCCATGATGCCGAAAGCGCCAACCTCTTGCACTATCTCGATCTCTGCCTGGCCCGACTGGAAAAGGCCGTCCACAAAAGTCCGACCCCTTCCCAAATCGAAAAGGTCGGCGATCTGACCCACGAGATCCGGGAAGGCAGTCGTTATCTCTCGACCCGGAGAAAGAGAGCGCTCACAGTCGCTTCACGCTAGTTGACTTTTTTGGAAGCATTGCATCCTTCCAGCCAACGCTCCAGGATAATCTGCGCCGCGAGCGAATCGATTTTACCGTCGCGAGTCTGGCGGGTAATGCCGAGCATTCGTTCTTTCGCTTCCTGAGAAGATCCCGCCTCATCCTGAAAACGGAGGACCGTTTCCGGCGGCAATTCCACCAGAGAGATAAAATGACGGATTCGTCGCTCCATCTCTTCTTCACTGCTTCCACCACGCGGTAAACCGACGACGAGTGTACGCACTCCCCACTCTCTCAAAAACTCTCCCAATTCTCGGGCCGCTTGATTTCTACCCCGGCGAAGAATCGCTTCTTTGGGAAACACCACACGACCGTCGGGACTCAAAGCGACACCGATACGTCGCAATCCCACATCGACCGCTGCGATCATGGAGCGGGAGTCTTGGCCAAAAGATCGAGGACCTCGGCATCTTCCAGTTGATGAAAATCGCGATAGAAGCGTCCTACGGCGATGAGATTGTCCGAGGGGTACAGGATACGGACATCGTCGGCCACTCTTTTCAGAATCGGCACAAGCTCGCTGGGAGCGACGGGAACGGCAATGACCACCTTGGCGGCCCCTTCCCGACGTAGCGCTTCCGCCGCCAAAAGCATCGACGATCCCGTCGCGATCCCGTCGTCGGTGAGAATCACCGTCTTGCCGCCGTAATGACTGCGAGGACGACCGTAAAGTGCCCGTTTCTCCTGCATTTGACTCAGTTTCTCCCGGGCTCGTCGTTGAAGATACTCCTCACTGACACCCAATCGTTGCACCGCATATTTGTCCACCTGCATCAGCCCCGTTTCACTGACCGCACCGATCCCCGCCTCTTCGTTATAGGGACTCGGAATTTTCTTGACAAAAAAGATATCCAACGGAAGATGCAAAACCTCGGCCATCGCCGCCCCGACGGGAACGCCGCCTCTGGGGAGTGCGACGATGAGCGTTTCAGGGGCATCCCGATACTCCAAAAGCAGTTTTGCGAGCTGTTTTCCCGCCTCCTGACGCGTTTCAAAAATCATGCAATCATCCTCCTCCGACAAAGTGCAGTAATTCAATCCGATCTCCCTCACGAAGCCGATGCTCGGACCAACGCTCTTTTTTGACGATTTCCATGTTTACCGCCGCAGCCATTACTCTCTCGGCGATCTGCAGATCATCGATCAAACTCTGCAGATCTTTCTGCTCAACAATACGCCGAGGTTCACCGTTGACAATGACTTCGATTTCCATATTCCCTACTCCTCGTTTAACGCCGAACTCACCACAAAAAATTTGCGGGAACCCGGAGATATTGAAATCGAATCGATTTTAACAGATATTCAAGCATTGTCAAGTAGAATGTGACGAAAAATCTGCTTATAAACGGAACAAAATGATAAGAAGTGCGCACGGTACAATCATCACACTCATTTTCGTCGTCACAGGTCTCTTTCTGCTAAGCGGTTGCGCTCCGAAAGTCCCTCAGCTTCCCGCACAACCTAAAGAGACAAATGCGACACTTTGGCATAGTCACTCTTCCGTCGAAGAGAACTATCATCTCAAACCCGAGCCTTACAGCCTCGATAGTGATCAGAAAGACCCGGAACTGCTCGGCCCCCAAAGTACCCTCAAACAGCCGCTGGAGAGTGAGATTCAGGAAGAGCGGATCCAGGAAGAGACACAAAGCGATACCGGAACTTTCCTCGAAAAAGGAGCACAAACCGATCGCAATAATCCCTCCCTTTCCCAGAGAGGAATGACTCGCAGCCGCTGCATCGATCTCATTGGAAAAAGCAAATACGCACAGTATACCAGGCAATTCGGCAGTGAAGAGGCTGCTTTGCGCAAATGTACGATCCTCGAGCGTGTCCAGAGACAGTAGGATTTTTTCTACCTCCCTCAAACATCCTGCTCCACGTACTCTCAAGCGGAAGAGTGAGAACGGGGAAAACCAAACTCAATACCCATAACTCACAATACCTAAAGATATCGTAAATATCGTACTTCAAGGCCGGTAAAGAGACTCTTTTCCGAACACGGAACGCTGAAAATTGAAACCGGATCCTCTACAAAAATGCCAACAGACCCGCCGTGACAGCAACATTGAGAGATTCTACGCCGCGATGCATAGGGATACGAATCTTCCGATCGGCCAAGGCGGAGATCTCCGGGCTTACTCCTTCGGACTCGTTGCCCAGAACGTAGATTGACTTTTCGGCGGGCTTCAGATCCCGCCAATTCATTGTCGCATGAGAATCAAGAACAATCACCTCCGCCCCATCATACTGAAATTCCTCCAGCATCTTCTTCAGAGATTCTTCGGCTCGGACGATCGGCAGACGAAAGAGCGTCCCCGCACTCGCTTTGATCGTCAGTGGCGATACCAGGGGGGCGTTTCCCCGAGAAGCAAGGAGGAGCGCATCGAAATTTCCCGCCGCGGCAGAGCGGGCGATCATCCCGACATTTTGCGGATTGGTCACCCGATCCAGGGCCAAAAGCCTATAGCGGCTGCGCCCGCGCAGAAACTCTTCGGGGCTTGCGAGGTTCTCGAGGACGATGTCCAGAGCCACCCCCTGATCCTGCCGGGCGTTCTTTGAAATGCGTGAAAGCGC
>WFQO01000101.1 GCA_015486995.1 Nitratifractor sp. | reverse complement strand
TGATGGTGCTGTACAATTTCGTCCAAACCCTCCTGAGCTACTTCTTCGGCGTCCAGATCGACCGGACCAGCCCCCGGGCGGTCCTGGGGATCGCGATGCTCTTCGGGCTGGGAGCGATGGGGGCGCTTTATTGGCAGCAGGTGATTGCCGGTTTTGTACTGCTGGGCATCTTCACCGTCGCGGGGCTCAACGCCATCCGTGCCTGGATCAGCGACGAAGCGGTCAACAAAGGGACCGTTTACGGCATCTTCTACGGAGGAGTCGCCCTCTTCGGCGCGGCGGGCGCGACGGTCATCGGCCTCGTCTGGAAGCATTACGGGGAGGCGAACGCCATTCTCTTTTCAATGACGGGGCTGGCGATACTCTTCCTGGCCTATCTTCTCTATACGTGGGCAGATCGGAGGAGAACGAAAAGAGAGACGAATGACGGAAAGGATCTTTGAGTATGACCAAACACGAAGAAGAACTGCAGGATCAAATCGCCCGACAAGTCTCCGAATTGATCCATGAAAACATCGACATCGACCTCAAAATCCTCCGTTTTCTCCGAGAAGATTTCGACCGCTTCGTCGAGCTCGCCCGCAGCAAGGAACTCTCCTACCTCTCCCTCGTCCCCATCACGCTGGGCGGAATCAAAAAGGCCCTCGTCAAAGACGGCAGGCTCGGTGCCCGAAAAATCCGCGAACTCCTCGACAGAAGCGAAACGCAACTACGTGGCGAAGCGGAAGGCCGCGATAAAGCCTAACAGGATTTCCCGCTATAATGTCCCCAAAAATTCTCCCCCCATCTTTTCCAAAATGGAATGAAAGTGAGCGCAGTATGCAATTGATCGACGGCAAAGCCCTCGCACAGAAAATCCGCCAGGAGGTCCGCTACGAAGTCGACCTCCTCAACCGTGAGCATGAGATCGTCCCCGGCCTCGCGGTGATCCTCGTCGGCGACGACCCCGCCAGCCAGGCCTACGTGAAGATGAAAGCCAAAGCGTGTAAAGAGGTGGGCTTCTACTCCATCGTGCACGAAATGCCCGAGACGATCAGCCAGGAGGAGATCGTCGCCACCATCGAAATGATGAACGCCAACCCCCGCATCGACGGCATCCTCGTCCAGCTCCCCCTTCCCCCGCAGATCGACACCAACCGCATCCTCGAAGTGATCGATCCCGCCAAAGACGTCGACGGCTTCCACCCCTACAACGTCGGACGCCTCGTGACCAACCTCGACAGTTTCGTCCCCTGCACCCCTCTGGGTGTGATGCGGATGTTCGAAGAGTACGGCATCGAACTGCGGGGCAAGGATGTCTGCGTGGTGGGGGCCAGCAACATCGTCGGCAAACCGATGGCCGCCCTGCTCCTCAACGCCGAAGCGACCGTCACCGTCACCCACATCTACACCAAAGACCTGGCCGCGCACACTTCCCGGGCCGACATCGTCATCGTCGGCGTCGGCGTCCCCGGCCTCATCAAAGCCGAGATGGTCAAAGAGGGCGCCGTCGTCATCGACATCGGCATCAACCGTCTCGAAGACGGCCGTCTCGTCGGTGACGTCGATTTCGAAAATGTCGCGCCCAAATGCAGCTACATCACTCCCGTCCCCGGCGGCGTCGGCCCGATGACCATCGCCATGCTGCTGAGCAATACCCTCAAGGCGGCCAAGGCCCGGATCGCCCAATGAAAAAATTCGCCCACAAGCTCTACCGCTTCTCCAGTTCCTGGACCGGGACAGTCATCATCGTCCTGCTGCTGATCTTTTTCGTCGCCCAATCCTTCGTCATCCCCAGCGGATCGATGAAACGGACCCTCCTTATCGGTGACTTTCTCTTCGCCAAAAAGTTCAGCTACGGCATCACCATTCCCGAGATCCCCTGGATCGGGCTCAAAGTCCTTCCAGATTTCCGAGGGGACGGCCACCTGATCGACGGCCCCCGCCCCCAACGCGGCGACATCGTCATCTTCTACGTCCCCAAAGACCGCAAGACCCACTTCGTCAAACGCTGCGTCGCCGTGGGAGGAGATGAGCTTCTCTATTACGACAAACATCTGCTGATCCACTTCCACGAAGGCGACGCCTGGATCCAAAAGCACTATCCCGCCAAAAAGATCGTCAAAGCCTTGGGCAAGCTCTGGGTCGTCAACCCCTACAAGGAAAAATTTCCCGGGATCCAGTACAAACCCGAATACGACGGCAACAGCTTCCTCATGCTCCTCTACCGCGCCGCCAACCGGGCCCACATCGATATGAAACCGCTCTTTGTCCCTTCGTTGAAGACGGATGTCTACACCCTCAACGGTTCACCCGTGAACGTCTTCTACAAGAAAGTGGAACCCGACCATTACTATATGATCGGTGACAACCGGGACAACTCCGACGACAGCCGCTTCTGGGGGTCGGTCCCCTACAGCCTGATCATCGGCAAGCCCTGGGTGATCTATTTCAGCCTCGAGTATCGCAGCTACGAGCGGGTCTACAGCGGCATCGGCGGCGGCCGGGATCATCAGGCCCTACGCAAAGTCTGTGGGACTCTCCCCCTCGGCTCTGACCGGTGCCGCGCCGCCTGGAACCGCCACCGTTTCACTGTGCGCTGGGACCGGGTCGGCCGGAACATCGACACTTTCCAACACGAAATTCCCAAGGATGACTGATGAGTGAAGTGGAACTTCTCAAAATCGCCGCCTCGGTCCTGGCGCTGGTGATCTCCATCGTCGGCCACGAGATCATGCACGGCTGGGTCGCCTACCGCTACGGCGACACTACCGCCAAATCGATGGGACGCCTGAGCATCAATCCCCTGCGCCACATCGATCCGGTGGGCACGATTCTTGTACCGGCACTTCTTTATGCGGTTCATGCCCCTTTTCTCTTCGGCTGGGCCAAACCGGTCCCGATCAATATGAATACCGTCATCCGCAACGGCGGCTACGGTGCCGCCATCGCCGTCAGCCTCGCGGGGATCACCTACAACCTGATCCTCGCCGTCCTCGCCGCGACCCTGCTGCCGCTAGCTTATCCGCCCCATTCGCTCATCAGCGCTTTTGTCTATCTCTTTCTCGCCCAGAGCGTGATGATCAACGTCGTCTTGGCGGTCTTCAACCTCTGGCCGATTCCGCCGCTCGACGGCAGCCAGGCCCTGCATTTCTTCGCCGCCAAGATGGGATGGCGCAGCTTCGTCCAGGCCTATGAAAAGATCTACCCCTACGGGATGATCATTCTCTTTGCCATTCTTTTCACCCCGCTCTCCAACATCCTCTTCGCCCCCGTAGGCTGGATCCTCAGAATGATCCTACCGGGATGATGCGGACCTATTTCTATTTTCTCATTAAAAAACAGGAGGTAAAACCATGAAATTCTACATCGCCACCGACCACGCCGGATTCCACTACAAAGCCCAGGTCATCGACTATGTCCGCTCCAAAGGCCACGAGATCATCGATCTCGGCCCCGAGACCGCCGATCGGGTCGACTATCCCGATTACGGCCGCAAATGCGCCGAAGCGGTCAAAGCCGACCCCGGCAGCTTCGGCATCGTCATCTGCGGCACCGGCATCGGCATCTCCATCGCCGCCAACAAAGTCCCCGGCATCCGGGCGGCCACCTGCCACGATGCCTACACCGCCCGGATGGCCCGCGCCCACAACAACGCCCAGATCCTCGGCTTCGGAGAACGGGTCGTAGGCATGGGCGTCGTGCAGAGCATGATCGACGCTTTCTACAAAAAAGAGGCTTGATCGCGGGAAACCGCCGATGAAAAGCTATGTCGACCACACAGGGATCAGCGACGAAGCCGTGATCCGCAAAGCCCTTGAAGACGAAGGCTACTTCAATATCTTCCGTTGGTGCGATGCCGCCGGAACCCGCTACGGCGGGCACACCCATCCCCACTCCGAAGTGCGCTGGGTCCTCTCCGGTACTTTGCAGATCACCGAAGAGGGCCACACTCTCACCCTCCGGCCGGGTGACCGGCTCGAAAGCCCGCCCGAGACTCTGCACAGCGCCTACATCCCCGAGGATTGCTGTTACCTCTGCGCAAGCCGTTAGTTGACTTCAGCGCCGGGCCAGCTGTTTCTTGGTCCGTTTCGTAGCTTGTGCGCTGAGGGGGTCTTCCGGCCAGGGATGTTTGGGATAACGGCCCCTCATTTCCCGGCGAACCTCGGGATAGACCGCCTCCCAGAAATGGACAAGATCCCGGGTGATCTGCAAAGGACGCCCCGCGGGAGAGAGGAGATGGATCGTCAGAGGAACACGTCCTTCGATCAGCATAGGCGTACACTCCCATCCGAATAGTTCCTGCAGTTTGGCTGCCAGGATCGGACGCTGCGGGTCACGATAGTCGACAGCGATCCTCGAACCGCTCGGTACCGTGATCCGCTCCGGTGCGCAGCCTTCCAGGCGTTGCAAAGCCTCCCATCCCGTCTCACTCTCCAGTATGCGCACCATATCGAGTTCACGCAGATCCGAGAGGCTTCTTCGCCCCGCCAGATACGGCAAAAGCCACCGCTGTAGATCCTCGAGCATCTTCTCTTCGCTCCAGTCCGGGAACTCA
>WFQO01000100.1 GCA_015486995.1 Nitratifractor sp. | reverse complement strand
TTAGAGAGAGTATCGGAAAGAGCAACGCCAAAAAGCTCAAACGAGATGGTTATCTAATAGCGAACATCTATGCGAAGGGAGTGGACAATATCCACGCCGCCTTCAAACAGGGTGATTTCATTAGAACCGTACGCCGAAAAGAGAAGCTTGCGTTTCCCGTCAAAGTGGGTGACAAAGAGCTCGAGGTCGTGATCCAGGAGTATCAGCTCCATCCCGTCACCGGCGACATCCAGCATGTGGATCTGCGGGTAGCCATCCCCGGTGAAGTGACCGACTACCTGGTCCCCGTCAAGACCGTCGGTACTCCCAAGGGTCTGAAGAACAAAGGAGTACTGGTCATCACCAAGCGGCGCCTCCGTGTTCGCGGCCCCATCGAGAAGGTTCCCGCCAACTTCACCCTCGACGTCAGCGACCTCGACCGGGACGAGTCGATTCTCGTACGCGACATCGAGGTTCCCGAAGGGTGCAAAATGATGGATCGCCCCCACGTCTCCGTTTGCGGTGTGATCAAGTCTCGCTAAGCCCCCGAAACCATGTGGCTCTTCGTCGGATTGGGAAACCCCGGGCCGGCGTACGAAAAGACCCGACACAACATCGGCTTTCGGGTCGTTGACGCGATGCGCACCCGAACCGGTGCCCGCGATATCTCCAAAAAATCGTTCCAGGGCGAACTTTATCGTCAAGGAAACCTCTTCTTTCTCAAACCCACGACTTTTATGAATCTCTCGGGGAAGAGTGTCGCTCCCGTGCTGCATTTTTTCAAAATTCCCCTCGAGCATCTCGTCGTCATTCATGACGACATTGACTTGAAGTTCGGGGAGATCCGCCTCAAGCGAGGCGGTGGTAACGGGGGGCACAACGGTCTCAAATCGATCGATGCCGCCGTGGGACGCGACTACATCCGCCTACGGATGGGGGTGGGCAAACCCGAGCACAAAAGCCAGGTGGTTGACTACGTGCTACAGCCTTTTACCCCGGAGGAAGAAGAGAAGGTTTCTTGCCTGGTCGACTATGCGGCCGAGCTGGCGCTTCGAATTCCCCAAAAGTCTCTCGAGGAACTCAAATCCCGCTATACGCTGAAAGCGACGGATGACCCCTGTGCAGGTTAGACGCTATTTCCGTTACATTGCACTGCACTATCTCAAACATTTCCTCCTGCTTCTCTTCGGATTGAGTTTCGCCGTCGTTTTCATCGATTTTCTTCAAAACGCCCATCGTCTTCCCGACGCTTTCAATCTCAAAGTCCTCTATCTTTTCTATACGTGGGAATATATGCTCTCGTTGTTGTATCCTATTACGTTACTCTTTGCCCTGGCATGGACTGTGGTGCTTTTCGTCCGACAGAACGTTTTTGTTTCTCTCTTCTCCTTCGGATACAGCCGCAAAGAGACTTTTCGTCCCTTTTTCTTCTCTGCCCTGATGATCTATCTGTTTTTCATACTTTTGCAGAGTACAGACTTCGCCTATGGACGCAATCGTGCAGGAGCCATTCTCCACCATACCCTTTCGCAGCAGAAAGTCAAGGATCTTTTCTTTAAATTCAATAACGATTTTGTCTATGTCCGGGAGCTGGATCCTGTCGCCAAAATTTTGAAAGGAGTGACAATCTTCGTGCCGAAGGGTCGACAGATCGAAGAGACGATCCAAATCCCTGTGGCTCATTACCGCCGGGGAGAATGGTATGCCCGTGAAGCTTTTGTCAAAAAGAAACGCCGGAATCGGGAAGGTCGGGTAACAGGATATCGTGAAACGACCGGACACAACTTTATTCTGTTGAAAGGCTATCGTCCCAAAGTAGTCAAATTGATCTATCAGGGGAAAGCATTACGTCCCATCGACGGTTTTAGAGCCTGGTGGTTGCTGCATCGTCAGGGCCTGGACAGCGAGAAAATCCGAGCAACGCTCTACAATCTGCTATTGATGCCGCTTTTTGCGCTGGCATTGATGCCGATTCTCTTCTTCAAAACTCCGCCCTACAAACGCTTCGTTCGACCGGAGAGTGTCTGGCTCTCGATTTTGGGAGCGGCGTTATTGGGGTGGGCCTTTTTTTTCGCAATGTACCGCCTGGGGGTCAGCGGGACGCTCGATCCCGACTTCGGACAGCTGCTGCCGATCACTCTGCTTCTGCTCTATTCTTTGATCTATTATCGGAGGATTCGGGATTAAACCCGGTATTCTCAATCCTATTGCCTTGCTGAACGAATACGGTATCGAGAAGAACTCCTAGGCAAAATCCAGAGTTATTTGGATAAAATAACTGCCATTTCAAGAGATGAATAGGAACGAGATGTCCATCGATTTCACAGCCCTCGCCCAAAAATACGGTACTCCGCTTTACGTTTACGATTTCGACGTGATCAGCGAAAACTATCGCAAGCTCAAAGAGGCCTTCGCCGGTCATAAGTCCCTGATCGCCTATGCCGTCAAAGCCAACTCCAATCTCTCCGTGCTCAAGCATCTGGGAGAGTTGGGTGCCGGAGCCGACTGTGTCAGCATCGGAGAAGTCCGTCGGGCACGTACCGCGGGCATCGCCCCCTATCGGATCATCTTCTCCGGAGTCGGCAAGCGTGACGAGGAGATCGAGCAGGCTTTGCGTGAAGAGATTCTGATGCTCAACCTCGAGAGCGAGGCGGAGATGGAGCGGGTCGAAGCGATCGCGAAAACGTTGGGCAAAGAGGCGAGGATTTCGATCCGGGTCAACCCCGATGTCGACCCCAAAACCCACCCGTACATCTCCACCGGTTTGCATGAGAACAAATTCGGTGTCGCCATCGAGACGGCCAAGCGGATGTACATTCGCGCCAAAAACTCCGACTGGCTCGATCCGGTGGGGATCCATTTCCATATCGGGTCGCAGCTGACGGAGCTGGAGCCGATCCGTGAAGCGGCGCAGATCGTCGCCGATCTCGTCCGCTCTCTCGCCGCCATCGGAGTGGAGATCCGCTTTTTCGACGTCGGAGGCGGATTGGGAGTGGTCTACGACGAGGAGACGACCATCGATCTGGCGCAATATGCCGAAACGATCACGACGGCGATCCGGGGGCTGGATCTGACGATTGTCTGTGAACCGGGGCGCTATCTGGTGGCCAACGCCGGGTGGCTGTTGACCCGCGTCCTCTACGAGAAGCGTAACGGCGACAAACGCTTCGTCATCGTCGATGCGGCGATGAACGATCTGCTGCGCCCGTCACTTTACAAAGCCTATCACCGCATCGAACCGCTTTTTGACGGATCCGATCGGGGGGAGGCCAGCCCCGCCGATATCGTGGGTCCCATCTGTGAGAGCGGTGACTGGCTGGGCAAGGAGGTTGCTCTGCCTCCCACCCGTTCCGGCGATCTCTTGCTGATCCACAGTGCCGGGGCGTACGGTTTTACGATGGCGAGCAACTACAACACCCGGGGCCGAGCGGCCGAAGTCACCTGCGAAGGCGGAGCCTGCCGCCTCATTCGCAAGCGGGAGAGTTTCGAGGATCAGATCCGTCTGGAAACAGAGCCGTTGGAGGAAAAGCAATGACCCTGCAGGAGTTGCGCCGAGAGATCGACCGGGTCGACGAAACTCTGCTGGATCTCTACAACGAACGTCTGCGTTTCGTCAAGCAGGTCGGAGAGCTCAAGCAGCAGACCGGAGCGCCGATCTATCGCCCCGAACGGGAGCGGGAGATTCTCGAACGGCTCAAACGCCTCAACCGGGAGAAAAACGGCTTGCTCACCGACGATGCCATCGAGGCACTCTATCTGGAGCTCTTCGCCGTCGCACGCAACTACGAGCTTCCCGAGCGGATTGCCTTCCTCGGTCCCGAGGCGAGCTTCACTCATCAGGCGGCCGAGAGCAAATTCGGCGCGATGAGCAGCTACATTCCCATCAACACCATCAAGGGGGTCTTCCGGGAAGTCGCCCGAGGCAAAGCCAAGTTCGGTGTCGTTCCCATCGAAAACAGCTTCAACGGTATCGTCAGCGATACGATCTCCTGCCTCAGCGACTACGATCTCAAGATCATCGCCGAAGTGATCGTGGAGATCCACCACGTCTTTGCCACCAAAGCCGAGGATCTCAAGCAGATCAAACGGATCTACTCCAAAGACATTGCCTTCGGGCAGTGCAGCCAGTTTCTGGAAGATTTCGGCCTCGATGAGGTGGAGCAGATTCCGGTGGAGTCCACGGCCAAAGCGGCCCAGATGGCGGCAAAGGATCCCGAGGCGGCGGCGATCTGTGCCGAGGTCGCCTCCCGGCTCTACAAGCTGCCGATGATGTTCAAAAATATCGAAGACGAAGGGAACAACCGCACCCGTTTCTTCATCGTCAGCGATTTCGAAAACGCTCCCAGCGGCCACGACAAGACGACGATTCTGGTGCGCCTCTCCAACCGCCCCGGCGCGTTGGTGGAATTCCTGCTGGATTTCAAAGAGGCGCAGATCGGCCTGACGAAGATCAAATCCCACATCGTCGGCGGCCATTCGATCTTTTTCATCGAATTCGACGGTCACAAAAACGACGAAAAGATTAAAGGGATCTTCGCCAAACATCGAGAGTCGATCAAATTCCTCGGCTCTTACGTCAAAGAGGCGGACGATGTTTGAATTTGAGTGGGTAGAGGGTGGTGTGTAGTGGGTAGAAAATATGGGGCGGGCTTCGCCCGCGTAGTTTGAGAGGATAGAGACAGATGAAATTCAACAAAGAACTCGACAGCATCAAAGTCTACGAGGCCGGAAAGCCTATCGAACTGGTCGTCCGGGAGTTCGGGATCGCTCCCGAGGAGGTGGTCAAGCTCGCTTCCAACGAAAATCCGCTGGGGACCAGCCCCCGGGTGGCCGCAACGATCCGGGCGAACGCCGACAAAGCCCATCTCTATCCCGACGATAGTATGTTCGAACTCAAAGAGGCGCTCTCGCAGCGCTACGATGTGCTGGAGGAGACGCTCATCATCGGTGCGGGAAGCGACCAGGTCCTGGAGTTCGTCTCCCGGGCCAAGCTCCATCCCGGGGCGAAAGTCTTGATGAGCCGGGTCACCTTCGCGATGTACGAGATCTACGCCCGGCAGCAGGGGGCGACGATTCTGCGCACCCCCGACTGGCGCCACCGTCCCGAAGAGTTTTTGGCGATGATGCGGGAGCATCGTCCCGACGTGGTTTACCTCTGCACCCCCAACAATCCCACGGGTGACGCGATGCGTAGGGAGGATCTCTTTGCGGTTCTCGACGGGGCCGATCCCGAGACACTGGTGG
Source organism: Nitratifractor sp. (assembly GCA_015486995.1). GTDB lineage: Bacteria > Campylobacterota > Campylobacteria > Campylobacterales > Sulfurovaceae > Nitratifractor. The sequence continues at coordinate 6,372 of WFQO01000100.1, read as the reverse complement.
TGGTCGACGGAGCCTATATGGAGTACGCTCGGGCCAAAGATCCCGACTATGCCGTCGATCCCAGAGAAATTCTGGAGTATCCCAACGCTCTCTACCTGGGGACCTTCTCCAAAGCCTACGGCCTGGGAGGGATGCGGGTCGGCTACGGCATCGCCCAGCCCGGGATCATCGAGGCGCTGCTGAAGCTGAGGCCTCCATTCAATATCACGACTCTCTCTCTGGCGGCGGCGATCACCGCCTGTTCGGACGATGAATTTCTTGAAAAGAGCCTGGCACTGCATCGGGAGCAGATCGGGCGTTACGAAGCCTACGCTCGAGCACACCGTTTCGACTACATCGAGAGTTATACCAACTTTATCACCTGGAATTTCGGGGGGGATCTCAACTCGACCGATCTGGCCGAAGCGCTGCTGGAGCGGGGGGTGATCGTCCGGGACCTGGCCAGCTATGGGCTCAACGCTCTGCGGATCACCGTGGGGACGGCCGCGCAGAACGACCGGCTCTTCGCCGCGATGGATGAGATCCTCGGATGAGACGGGTCCGCCTGATCCGCCGCCCGTCGGGGCGTAGTCGGCGTCCTATCTTCGCGGAGGAGGATCCCCAAAGGGAAAGAAAGCGTCGCCTCGCGGCAGAGCTGGAGTTCTACCGGCATCGTTGTGACGAGAGCTGGCTGAAGGAACTACTGGAGGCGGAGGGGCTAATCGGCAAGCGACTGACACCCTCACGAGCTCGGCGCCTGCTTCTGGCGGCGAGCCGCAAACGATGGGAGTCGCAATGAACCTGCACGGTCAAAGTCCGGAAGAACTGCAATCAGTGGCGCAAAAAGTCCGCCGAAAAATCCTCGAAACGGTCAGTCGAAACGGGGGACATCTGAGTTCCACACTGGGGGCCGTGGATCTGATTGTCGCGATGCATGCCGTTTTCGATGCCGGCAAAGATCCTTTTATCTTTGACGTCTCCCATCAGGCCTATGCTCACAAACTTCTCACCGACCGCTGGGAGCGTTTTGATACGCTGCGGCAGTTCGGGGGGATCAGCGGCTATACCAACCCGTCGGAGTCACCCTACGACTATTACAAAGCGGGCCACAGCTCTACATCGATCTCGCTGGCGGTCGGGGCGGCCAAGGCGATCCGCCTGCGGGGGGAAGAGGGGAAACGGACTCCTGTCGTGATGATCGGTGACGGAAGTATGAGTGCGGGGATGGTCTATGAGGCCCTCAACGAGCTTGGGGACCGCAAATACCCTGTCGTGATGATTCTCAACGACAACGAAATGAGCATCGCCAAACCCATCGGCGCCATCAGTCGGGCCCTCTCCAAAGGGATGGCGGGGCCTTTGTACCAGAAGCTCAAGAAAAAGACCGAATCTCTACTCGAAATGTTTCCCGAGAGTGCGACCTACGTGGCCAAAAAATTCGAAGAATCCTTTCGTCTCATCACTCCGGGGATCATCTTCGAAGAGATGGGGATTGAATACATCGGCCCCATCGACGGCCATAATATCCCCTCCATCATCGAGACACTGAAGATCGCCCGTTCGATGAAAAAACCGGTGATCGTCCATGCCCAAACGATCAAAGGCAAGGGCTACAAAATCGCTGAAGGCCCCCGTGAACATTGGCACGGGGTCGGGCCGTTTGATATCGAAACAGGTGAATCGCTCAAAAAGTCATCAGGGGCCAAAAGTGCGACCAAAATTTTTAGCGACACCCTTCTGCAGCTCGCCGAAACGGACGAAAAGATCGTCGGGGTGACGGCGGCGATGCCCGGAGGGACGGGGCTGGGACCTCTGATCGAGCGTTTTCCCGACCGATTCTGGGATGTGGCCATCGCCGAGCAGCATGCCGTCACCAGTATGGGACCGCTGGCCAAGGAGGGTTTCAAGCCCTTCTGCGCCATCTATTCGACTTTTTTGCAGCGGGGATACGACCAGGTGATCCACGACATCGCCCTGATGAATCTGGGGGTCACCTTCGCGATCGACCGGGCGGGGATCGTAGGCGAAGATGGAGAGACCCATCAGGGGGCCTTCGATATCTCCTATCTTCGGCCGATTCCGAACCTGACACTGATGGCCCCGTTCAACCCCACCGGTATGGAGAAAGCCTTGCGCTTTGCCGCGGATTTCCCCACGCCGTTGGCGCTGCGCTATCCCCGGGGGGCTTTCCTTGCGGAGGATTTCTCGGTTCCCGAGTACGAAACGGGTCGGGCGCATCTGCTGCGAGAAGGGGAAGAGGTCCTCTTCGTCGGCTACGGCAACGGTGTCGGCCGAGCACTGCGCACGGCGAAGGTACTCGAAGGCCTTCGGCCCGCGATCCTAGATCTGCGTTTCGTCAAACCGCTCGATCGGGATCTGTTGCGCCGTCTGGCCGCGGAGTATGGACGGTGGTTTGTTTTCAGCGACGGTGCCCGTCTCGGCGGTGTCGCCTCGGCGCTGGAGGAGTTCCTCGAAGAGGAGGGGATCGAGGGGGTGCGGATCGTCAGCTTCGAGTATACCGACCGTTTCATCCCCCACGGCAAAACCCGCGATGTCGAAGAGCATCTGGGGCTTTTGCCCGAGCAGTTGGCCCAGCGGGTACAAAAGAGTTTGGGGAATGCGGTGTGAGACCATCGTTTTCACAGTGGACTCAATTATTATTTGGATAATTTTGGTAGGCTCATCTACAGAGAGTCACTTCCGATTTTAAAACTAAAACCAGCAAGAAGGAAAGAAAACCTATGGCGAAAGAATACATCTTTACCAGTGAATCCGTCACCGAGGGGCATCCCGACAAAATGGCGGATCAGATCAGTGACGCGATCCTGGATTATATCATCGAACGGGACCCCGGAGCCCGGGTCGCCTGCGAAACCCTGCTGAGCAACGGCTACTGCGTCATCGCCGGAGAGCTCAAAACCCAGGCCTACGCTCCGATGCAGGACATCGCCCGGGAAGTGATCCGGCAGATCGGCTATACCGATGCCAGCTTCGGTTTCGACTACCGCAGCGCCGGCGTCCTCAACGGTATCGGGGAACAGAGCCCCGACATCAACCAGGGAGTCGATCAGGCCTCCGGTGAGACCGGAGCGGGGGACCAGGGGCTGATGTTCGGTTACGCCTGCCGGGAGACTGAGGAGCTCATGCCGCTGCCCATCTCTCTGGCGCACAAGATCACCGCCAAGCTGGCCGAGGTGCGCAAGAACGGGACACTTCCCTATCTGCGCCCCGACGGCAAAGCCCAGGTGAGTGTCCGCTATCGTGACGGCAAACCCGAGGCGGTGACGACCGTCGTTGTCTCGACCCAGCACGCGCCGGAAATCGAGCAGAAGCAGCTGCACCGGGACGTTCTCGACGAAGTGATCCATGCCGTCATCCCACGCGAGCTCATCGCGGAGGATATCGTCTATCACATCAATCCCACGGGCCGCTTCGTCATCGGCGGCCCTCAGGGGGATGCCGGCTTGACGGGACGCAAGATCATCGTCGATACCTACGGCGGTAGTTGCCCCCACGGCGGCGGCGCTTTCAGCGGCAAAGATCCCACGAAAGTCGACCGCTCCGCCGCCTACGCCGCCCGGTACGTCGCCAAAAACCTCGTCGCCGCCGGGGTGGCGGACCGGGTGACGATCCAGATCGCCTACGCGATCGGGGTCGTGGAACCTGTCTCCATAATGGTCGACACCCACGGCACCGCCGCTATCGACGAGTCGCGGATCGAAGCCTGCGTCCGCGATACCTTCGACTTGCGTCCCGCCGGTATCATCAACAGCCTGGATCTCTTGCGCCCCATCTACCGAAAAACCGCCGCCTACGGCCACTTCGGACGGGAAGAGCCCGAATTCAGCTGGGAGCGGACCGACCGTGTCGATGAAATCCGCTCCTATCTCGGTCTCTGATGCCCCCAGGTGGAAGTTTCGCCCCGGAAATTTGCCGCAAAACCGTTTCATTTCGTATCATCTTTTTTCCGTCCCGGCCGCAGTCCGTGATTAAAGGGCTGTTTAATTTTCGTGTGATATAGTGTGACGTATCAAAAAAACAAAGGAGAAATCAGATGGCTGTAATGATTACGGATATCTGCATCAACTGTGCGGCATGTATCGACGAGTGCCCGGTCGAGGCGATCGTCGACGAGGACGATAACCCTACGGGAGAGGACATCTATTACGTCTACGCCGACAAGTGTGTCGAGTGTGTCGGATACCATGACACGCCCGCTTGTGCCGAAGCCTGCCCTACCGAGGGTTGCATCGTCTGGAGCGACTGCGTCGAGGGTATGCCCTGCCGCGAGGATATTCCCGCGGACGCTCGCGCCAACCACACTCCCGTTATCGAAGACTGAGTTCGGCGGTCGCTTTGTCGGCCGGCCGGCTTTCTCTACACTTTTTTCTTTTTTCACTTAATTCCTTTTTAATAGTTTTTACGCTACTATTCGGTCCAAAATTTTTCTGATTCAGGACAACAACGATGCAACAAACTCTCTCCATCATCAAACCCGATGCTGTCAAAAAAAATGTCGTCGGTAAAATTCTCGACCGTTTCGAAAGCAACGGCTTACGGATTGCCGCGACCAAAAAGATCCAACTGAGCCGTGCCGATGCCGAAGCGTTCTATGCCGTTCACAAGGAACGCCCCTTTTTCGGCGAACTGGTGGAGTTTATGATCTCCGGACCGGTCGTCGTCTCTGTCCTCGAAGGGGAAAACGCCGTTGCCAAGAATCGCGAACTGATGGGGGCGACCGATCCCAAAGAGGCGGCTCCCGGTACGATCCGGGCCGATTTCGCCGAAAGCATTGATGCCAACGCCGTACATGGCAGTGACTCCCTGGAGAACGCCGCCATCGAAATCGCCTTTTTCTTCGCGCGACGGGAAATTCTCTAAGTAACGAAGCACTTCGATGAAAATCGCTTTCTCCAAAGTCGGCCGCAGTCCCGGTGATTTCCGTTATCATCGGGAGGACATAACGATGGAGGGGACCTTGGTGCGCACCGGAGCGCATCGGGTGGAGATCAACGGGACAATCGAAGGAGCGTTGGAACTCGAATGTGATCGCTGCGGTAAATCGTATCGCGAGCGGCTGGAGTTACCTTTGGCTTTGCATTTGAGCGATCGGCCTTTGCCGATCGCCGAAGACCTCGATACCGTGGAGTTTCTCGACGGAACGATCGACATCGATAGACTTATGGAGAGTGAAATCGTCGCGTATAGCTCTGAATACCATTATTGCCCGAAGTGTCGGGCGGAAGATCGGGAAATCGATCTGGAATATTAACCCCATTACGAAAGGATAACTCATGGCAGTACCCAAGAGAAGACACAGCAAAACCCGCGCGGCCAAGCGCCGCACCCACTACAAGGTCAAACTTCCCCGACCCGTCAAAGATGCTGACGGTACCTGGAGAATGCCCCACCGCATGAACCCCACGACAGGCGAATACAAGTCCTAATGGCTTCGCGTGAGCGTCTGATCCGTGTCGCCGTCGATGCGATGGGAGGGGATTTCGGCCCCGAACCGATTATCGAAGGCTGTATCCAGGCGATGGAGGAGCGTCGTTTCGAGCTTATCCTCGTCGGAGACCGGGATGCGATTCTCTCCTTTATGCCCCAATATTATGTGGAGCGTGTAGAGATCGTCGAAGCGAGTGAAGTCATCGAGATGCACGATCAGGCGACTAACGCTCTGCGTCGGAAAGAGTCCTCGATCTACAAAGCCGTCGAGCTGGTCCGTGAGGGCAAAGCGGATGCCGTAGTTTCCGCCGGACATAGCGGCGCAACGATGACCCTCGCGACCCTGCGTATCGGACGCCTCCCCCATATTTCCAAACCGGCCCTTGCCACGCTTATGCCCAACGTCAAAGATAGCAAAACGCTTGTTCTGGACGTCGGTGCGGTTGTCGACTGCAAAGCCCGAAATCTCTACGAGTTCGGAGCGATGGGGGAAGTTTACGGGCAGGAGGTGATGAAGATCGCCCATCCGCGCGTCGGATTGCTCTCCAACGGTGAAGAGGATTCCAAAGGCAACGAACTAACCAAAGAAGCCTTTCCTCTTCTTAAAAAGGTTCCGGGATTTATCGGGAACGTCGAAGGGCGGGATATCTTCAACGGCAGTGTCGATGTGGTCGTGACCGACGGCTTCACCGGCAACATCCTGCTCAAAACCAGCGAAGGGGTCGCGGAGGCGATCTTCACACTGATGCGGCAGGAGATCCGTAAGTCTCTCCCGGCGAAGATCGGAGCACTACTGATGAAAAAAAAGGTTTTTGCCCGTCTCAAAAAACAGGTAGATTATGCCGAATACGGCGGTGCGCCTCTGCTTGGAATCGACGGCTGCGCCATCGTCAGTCACGGGAGCAGCAACGCCAAAGCGATTAAAAACGCGATTTTCCAGGCAAT